>JASGGD010000094.1:0-17454 GCA_047605225.1 Novosphingobium sp.
GACCCCGTATTTCTCGTAGGTCAGCGCGGCGTTGCCCACGGTCTTCGACTGGTAGAACAGCGGGAACTGGCCGCTGCGGTTGGCGCTGCCTTCGCCGTGGCCGTCGACGAGCGTGAGGTTGCCCGAGACGCCGAGCCCGTCGAGCGGTGCCGGCAGGAAATCGAACTGGTAGACGAGGTTGAACTCGACGCCATAGATTTCCGCCTTGTCGACGTTGAGCGGCTGGACCAGCGACGCCGAGCTGAAGGTCTGCCCGGCGACCGTGTAGTTCGTGACGCTGACGGTCTGCGAGTAGATCGGGTCGTCGAGGTGCTTGTAGAACGCGCCGACCGAGATCACGCCCTTGTTCGGCAGGTAGAATTCGACCGCCGCGTCGAGGTTCAGCGCCTTGTACGGCTTGAGGTCCGGGTTACCCAGCGTGATCGTGGTCGGGCTGGTGGTGGTGTCGACCGAGACGTAGGGGGCGAGGTCCGGATAGTTGGGCCGCGCGATCGAGGTCGTCGCAGCGAAGCGGACGATCAGGTCCTTCTGCGGCTCGTACTTGACGTTCACGCCGGGCGTGACGTTGGTGTAGGACTTGTGGCCGAAGCTGTTGTAGCCGTCGTTCACCGTGGCGCTGGAGTTGATGACCTTCGCCTTGGTGTCGTCCTGCGTATGCTCGACGCGCACACCCGGGATCACCGTGAGCGCGCCCCAGTTCAGCGTCGCCATGGCATAGCCGGCCCAGATCTTCTCGCGCACGTCGTAATCGTTGACGAGGCTGTTGTTGAGCGAGCTGGTCAGGTTCGACGCGCTCTGCGTGAGCACGCCGTTGGCGACGGCATAGGCCTGCGCCGCATTGTAGTCGATGCGCGGGCCGAAGGTGTAGGCGCCGTCGTAGAAGCTCGTGTCGCCGGTGTAGGACGCGTTGGCCGCGGTGAAGGTCTTGCCGCTCGCGAGGCTGTACTGCTGATAGGCACGATCGTTGGTCTTGTGCCGATCGAGGTACTTGGCGCCGATCTTGATCGCGGAATCGTCGCCGATGGCCACGGGCTGCGTATAGTCGGCACGGACCTGCCAGAGGTCTTCCTGCGCGTGGCGGCGATCGTAGTTGACGCTGTTCAGCGAGTAGTTCGCCGGGGCGCGACGAACAGGGGCGTGTCGCCGGAAATGTCGTAAGTGCCGCTGATGCTGCGCCCGGCAGCGGAGGTGCGCGCGGTGGTGTTGCCGCGGAAGTTGAATTCGCTACGCAGCGGATCGTTCTTGATCGCGCGAGCCCAGGCGGCGCTGATATCGAGCTGGCCGCCGCCGGTCTTGAAAGCGCCGCCGCCCGAGATCGACTTGGTGTTGTCATCCTCGTTGCGCAGTCGGATCAGGACGGAAGGGCGGGCATTGGCGAAGTCGCCGCTGGTCGTGCCCGTCGTGTACCGGTTGGTCGTGCCGGCGAACAGGCTATCGACGCGGTTCTGGTCGCGCGTTTCGTGATCGGTGAACTTCGAATAGGTGCCGCGCAGATAGAGCTTCACCGCATCGCTCGGCCGATAGTCGAGGTTGACGACCACTCCGGTCCGCTCGCGCACGAGGTTGTAGTCGCGCAGGCCGTATTGGTCGGGACGGCCATTGGCGTCGAAAGTGGTCGAGCCCTGGAAGTTCTCGGATTCGATCGGGCGCTTGGAATAGTTGCCCGAAACGACGATGCCGAATTCCTTGTTGGCGCCGAACTTGCCGCCGGCCTGACCGTCAAGCGACCAGGGGTGCTACCGTCAGGTCATAGCGGCCGACTTCCCCGCGACCGGCGGAGAAGTCCTGCGTGCGATCGAAAGCGCTGAGCGTGCGGATGTCGACCGAGCCGCCGATGGCATTGGCGTCCTGGTCCGGGGTCAACGACTTGGTCACGGTCACGGCGGCGATCATCGCCGAGGGGATGTAGTCGAGCTTGACCTGGCGGCCTTCGGGCTCCGGCACCGGCTGGGTCTGGCCGTTGACCGTGACGTTGACCAGGTTGGGGACGCCGCGTATGATGACGTAGCGGCCCTCGCCCTGGTCGTTGGCAACCGAAAGGCCCGGCAGGCGCTTGACCGCTTCGGCCACGTTCTGGTCGGGCAGCTTGCCGACATCGTCGGCCACCCGGGTTTCCTGGACCTGGATCGAGCGCTCCTTGATCTGGAGCGCGCGCAGTTCCGCGGTGCGCTGTCCGGTGACGACGATGGCGTCTTCTTCGGCGGTCGGTGCGCTCGGCAGGGCGGGATCGGCCTCGGCGGCCCAGGTGGGCGCGGCCAGCGACACCATCAGGGCAGTTGCGCTGGCGGCGAGAAGCATGCGGCGAGCGGCCGGGCTGGCCGGGGATTCTGGACATCGTGGATCACCCTTTCAGGTTTGTAAATCACACGCGAAGCCATCGCCCGACGCCACGAGGGATACTGCCGGGATCATTCGACGCCCGGCTATTACGTGCCGCTATCAACCTTGCATGGCTTTAATGTTTCAGTCTGATGGTATTTGTGTGAACCGCGGTGACGGCGATGACTTTGTCGATCGCCACACCACTGACAAATATCAGGGTTTATGAAAGCGTTTTTCCGCGGAGTACCGCCGCCGTGTTCAAGCATATTATTCCCGCCGTTTTGTTGCTTGGCCTGCCGCTGGCCATGACCGCTGCCGATGCGCGGAGCCCCGTCACCCGCCTGGCTGCGAAGTCTGATCTTCAGCTTGAGCACGTGGTCATGCTGATGCGCCACGGCATAAGGCCACCGACCAGCGCCAATCCCGCGCCCGCGGGCTATACCCAAGAGGCTTGGCCCAGCTGGCCGGTCGACTGGCTCTGACGCCGCGCGGCGCTCAGGGCGCGACATTGTCGGCGCGGCGGATCGCACATTCTATCAGGCGACCGGGCTGTTCGGTAACGGCTGCCCCGCGTCGGGCAGCATTGTGATCAAGGCCAGCGGCAAGCAACGCACGCAGAAGACGGCCGAAGCCTGGATCGCAGGTTCGCCCTGGCTGTACGCCGGTGATAATTGACATCCGGGCCCGAGGATGGATCCGATATCCATGGGCTCGACGATCATCCCGCAAGCTTCGACGGCCAGCGTGCCTATGCAGAAGCCCTGGCACTCGCGCCCAAGGGCGGCATCGGTCTGGAAGGGCGTGCCTACCGGCCGCAGTTGAACCTGCTTGCCAAGGCGCTCGGCTGCGCGGGACCTGCCTGTCCAGTCACCGAGCCAGCCGAGCTGGTCGCTGTGCCGCACGATCGCCCTGAGCTCGTCGGACCGCTCGACGAAATGACGTAGCCGACTTTCTTGCTCGAATATATCGAGGGCATGCCGATGAAAGATGTCGCGTGGGGGCGCGCCACGCGCGCGGAGATCAAGACGATGTTGAAGTTCCACCCTTTGAAGTTCAATATTCGAACCGTCCCGACTACGTCGCGCGCACGGCGGCCGCGCCGCTGGCACGCGAAATCGTTGCCACGCTCACCCGGTCCGACGACACGAAGCTGACGCTGCTCGCCGGGCATGACACCAATATCGCCGACGTAGGCGGCTTCGGGCTGCACTGGGCAGTGCCCACCTATCCGGCCGACGATATCCGCCAGGGAGCGCGGTCGGCTCGAACTGTAAGGACGGCAAGGGTATGCGCTATGTCCGCGCCTTTTACCGCGCCCAGTCCATGGACCAGCTCCGCGAACTACGACCGCTAACTGGCCGCGATATCGCCTACCGCCAATATCTTCCGATCCCCGGGTGCGGCAATTCTGCTGCGGTGACCCTGCAGCCTGGAGGCTTTCCGAGCGCTCGTCTCGCAGCGTGCGGGCTAAAAAGGCTGTACGTCCACTGACTTTGTTCGGCGCCACAGTCGGTGCTGGATGGAAAGGACCTAGGCCAGCCACAGGAACGGTTGTCGCATACCCCCGCCATGGCTGCCATGCGTTCGCGATTTCGCTGGGTTTCCTCACTGCGGTGCGAAAGCGGATGCCGCTCACATTTCTTTCAAACATGATCGAGCGGCTCTCACCGCGCTCACGATCTCGGCGTTGGTCGGGTTTCGGCGCAGGGTGAGCCCACCGTTCACTTGGAGGACCTGCCCGCTCATGAAGCAGGCATCCCCTGCCAGCCAGGACACGGCCTCGGCGATGTCCTCGCTGGTGCCGACGCGGCCGAGTGGATACTCTTTCGCAAAAGTTTCAATTATCGCTATGTTTTTCGATGCTTTTTCTGTCATCGGCGTCACGGTAAAGCCCGGGGCGACGGAGTTGGCGCGGATGCCGCGATGGCCGAACTCGTTGGCGATACAGCGGATCACATGGTCGGCGCCTGCTTTGGTGCCCATGTAGGCGGCATGGTCCTCCAGCATGATAGAGGCGGTGGCGGACGAGATCTGGATCAGCGATCCGCCGTCGCGCATCACCCGCAGCATGGCCTGATAGAACAGGATCGCGCCGGTGAACTGCAGCGCCGTCATCTGCTCGATTTCGGCCTTGGTGGTTTCGAGGAAGGGCTTGAGCAGACCCCAGCCCGTGGCGTTCACGGCGATGTCGATCCCGCCGTACGTCACCTTGGCCGTATCGCCGAGGCGGGCAAGGTCTTCCTCGCTCGTGAGGTCGCAGCCGGTCACCGCCAGCCCGCCGATCTCGGCGGCGAGGCGTTCGAGTTCATCCGCCTTGCGGCCTGCGACGATCACTGTCGCGCCATCGGTCGCGAGGCGGCGGGCGATGACTTGCGCCATGTTGTCCCGGTTAGCCGCACCGACGACGACGGCGATCTTTCCGGCCAGATGGGGCATGCGTGTTCTCCCGTCCCGTTTTTGAATGTCGGCGCTCAGTCCCGCTGCACCCAGTCGCTCAGCACCTGCTCCACCCGCGCGTGCTCGGGCACCCGGTTGAGGCCGATGCGGCGGTCCAGCTCCTCGTGCCAGTGGTAGATGCGGCGCTCCTGATAATTCAGCGGCATCCCCTTGAATCCGGGGCTTTCCAGCGATTCCTGGATTTGGGGGGCGTATTGCAGGTCCTCGTAGAGAATGCGCTCCCAGTTGCTCAGGCGGGTCGGCCAGAGCGGGTGCGGGTTCTCGGGATCGTGATCGGGCGCGAGCCAGCTGGAGACGACGCGCGTGCGCTTCGTACCGATCGGCCAGAACTGCAGGATCGGGATGCCTGTGGGGGCGGGCGGCATGATGAAGTTGGGGTAGATCTGGTAGCTGACGTTGTTCTTCGCCGGAAATTCCGTGATCGAGGCGATCGCAGGCATGCCGACGGTGCCGGGGTCGACCCAGTCCGGACGGCGATTGGGTGTCGCCATTCGGCTGTGTCCGCCCGGCCAGAGCGTAACGATCATCGCGCGGTGGTCGAGGAAGCGATCCACCGTGTTGATGTGGATCGACTTGAGGTGATAAACCTCCAGAAAAGCGTCAAGTAAGACTTTGACATTACAGTCGACTTCATAGCTGCGGCTGTCGACGAGGCGCAGGGTGTCAAGCTCGAACTGTTCGAGCTGCTCGGCCATCGGACCGATGTGCTCCATCAAGGGCTGGGCTTCAGGATCGCGGTTGATGAAGATCAGCGAGCCCAACAGTTCACACCGAACCTGAACAAGCGAGCGGCACGACATGTCGAGATCGACGAAGTCGCGCTTGTCGCGCACCGCCGTGAGCTTTCCGTCGAGGGTGTAGCTCCAGCCATGGTAGCCGCAGACGAAGCCGCGTCCCTCGCCGACCTCCTCGGTGACGAGGGGGGCACCACGGTGCTGGCAGGTGTTGTAGAACGCCTTGACCTCACCCTTTAGATTGCGCGCGACGATGATCGGCACGCCGGAATTGCGGGTCAGGAACCAGGAGCCGGGGTTCGGCACCTGATCGGTGTGGCCCGCGTAGAGCCAGGCCTTGTCCCACATCATCTCGCGTTCGAGGCGCAGGAACTCGGGGTCGGTATAACGCGTGCCGGGGATGTCGGGCAGGCGGGGAAACCCTTCAGGCGGGCCCTTGCGATCGCGCTCGTAATCCATGCGCGCGAAATCGTTCTCTGGGGTTTGATCTGCGACCAGATCGAGCATCGGCCTTCTCTCCCTTGCCTTGCACCCCGCCTGTGCAGGGTGGGCCGCAGCAGAATCAAAAACAGACATGTATGTTTGATTCTGTCGGTGCGATGCTTGCGATCCTACCTTCCATGCGATAAAACAGTCAACAGTGATTGTTATTACATTGCCCTGCCGACGGGTTCGCTCAGCCCCGGTCGAAATGCGCCTCGCGCTTGCTCGCGTAAGCGGCGATGCCCTCGCGGCTGTCGGCGCTGGCGAGCGTCGCCTTGCCCCAGGCATTGCCGACGGCGAGCGCCTGCGCGGTGTCCATGCCGGTCGACAGTTCGTAGAGTTCGCGTCCGTTGTTGATCGCCTGCCAGCTGTTCGCGAGCATCGCCTCGACGACCTCCAGCGTCCGCTCCATCAGCCGCTCGGCGGGCACGACTTCGGTGACGACGCCGAGGTCGAAGAGGCGGCGGGCAGAGAGCAGTTCGCCGGTCATGATCATGGCGAGCGCGGTGGCGCGGGGGACCTGGGCGGCGAGGCGCTGGATGCCTCCGGCGAAGGCGAAGAGGCCGCGCTTGACCTCGCTGACGCCCATCATCGCGTGTTCGGCGGCGAAGACCATGTCGCAGGCCATCATGATCTCGAATCCGCCCGCGACGGCCGCGCCGTTGATCGCGGCGATCAGCGGCTTGGTGCGGCGGCGCTCGGTGATGCCGCCGAAGCCCCGGCCGGGGATCAGCCCGTGCCCGGCGCCGACGCGCTCCGCTTCCTTGAGGTCCATACCCGAACAGAAGGCGCGGTTGCCGGTGCCGGTGACGATCATCGCCCCCACCACAGGGTCCGCCTCGGCTGCGGAGATCGCCGCGTCCATCGCCTGCGAGGTCGCGGCGTCGAGGGCGTTGCGGGCGTGCTCGCGGTCGATGGTCAGGAGGCACACGGCGCCACGGCGTTCCACGATCAGGCCGGTCATCGCAGGCATCTCCACATTAATTGAACGGGAAGAGGGTCACTTGAAGGCATTCGAAAAGCTGCATCACCACGGGCTCATCGTCGATGACATCCGGAGCGCGATGGCCGGGCTGACGGCGGGGCTGGGCATCGACTGGGCGCCGGTCCGGCAGTTCGATCCGCTGCGGGTCTGGCTGCCCGAGACGGGTTGGTCGGAGGCGCACCTTACCGTCACGTACTCGCGGCAGGGACCGATCCATGTCGAGCTGATCGAGATGCGGCCCGGCGGCGCTTACGAGGCCCTGCGCGCGGTTTCTCAAGCCCACGTCGGCGCGTGGGTGGACGACGTCGGCGCGGAGGTGGAGGCGCTGCTCGCCGCTGGCTGGCGGCTGATCGCGGCGGGGGCCTCGCCCAAGCACCGCTATGGACAGATGGCCTATATGGCGTGCGGGGATGGGCCGGTGCTCGAACTGGTCGGCGAGCCGATCCGGCCGATGATCGAGGCGTGGATCGGGGGCTGATCCCAAGTCTGATCGGGGCCGCATCACAGCGTCGCCATGCTGCCCAGCACGACCGTCGCCTGGCTCGACAGGGTGCCGCCGTTGCCGTGCGCGAGGGCGACGTCCACGCCCGCCAACTGGTTCGCCGCCTCGCCCCGGATCTGGCGGGCGGCCTCGATGATCGCGAAAAGGCCGTACATGCCGGGGTGGCAGCACGAGAGGCCGCCGCCGTTTGTGTTGACCGGCAGGCTCCCGCCCGGCGCGATGGCGCCGCTGCTGACGAAGCGGCCGCCTTCGCCCTTGGGGCAGAAGCCGAGGTCTTCGAGGAACAGGATCGTGTTGATCGTGAACGCATCATAGAGCTGTGCGGTGCGAATTTCCGAAGGGGAGACGCCCGCCATCGCCATCGCGCGTGCGCCGGACTCCTTTGCGGCGGTAACCGTTACGTCCTTGGCCTGCGCGATCGAGTTCCACCATGTCGCCGCCGCCGCGCCGAGGACGGGCACGGCCGGTTTCGCCAGATCGCGCGCCCGCTCGGTCCGCGTCATCACGATCGCGGCCGCGCCGTCGGTGACGAGGCAACAGTCGCGCGCCGAGATCGGCGTGCTGATCATGCGGCCGGAAAGGCACTCCTCCATCGTGAGCGGGCCTCTGGCGAAGGCTTCCGGGTTGGTGCTGGCCCAGGCCCGAGCGGAGAGCGCTACTGCGGCGAGGTCTTCGCGGGTGGTCCCGAACTCGTGCATGTGTCGCGCCGTCGCCAGCGCGTAGGCGGTGAGCGGGAAGATCGGCGCATAGGGCGCGTCCCACTGGTTGCTGGTGATCTTCGTCGCCAGCCTGCCGCCGTTGCTGCGCTGGTTGGAGCCGTAGGCGATCAGCGCGCAGTCGATGTAGCCCGCCTCCAGCATGAGTGCGGCGCTGGCGATGTGGCTCATGAACGCAGAGCCTCCGGTGCGGTTGTTGTCAGTGTAGCGCGGGTGCAGGCCGAGGTATTCCGCGAAGGACAGCCCGGCGAAGAAATCGTCAGGCTGGCACACGAAGAGCGCGTCGACCTCAGGCAGCGTCAGCCCCGCGTCGGCGAGAGCGAGCAGTGTGGCCTGCGCGGTCAGTTCCATCGAGGTGAAGCCGGGCGTCTCGCCGACGCCGAAGGTGGCGAGGCCGGCGATGGCGGTGCGGGCGCGGGGGAAGGTGTCGGTCATGCGTATGCCTTGTGGTTCTGAGCGGGCGCTTGGCCCACCCCGCTGCGACTAACTACGCCTGCGGCTTCGTAAGTCTCGCTCCCCTCCCGCAAGCGGGAGGGGGAACGCGGTGTCTGCCTTCCCGCTTGCGGGAGGGCCGGGAGGCTTGGCAGCTTGCTGCCTAGCCGGACGGGGTGGGTCATGCCTCCACCGCCCGAAACAGCAGCAGCGGCGCCTCCCCGCCATGCTCCACGAAAGCCTCTACGCGCATCCCGATCGCCAGTGTTTCCGGCGTCACGCCCTCGACCCGGCTCATCAGCCTTGCGCCTTCGTCGAGGTCGATCAGCGCGACGTGATAGGGCTCTGCGGGCGGCTTTCGGCTGATCCACGAGAAGCTGTAGACTTCGCCGCGCCCCGAAGCCTCGAACCATTCGAGCGGTTCCCCGGTCCCCGGCGCGGCGAGGCGTGGGGGGAACACGGCGCTGCCGTCCGGCGCGCGCTGGAGGAGCAGGCGGCCTTCTGCCAGCGCCGCGCGCCAGTGGGCTTCCGGGGCGGTCATGCCGCCGTCCTCACTGCGCCGCATGCTGCGAGGTCGGCGATCTCGGCCTCGGAGAAGCCCACTTCGCGCAGGACTTCGAGGCTTTCGCCGCCGAGTGCCGGGCCGGGGTCGCCGATGGCGCCGGGGGTCTCGGAGAAAGTTGTCGGGATGCCGGGGAAGCGCAGCGTGCCGTCCGGGGTATCGCGCTCCTGCCAGAAGCCGGTCTCGACGAGGTGCGGGTCCTCGAGCAGGTCGGTCAGGCTGCGGATCGCGGTGGCGGGAATGTGCGCCTGTCGGAACAGGCCCACCCATTCTTCGGTCTTTCGCGTCTCGATCACCTCGGCCACTTTCGCCAGCACCGTGCCGATGTTCTGCGTGCGCGATCGCATCGAGGCGAACATAGCGTCCTGCGACCATTCCGGATTGCCCAGCGCATCGAAGAAGGCGCGCCAGTGCTTGTCGTTGTAGATCATCACGCCGATGTAGCCGTCCGCCGTGCGGTAGGGCCGTCGCGCTTCCGAGGTGGCGCGGGGGTATTCGGGCGGGCCTTGGGGCGGCACGAAGAGCGAGCCGCACAAGTGCTCGACCATGGCGAAGGACACCAGCGTCTCGAACATCGGCACTTCGATCTCCTGTCCGATGCCGCTCTTCTCGCGCGCGTAGAGCGCGGCGATCACCGAGTAGGCGCCGGTCAGGCCCGCCACCTTGTCGGCGATCACGGTGGCGGCATAAGTCGGCTCCCCGCCCGAGAGCCGCGCCTGCAGGTCGACGATGCCCGAAGCGGCCTGCACGATGTCGTCGTAGGCGGGATAGTCGCGGTAAGGGCCGCTCCGGGCGAAGCCGTAGAGGTTGGCGTAAATGATCGCCGGGTTCGCGGCCTTCAGCGCCGCATAATCCAACCCGAGCCGCCCGATCGCGCTGGAGCGCATCGAGTGGATGAACACGTCGGCGCTCTCCGCCATCTTCAAGAGCGCTGCGCGGGCTTCGCTCTGCTTGAGGTCGAGCACGATCGACCGCTTGCCGCGATTGACGTTGAGGAACATCGCCCCGCGCGAGGCATCCGGGCCGGGGGGGATGAAGCGCGTGGTGTCTCCTTGCGGGCTCTCCACCTTGATCACGCCCGCGCCGAGGTCGGCGAAGATCTGCGTCGCGTAAGGCCCCATCAGCACGCTGGTGAGATCGAGCACCCTGACACCTGCGAGGGGGCCTTTGCCCTTGCCGCTCATTCGTATTCTCCGATGATGATGGAGGCTTGGTTCATGCTGCCTGATCTTCCGGCCTGAGGGCGTGGAGCTGGGTTTCCAGCGCTTCGAGCACCGGCTCCACCAGTTCGACGTCCATCGCCCCGGTCAGGAGGTTGATTGCCATGCCCTCCATGGTTGCCTGCGAAACCGCCATGGCCAGCGCGAACTTGGCCGGTTCCGCCTGCCACTGCGGATAGAGCTGTGCGGCGAGGTGGTTGAACCGATCGCGAAACTCCACCTGCAGCGGCATCAGCACGGCGGCGAGGTCGGGGTTGGTGCGCGCCGCCACCGCCAGTTCGTGAAAGGCGATGAACGCGGGCTTCTGGATCTGCCGCCAGTATGTCCGCACCATCGCCCGGTGGTCGAGCGCGCTGCGTTCCGCCGCCCGGCGGAAGGCGCGCAGGCGGCGTTCGTGGAGGTGCATGATCGTCGCCTTGATCAGCGAGACGCCGTTGTCGAAATGATGCAGCATCGCCCCGCGCGACAGCCCCGCCTCGATTGCCACTTGCGGCGTCGTGGTGCGCGAATAGCCGCTGCGCACGAGCACCCGGATCGTTGCATCGATCAGCCGCGCGCGGGTCTGGGCGCTCTTGAGCGCCTGCATCGTCGGTTCTTCGGCAAGGGGGCGTTTCACCGCTCTGGCGTTCTCCTGTGCGAAGGTCAGCCTCGCCCGCGCGAGGTTTCGTAGGCGATCCATGTCGGCAGCCGCTCGGGGAAGTCGGCGGGCATCGGTTCGGCATAGGCATGGTTGCGCAGCGGCGTGGCGAGGATGTTGGGGTATTCCTCGATCGGCACGTAGTAGAGGAAACCGATGGTGCGCCCGGCGAACTTCCAGCCGTCTTCGGTGCGGCGGTAGCGGTCGTCGTAGCGGATCGCGGTGACCATCATCCGGCCATTACGCCATAACTCGGCATGGCCGATCACGCGACCGGTGGCTTCGCCGGAGCCGTCGCCGGTGAAGTCGATCTGCACATCGTGCATGAAGTGATGGCCGGGGCCGAGCACGTCGAAACGGCCGTCGTACTGGGCCATGATCGCGTCGATCCCGGTCGCGTTCATTACGCCGTCAGCGGACTTCAGCACTGCGTCGGGCGCGAAGAGGGCACGGATCGCGGGAATGTCGCGGTCGTCGATGGTGAAGCAGTAGCGGGCGATCAGCTGCCGGATCTGCGATTCCGCCTCGAGCCGGGAGATCCTGTCTTCAAGCGTGGGCATGGTCTTCTCCTGTGTCGATCCGTGTCGCGTCCAAGGCGGCGTTGGCTCCGGCGATGCGGCCGAAGACGACCGCGTTGCCGATCGAGGCGCCGCCAGCCGCGTAGCATTGTCCGAACATGCCGCCGGTGGTCTCCCCGGCGGCGTAGAGGCCCGGCACCGGGCGGTCGTCCGCCCCCAGCACGCGGGCCTCGGTGTCGATGCGGATGCCGGTGCCGGTCCAGCAGATGATGCCGGGCCGTATATGCGCGGCGTAGAACGGGCCTTTCGAGACGGCACGCAGCATCGCCGGGGGCTTGAAATAGTCGGCGTCATCGCTCGCCCGGACCTGATCGTTGTAGCGCTCCACCGTCGTCGCGAGCCGGACTGCGGGCAGGCCCAGTTTCTCCGCCAGTTCCGAGATGGTCGGTGCGGCGATCAGGGTTCCGGCTTCGACATGGTCCAGCAGGCGGTCGGCGGTCCAGTTGGGGGCAGGGCGATACTGCGTGGTCTTCGAGGCGAGTCGCGATGCCTCGTCGAAGATCGCGAAACAGTCCTGCCCCGGCTGCTCGTCCAGCACCGCGGCCAGCACGGAATACTCGATAGTCTCGTCGACGAAGCGGCGGCCCTCGCGGTTGACCATCACCAGCCAGCCGGGAAGATAGCTTTCGAGGTCCTTGACGAAGCCAGGCGTGACCAGCAGCAGGCCCCGGTTCGCCTTGCTCAGCTGGCCGCCGACCTGCCGGGCAAGGCCGATGCCATCGCCCCGGCAGCTCGGCGCGCCGATGTACCAGTGCAGGTCGCCATGTCGCGCGGCGTCCGGATAGAGTTGCGCCAGCATCTCCGGGTTGGCGCCGAAACCGCCGGTGGCGATCACCGTCGCGGCGCTGCGCACCGGAGCGCCGTCGGCGATGATGCCGCGCACTCGGCCGTCCTCGATCAGAAGACGCTCGACGCGGGTGCCGAGCACGGTGTCCACGTTCTTCCCCGAGAGATAGCCCTCCAGCCCGGCGACGATACCCGCGCCGTCCCCGCTCGCGCGATGGCCGCGCCGGATCTTGTCGACGCCGGAGGCATAGAGGTTGTCCTGCGTGAAGCCCACGCCGATGCCGCGCAGCCACTCGAACGCCGGGGCCGACTGCTCGCACAGCGTACGCACGAGGGCGGGCTCCAGCTTGTACTGGTTGAGCGTCATGTAATAGTGGTACATCGCCTCGACCGTGTCGTCGGCGATCCCCGCCTCGCGCTGGAGCGAGGTTCCGGCGGCGTAAAACACCCCGCCCGACAGCGCGCTGGAGCCGCCGGTGCGCTCGCCCGCCTCGACCATCAGCACGCTCGCCCCGCCGTCGAGCGCAAGCGCGGCGGCGCTGAGACCGGCGGCACCGGTGCCGATGACGATCACGTCGTAGTCGAGCGCTGCGCCGTCGCGCGTCACCGGCCTCTCCAGTTCTGGTTGTCTCTTTGGGCGACCCCATGCGCCGGGCGGTGCGAGGGGTTTGCCGAGGACTCGAAACATGGCGAGCAGCGGGCGACAAGTCCATTAAAAAAGCAGTCATGACCGCTTTTTATTGCCATCACGGGACGGCTCGCCCATAATCCGGCCGGAGGAATGAGAGGAGCGAGGATGCGGCTTGAAGGCAGGATTGCCGTGGTCACCGGGGCTGCGAGCGGGCTGGGTGAAGCGACCGCGCGGCGCTTTGTCCGCGAAGGCGCGCACGTCGTGCTCGGCGACATTCGCGAGGACGTGGGCGGCGCGCTGGCCGCAGAGCTTGGCGGCCTGTTCCTTCGCTGCGACGTTACGCGCGAAGGTGACGTGGCGGCTCTTGTGGATCTGGCAATGGCCCGGCATGATCGGCTCGACTGTATGGTCAACAATGCCGGGCAACTCGGCGCGATCGGCCGGGTCGAGGCGATCGCTGACGGTGCCTGGCGCGATACCATGGCGGTGCTGCTCGACAGCGTGTTCTACGGGATGAAGCACGCCGCGCGGGTGATGCGGCCGCAGGGCAGCGGGGTGATCCTCTCGACCTCCAGCGCGGCGGGGCTCGCGCCACTGGGGCCTCATGCCTATACGGCGGCCAAACATGCGGTGATCGGCCTGACGCGCTCGGTCGCGGCGGAGCTGGCGGCCGACGGCATCCGCGTCAACGCGGTGGCGCCGGGCAATGTGCCGACGCGCATGACCGAACTGGCCTATGGCGATGCCGCCGCGATGCGCAAGGCGGCAGAGGGGCGCAACCCGCTGCGCCGCGTGGTCGAGGCGGACGAGGTTGCCGGAGCCTTCGTCTACCTTGCCAGCGACGACGGGCTCAACGTGACCGGGCAGGTCATCGCGGTCGATGCGGGGCTGGTGGAATGCCGTCTGGGCGCGGAATACTACGACCGCGCGCCGACGTACTTCGCCGCGGATGGTAGCCGTTAGAGGCAGCCGTTAGGGAGCGACCTCAGCCCTTCGGCCGCATCGCCCGGACCTGATCCTCCAGCATCTTGAGCAGCGCGGGGACCATCGCTTCATCCAGCGCGCCGGTCATGAGCCCGGTCGCCATGCCCTCGATCAGCGTCTGCGACAGGGCCATGGCCTTGGCGAATTGCTCTGGTGCGGAGTGCCATTCGGGGAACAGCGCGCCCGCCTCGGCATTGAAGCGCTCGCGATATTCGACCTGCAGCGGGGCCATGATCTGCTCGAGCTGCGCATCGGTGCGCGCGGCCATGGCGAGTTCGTGGAAGGCGACGAAAGCCGGTTTCTGCACCTGCTTCCAGTAGGCACCGACCATCGTGGCCGGATCATGCTCGGTGATCTCGGATGAGCGGCGGAACGCGCGCAGGCGGCGTTCGTGCAGTTCGACGATGGTGGCGCGGATCAGCGTGGCGCTGTTCTCGAAGTGGTGGAGCATCGCCCCGCGCGACAGGCCCGCCTCGGTCGCCACCAGCGGCGTAGTGGTGCCCGCGTAGCCGACCTTGACGAGGCACTGGATGGTCGCCTCGATCAGCCTCCCGCGCGTCTGCGCGCTCTTGAGCGACTGGCGGGTGGGCGCGCCCTCTGCCGACTGGCTCCTGGGAGCGCGGATCGGGGTGCGCTCGGCGCGTTTGCGGACAGGGCTGACGGCCAAACTGAGGGCTCCGGTGTGCAGTTGCGAAGACGATGGCGATCCTCCTGCAACGTGGAGCGGCACCGGGGCAACAGGAAAGATGCCGCGATCCGCGCATTTCCTTCAGAAATATCGGGTTGGGCGGGCGACATGGAACCGTAGCATGGGTGTCGTAACTGCGCTCGGGTACGATCGAAGGGGTGCGTCGCATGGTCCGGTTTCCGATTTTCCTGAGCCTGCTGGCCATGGCCGCGCCGCTGGCGGCCTCGACCACCGAGCCCGCGCCGGTCGCGCTGCGTATGGCCGCGCCCGAGGCGCATCAGGGCGCGGCGTCGGACGGGCAGCACGTCTACGCGATCGACAACAATCGCATCGGCAAGTACCGCCTTTCGGACGGGAAGAAGGTGGACCAGTGGGAGGGCGAGCGCCGCCTGTTCCCCCACATGAACAGCTGCACGATGGTGCAGACGAGGCTCTACTGCGCGGCTTCCAACTACCCGGCGGTGCCGCAGACCAGTGCGATCGAGATCTTCGACACCCGCCCGCTGCGCCATTCCGGCACCGTCAGCCTCGGCTTCGGGCCGGGATCGCTGACTGTCATCGACCGGCACGACGGCAAGTGGTGGGCCGTCTTCGCGAATTACGAGGGCAAGGGTGGCGAGTCGGGGCGCGACTATCGCTACACCGTGCTGGCGCGGATGGACGAGCAGTTCCGCATCGAACAGACCTGGGCCTTCCCAGAGGAAGTCCTCGACCGCATGGCCCCCAAGAGCTGCTCGGGGATGAGCTGGGGCGCAGACGGGCTGATCTACGCGACCGGCCACGACCGGCCCGAACTCTACGCGCTGCGCCTGCCGGAAGCGGGCTCGCGCCTCGAACTGGTCGAGACGTTCGCCATCGCCACGCCGGGGCAGGCCATCGACTGGGACCCGAAGGCGAAGCGCCGTCTCTGGTCCATCGCCCGCGACCGCAGCGAGATGGTCGCGAGCGACATTCCCGAGGTGACGGCCAAGCGCTGAGGTTTCTTCGCCAGTCGGACATTGGCGCGCTGCCTGCAGGACAGGCGCCGAGGCACGCGATCATCCTGACAGGCGATGATCATCCAGCCCATTCAGGAAGCCGTCGTCAGCACGTTCGACATCGAACGCCTCGCGGCGCCCTTGACGCAAGTGTGCGGCTACGACCGCGTGGACTTGCCCGATGCTCCGGCGGCGCAGTTCGCGGCCTGGCACGTCCCCGCCGAATGCACGCGGATCGAACAGGCGCTGTTCGTGCCGCAGGACACCGAGCAGGGACGCGGTGCGCTGAGGCTGGTGCGCTTCCACGGGGTGGACCAGAAGGTCATGCGCTCCAGCCAGCGGACCTGGGACACCGGCGGCATCTTCGACGTCGATATGTTCTCGGCCGACGTCGATGCGGTCTATCGCGGGCTGCAGCGTCACGGCTGGATGGCGTTCGGCGAGCCGGTGGACTACAGCGAGGCGCACTTCTCGGTCCGGCAGGTCGTGGCGATCGGCCCGGACGGGCTCAACCTCGCGGTGATCCAGCGTTACTCGCCCGAGGTGCCGGGCCTCGATCCTTCGGGCAGGCTCTCGCCGGTGTTCAATTCGACGCAGATGGTGGAGGACATCGAGGGCGCCATCGCCTTTTACGTGGACGTGCTTGGCTGGCACAAGGACCTAGACTTCATGGTCGAGGGCGTGGCCGAGCCCGGCGCCGACGTGCTCGGCCTGCCGCTGCCCGCTGCGATCGGAGCGAAGCGCCGGGTGGTGATCTTCAACCCGCCCGGGCCTTCGGTGGGCGGTGTCGAGCTGATCCACAATGCCGCGATGCACGGCCGCCGCTGCGACGCGGACTGCGCCGCGCCCAACATCGGCATCCTGTGCCTACGCTTCGAGGTGGAGGATGCCCCCGCCTATGCCGCCGCGATCGTCGGCCGGGGCGGGGCGCTCTACGCCGAACCGGCAGCAATCGAGATCGCGCCTTACGGGACCGTCACGCAGTTCGCGGTACGCTCGCCCGAGGGCGCGATCGTCGAGTTCTTCAGCCACGGCGCCTAACTGTCACGGATTCGGAAACGCCTTCACCAGTGCATCGTACTGCGCCTTGCTGATCTCGATCATCGATCCGTGGCGCAGGCCCGCCGGCATCTCGTAGCGGTTCCATTCCGGCACGCCGGAGTTGCCCGACACCTGGAACCACGGGCCCGACAGGCGCGGAGCCTTCGACAAGCCGTAGCTCGTGCCCGCGTACTGTTCATAGTACATCAGCCAGTCCTCGCCGCCCGGCGCGCGGATGACGGTGGGCGCCTCGCGGAAGTTGGGGCTGATCGGCGGGCCGGGCTGCGGGTAGGGGCCAAGCAGGTCCTTCGCGCAGGAGATGCGCACCGTCTTGCCGGTGGTCCAGTTGTAGCTGGGATAGCGCTCGTCCTTGATCACCGCGCAATAGCCGCTGCCGTCCGCCTCGGGCTGGATGAAGGTGTCGATCGTCGCCATGTCCCAGTCGAACAGGCGGCGCGGCGCTTTGTCGAAGCGCTTGAGATCGGCCGAGAGGACATAGAGCGTGCGCTGGCTGGCCCAGTAGCGCTCCGGGTCCTCGGGCACGCCGGGGACGGTGGCGGTGTGCCAGGTCAGCATGAACTTGCCCGATGGCTTGTCGAAGAACAGCTTGGGCGCGCCGATCCGCTGCATCGCGTGCGGCAGGCCGGGGATGTTCGAGAGGTCCGGCTTGTAAGTGCCGTAAGGCTTCCACGTCACGAGATCGTCGGACACCCAGAAGC
>JASGGD010000095.1:0-17416 GCA_047605225.1 Novosphingobium sp.
TGCGCTTGAGTTCGATGTCGCCCGGCTGCGCATGCTCGATCTCGGGCTCGCACAGTAGGGCATAGCCGACCGGCGCGCCGCCGGGCTCGATCTCGGCCAGCCATGCCTTCGCGCCCTTGGCGAAATAGGCGCGGTAGGTTTCGGCCGAGTGCTGCCTGGCGCAATGCGCGACGAGGCCCGCACCGTCGATCACGCCTGCGAAGCTCTCAAGGAAGGTCGCCGCGCCCACCAGAGCGAGCGCGTCGGCATCGTCCGGCCCGGCAGGCCGCAGGCGCCAGATCGGCAGCGAATCCATCAGGCCACCATGGTGAAGGGTTCGAGGCCCGCGAGGCGCGTCACCGGCTCCAGATCGGGCAGATGGCGCGGGGCCATGCCGGTCACCTTGTCGGCGATGGCCTTGATATGCGCAGGGGTAGAGCCGCAGCAACCGCCCAGCACGTTGACCTGACCCGCAATCGCCCATTCGCCGACGAAACCCGCCGTGGTGTCCGGCATCTCGTCGTAAGCGCCCAGTTCGTTGGGAAGCCCGGCGTTGGGGTAGATCATGATGAGCGTGTCGGCGATTTCCGACAGCGTCTTCACGTGCGGGCGCAGCTGCGTGGCGCCGAACGAGCAGTTGAGGCCGATGGTGACGGGCTTGGCATGACGCACCGCGTGCCAGAACGCCTCGACCGTGTGGCCCGAGAGGTTGCGGCCCGACAGGTCGGTCAGCGTCATCGACAGCATGATCGGCACTTCGCGGCCGAGGTCCGCTTCCAGCTGGCGCACGGCCATGACGCCCGCCTTTGCGTTGAGGGTGTCGAACACCGTCTCGATCAGGATGAAGTCCGCGCCGCCTTCGACGAGGGCGGCGGCCTGTTCCTTGTAGACATCGACCAGCGTATCCCAGTCGATCTCGCGGTAGCCCGGATCGTTGACGTCGGGGCTGAGCGAGAGCGTCTTGTTCGTCGGCCCGATCGCGCCTGCGACGAAGCGCGGGCGGCCATCCTTCGCCTGATATTCGTCGGCCAGCTTGCGCGCCAGCTTGGCCGATTCGACATTGATCTCGCGCACCAGATGCTCGGCGCCGTAGTCGGCCTGGCTGATGCGGTTGGCCGAGAAGGTGTTGGTCTCGGCAATGTCCGCGCCCGCTTCGAAGTAGGCGCGGTGGATCGCCTCGGGCACCTCGGGCTTGGTCAGCGCGAGGATGTCGTTGTTGCCCTTCTGGTCGTGCGACAGGCCCAGCATGCCCGCATAGTCGGCTTCCGAGAGCTTCCAGTTCTGGATCTCGGTGCCGAAGGCGCCGTCGGTGATGAGGATGCGCTTGGCCGCTTCGGCGAGGAAGGTTTCACGGACGCTCATGCTGCAACCAGCTCCTTGGGGCGCAGGCCGAGAAGCTGGCAGATCGCGTAAGCCTGCTCGGCGCGGTTGAGGGTGTAGAAGTGGAAATCGCGCACGCCGCCTTCGTAGAGACGCTTGCACAGGTCCGCCGCCGCGACGGCAGCGACCAGCGCGCGTGGGCCGGGGCGGTCGTCGAGGCCGTCGAACATCGTCTCCAGCCAGCCGGGGATCTCGGTGTTGCCCGACATGCGCCGGATCGCCGCGAAGCTGGTGACGGGCATGATGCCCGGCAGGATCGGCGCGGTGATGCCCGCCGCCAGCGCCTTGTCCATGAAGCGGAAATAGGCGTCGGTCGAGAAGAAGAACTGCGTGATCGCGCGGGTGGCCCCGGCATCGATCTTGCGCTTGAGGTTGTCGAGGTCGACCTCGGCGCTGACGGCCTCGGGGTGGACTTCGGGGTAGGCGGCGACCGAGATTTCGAAGTCGTGGCGTTTCTTCAGCCCCGCGACCAGTTCCGCAGCGCTGGCGTAGCCTTCGGGGTGCGGCACGAAGCGGCCACCGTCCGACGGCGGCGGATCGCCGCGCAGGGCGACGATGTGGCGCACACCGGCTTCCCAGTACTGATCGACTACCTCGTCGATCTCGCCCTTGCTGGCGGCGACGCAGGTCAGGTGCGCGGCGGGGACCAGCGAGGTCTCCTTCACGATGCGCGAGACGGTGGCGTGGGTGCGCTCACGGGTGGAGCCGCCCGCGCCGTAGGTCACCGAAACGAAAGCCGGGTCGAGCGGGGCAAGCTGGGTGATCGCGTCCCACAGCTGCTCCTCCATCTTCTCCGACTTGGGCGGGAAGAATTCGAAGGAGACGGAAATATCGCCCGGCAGTCCCCCGAAAAGGGGCGATTCTGCGGCGCGTTGGGAAGCGGTCATCAAACGGTCTCTCGATTTTCAGCGGGCGCGGTTACACCATCGCGGCGCGCAGTCCAGATTTTAACGGTGAGCGGGTTGCCCGGCAGAGCGACGGGCTCGGCCGGGGTCAGCCCGGCGGAGGCGAGGTGGGCGAGCATCTGCTCGTCCGAAAAGCCGAGGCGCGCGTGGGCGTGACGCTCGCGAAGCTCCTCGCGCTCGTGCGCGGCAAGATCGACCACGGCGATGCGCCCACCCGGGCGCAGCACGCGCGCGGCCTCGCCCAGTACCACCGAAGGGTCCTGCGCGAAGTGCAGCACCTGATGGAACAGCACGGTGTCGAAGGCTTCGGGCGCGAAGGGCAGGGCGGTGAAATCGCCCTGGACCAGATCGACCTTGTCGGCGGGCAAGTCCTGCAGCCGGGCGCGGGCGATGCGCAGCATTTCCGGGCTCTTGTCGAGCGCGGTCACGCGCCCCGCGCGCGCGAATAACAGTTGCGCCATGCGCCCGGTGCCGGTGCCGACGTCGAGCAGCCCGCCGATAGTTTCCTCACCGAGTGCGGACAGCAGCGCGGCCTCGACCGGCTCGTCGGCGCCGTGGAGGCGGCGCAGCGTGTCCCACTCGGCGGCGTGGCGGGCGAAGTAGGCTTCGGCGCTCGCTTCGCGTCCGGCGCGGATCGCGGCGAGGTGGCGGCGATCTTCGGCGCAGCGGGCGGCGAACTGGCTGTCGTCCCGCTCGGCAATGTTGAGCAGATTCGCCGCCGCCGTGCCGAGCGACGATTCGCCTTGTTCAGACACGGCGATTCTCAGGAAGACCCAGCTGCCTTCCTTGCGCCGCTCGGCCAATCCGGCGTCGCACAGAATCTTTATATGGCGCGAGACGCGCGGCTGGCTCTGGCCGAGGACCTGCGCAAGCTCCCCCACGGCAAGTTCCATATGCGCGAGCAGGCGCAGCATGCGCAGGCGCGTTGGCTCCGAAAGAGCGCGCAGAAGAGGGTCGATCCGCATGCCGGATCATATAAAGATATCTTTATATGTGTGCAAGCCCTAGGAATTCTGCGGATTTCCGCCTGTCGTATTCCTATTTGCGTTGCACCATTGTCTCGTCTAAAGAATGCCACTGCAGGCTTGCCTGCAAGCGTTGGCCTATGCGCCAAACAATGCAAGGGGATTCGCATGAAGAAGATTGCTTTCGCCGCGTTCGCGTCGGTTGCCGCACTGTCGCTCGCTGCTTGCGGTGGTGAGCCCGCCGCCGAAGCTACCACGGATTCGGTCGAGACCGCTCCCGAGGAGCTGATGACCGGTGACGCCACCGACGTTCCGACCGAGGCTGCGTCCGAGGCGATGTAATCGGCTCGGGGGTTCGGCGCTACCTTTTCGGTGCACTGGCCCCCGCCGCTTTCCGCTTCCGGGTCCAACCGGCTTGTGGAAAGTCCGTTTCACGACGGACAGAAGCCCTCCCCGATGGGAGGGTTTTTTGTTTCTGCATTACGCGTTTACGCGTGGTGTGGAGCGGCAAGACCCGCCCGTCGATGACGGGCGGGTTTTTGTTTGCACTGCCTTCGGGGGCGGGGCATCAACCGGGCCATGCCCGATACGCTGAAGATCACGCTCGCGCAGCTCAACCAGTCGGTCGGGGATATTCCCGGCAATGCCGCCGGTATTCTGGCGGCGCGTGAGGCAGCGAAGGGCAGTGACCTCGTCGTCTTCCCCGAACTTCACCTGATCGGCTACCCGCCCGAGGACCTGATCCTCAAGCCCGCGCTGATCGAGCGAGCGGCCGCCCAGCTTCAGCAGCTTGCCGAATCGACCGCCGGTGACGGGCCGGCGATGCTGGTCGGATCGGCCTTCGTGCTCGACGGTGCGCTGCACAACGGAGTGGCTTTGCTCGATCAGGGCAAGGTCGCGGCGGTGCGCCTCAAGCATGAACTTCCCAACTACGGCACTTTCGACGAGATGCGCCTGTTCCAGCCCGGCCCGCTGCCCGAACCGATCATCCTGCGCGGCACGATGATCGGCGTGCCGGTCGGCGAAGACATCTGGCGCTACGAGGTCTGCCGCCACCTCGCCGATTTCGGCGCGGAAATCCTCATCTCGATCAACGGCAGCCCTTACGAGATCAACAAGGAGGCCCTGCGCATCGAGGGTGTGGCCAAGCGCCGTGCGGTCGATACCGGACTGCCGCTGGCCTACCTCAACCGCGTCGGCGGGCAGGACGAGGTGGTGTTCGACGGGGCGAGCTTCGCGGTCAACGGCGACGGCGCACTGGCGGTGCAATTGCGCGACTGGGAAGAGCAGGTCATGGAGACCCGCTGGACCAAGACCGCCAAGGGCTGGCGCTGCGATCGCGGCACCGTGGAAGCGCTCGCGCAGCATCCTGAGGACATCTACAGCGCGATGGTGCTCTCGTTACGCGACTACGTGAAGCGCAACGGCTTTCCCGGCGTCGTTCTGGGCCTGTCGGGCGGAGTCGATTCGGCGACTTGCGTGGCCATCGCCGTCGATGCGCTGGGAGCCGATCGGGTCTGGGGGGTGATGATGCCCTCGCGCTTCACCAGCGCGCAGAGCCTCGATGATGCGGCGGCCTGCGCCAGGGCGCTGGGGATTCGCTATACCGAGATGCCGATCGGCGTGGCCATCGATGGATTCGACGCCATGCTGGGCGAGGCGTTCGAAGGCACGCAGCGCGATCTGGCGGAGCAGAACCTGCAGTCGCGGGTGCGCGGGGCGGGCCTGATGGCGCT
The DNA here is from genome assembly GCA_047605225.1 of Novosphingobium sp. Lineage (GTDB taxonomy): Bacteria > Pseudomonadota > Alphaproteobacteria > Sphingomonadales > Sphingomonadaceae > Novosphingobium. The sequence continues at coordinate 4,966 of JASGGD010000095.1, forward strand.
GTCGAACAAGTTCGGCCCGATGTTGCTGTCTACCGCCAACAAGAGCGAACTTAGCGTCGGCTATGCGGCGATCTATGGGACCATGGCGGGCGGCTACGCGCCGCTCAAGGACGGCTACAAGAGCACTGTCTATGCGCTGGCTCGCTGGCGTAACGGACATGTGCCGCGTATCGGCCTCGGCCCGCGCGGTGCGGTGATCCCGCAAGGAACGCTGACCCGCGATCCCACTGCCGAATTGTACGATGGCCAGCGCGATTGCGACAGCCTGCCGCCCTACGACGTGCTCGATCCGATCCTCGTCGGTCTGGTGGAACACGACAAGAGCGTGGCGCAACTGGTCAACGAGGGCTTCGAGCACGGCGTCGTACGCCATGTGGAACTGCTGCTCCACCGGGCCGAGTACAAGCGGCGCCAGTCGCCGCCCGGCGTCAAGCTGACCGCGCGCAACTTCGGGCGTGACCGGCGCTATCCGATCACTCATGCCTTTCGGAGCGGGTGAGGGGTGACCGCCCACCCCGCTGCGACTAAGTGATAAATCACTAAGTCTCGCTCCCCTCCCGCAAGCGGGAGGGGCTGGGGGTGGGTCTCACTTCCGTCAGTAATCGACGCTGAGCGTCACCACTGCGCTGCGCGGGGCGCCATAGAACGCCTGACCCCACTTGAGGCTGTTGAGGTACTTCACGTTCGTCACGTTGCGCAGGTTGACGCTGGCGCGCACGTGCTCGACCACGCGTACCCCGGCCATGAGGTCGAGGATCGCGTAGCCCTTCTGCTTCAGCGTCACGTCGCCCTCGACGCCGCCATAGGAGGACAGGTCGCTGACTACCGCGGTCGTCGCGTTCTGCACGCGAAGCTGCGCACCGATTTTCAGATCGTTGAGTTCGGGCACCGAATACGTGCTCGCCAGCTTGAGCGACTGGGTCGGGATCCAGGTACGGGTATCGTCGCCGTCGGCGTTCTCGATGTCGAGGTAGGTGAAGCCGCCTGACAGCGTCCAGTTGTCGGTGACCTGTCCCGAAAGCTCGACCTCGAACCCGGTGGAGGTGGTGTCCTGCGGGTCGTAGTAGCTGCCGCCCGCCTTGCCGTTGCAGGCTGCGCCATCGACACCGACCGGGCAGCCGTCCTCGTCGAAGTAGCCCGCATATTCGGCGAGGCCCTTCTGCTTGGCCTTGAACACGGCGGCGGTCGCGTAGAGCTTGCCGCCGAACCATGTGCTCTTGATGCCGCCTTCCAGACTGGTCCCCTTCGCGGGATCGAGGCGCGCGCCATCGATGCCGACTTCGACCTGCGGGTTATAGATGTCGGTGTAGCTGGCGTAGAACGAGACGTTCGGGGTCAGGTCATAGACCGCGCCGACATAAGGGCTGACCTTGCTGTCCTTGCGCGCCTGATCCGCGCCGTAGGAGAAGCCGGTCGACTTGATCCACATCGCGCTGGCACCGACCACGGCCTTGAGCCGGTCGGTCAGGCTGAGGTGGGCGGCGCCATAGACGCGGGTCAGGCGGTCGCTGTAGTCGGCGGCAAGGTAGCTGCCGGGATAGCTGGGTTCGGGAATCCCGGTCTCGCCCCATTCGGAAGGGGAGGGGTATACGATCGTGTCCTCGGAGAAGTTCTCGTACTCCTTGGCGTCGGACTTCGAGACGGAGACGCCGAAGGCCAGCTTGTGCTCGCGCCCGAAAAGCTGGAACGGGCCGGAAACGTAGACGTCGCCGAGGTACTGCTTGTAGTCCGAAGGGTAGATCCCGGCCATGCCATAGACGCCTTCGCCGGTCTCGCGATCGGGGTAGCCGTAGGCATAGAGCAGCTTGGAGTGTTCCTGGAACCGGCGGTAGGTGGCGATACCGGTGGCCGACCAGCCGCCGCCGAAGTCGTAGACCAGTTCGCCGAACAGGCTCTGATCCTTGGTATTCCAGTAAGTCCAGTCCGCCGAGGTCGTCGCCGAGCGCTTGAGGTCGATGCGGGTGCCGTCGGTGTAGACCAGCGGGATCGCACCCCACAGCACGCCGTCGGCGTCATTCTCCTGCCGGGTGTAACCCACCGTCGCGCGTAGCGAGGGCGTCGCCTGCCAGCGCAGGATCGCGCCGTAGACGTCGCGGTTGACGTGGTTGTACGAAAGGTAACCGTCGCGGTTCTCGTGCGCGTAGATCGCGCGAACTGCCAGCGTGTCGGTGAGCGGCACGTTGGCATCGCCCTCGACGCGCCAGTAATCGCGGGTGCCCACTTGCGCTGAGCCGGTGAACTTCAACTCGTCGGTCGGCCGCTTGCGCACGTAGTTGACGGTGGCGGACGGGTTGCCGATCCCGGTCATGATCGCATTGGCGCCGCGCACGATCTCGACGTTCTCGAACAGCGCGGTGTCGAGGTCGCCGAACTGGATGCCCCAGGCCAGCGGCAGGCCGATGCCGTCGACCTGGAAGTTCGAGACGTCGAACCCGCGCGAGGAGAAGTAGGTGCGATCGGTCTCGACCCGCTCGACGTTCACGCCGACCGCCTGTTCCAGCAGGTCGTTAACGTTGGTGATGGCGAAGTCCTCGATGCGCTTGCGGTCGATGATTGTCACCGACTGCGGCGTCTCCTTGACCGGCAGCGCCAGCGCGGTGGCCGAACTCGACTGCTCAAGCCCGGCGGTGACGATGATCGTGTCGGCATTGGGCGCGGCAGCCGCCTCCTCGGCATGAGCCGTGCCGCAAAGAGCAGGCGCGATCAGCAGCGTACTGGCGAGCAGGGAATGCCGGACGGGCAGGCGCATGAAGACCCTCACTATTGTTGCTGGATTTTTGCGCGCCCTAGATTGACTGTAAATGCGAGTCAATCGCAATAATGTAGCGTGTATGTTGCATCCGACTGCCTCGGCCGGATACGAAAAGGGCGGCCGGATTGCTCCGACCGCCCGAATTTCCGCAGGATCAGAGGCTTAGAGCGCCTGCTCCTCGGCGTTGAGATTGCGTCCGGCCTTGGCCTTCGGCGCCACAGCCTTGGCCGCGGGAACCAAGTCGACGGGCACTTCCAGATAAGGCAGGTGGAGCGCCTGGCTGGTCATGCGGCGGATCTCGTTGGTCAGCGCCGGGCTGTCGTTGATCTTCTTGCCGATCGAGGGAACCATCGCGCGGATCTTGTCCGCCCAGATGCCCTTGGTCTGCTGCGGGAACGCCTTGTCCAGCACCTTGAGCATGATGCCCGGCGAGGTCGAGGCGCCCGGCGAGGCGCCGAGCAGGGCGGCGATGGTGCCGTCCTTGTCCGACACGATCTCGGTGCCGAACTGCAGGACCGCGCCCTTCTTGGGGTCACGCTTGATGATCTGGACGCGCTGGCCGGCGGTGATCAGCTTCCAGTCACTGCGCTTGGCTTGCGGGAAGTACTTCACCAGCTGCGCCTGACGGTCGGCGTCGGTCAGCGAGGCCTGCTGGGCGAGGTACTTGACGAGGTCGAGGTTCTCGATGCCCACCTTGGTCATCGGCACCACGTTGGTGTCGTAGACCGAGTTGAACAGGTCGGTCCAGGAGCCGTTCTTGAGGAACTTGGTGCTCTGCAGTGCGAAGGGACCGAACAGGGTCACCGCCTTGCCGTCGAGCTTGCGCGCGTCGAGGTGCGGCACCGACATCGGCGGGGCGCCGGTCTCGGCCAGGCCATAGACCTTGACGTGGTGCTTGTCGGCGACGGCCGGGGTCTCAAAGGCGAGGAACTGGCCGCCGACCGGGAAGCCTGCGTAGTCCTTGGCCTCGGGGATGCCCGAAAGCTGCAGCAGCTTGAGCGAGGCACCGCCCGCACCGATGAACACGAAGCGCGACTTGATCGTGCGGTCCCTGTTCGCCTTCAGGTCGTGGACGGTGACGTTCCAGGTCTTGTCGGCGTTCTGGTGCAGCCCGCGCACTTCGGTCGAGAGGCCGAGGTGGAAGTTGGGGTTGCGCTGCAGCGACTTCGTCAGGCTGCGGGTGATCACGCCGAAGTTCACGTCGGTGCCCAGCGGCATGTAGGTCGCGGCGACCTTTTGCGCTGGGTCGCGGCCCTGCATTACCAGCGGCGCCCACTTGGCGATCTGCGCGTGGTCGGTGGTGTACTGCATGCCGTAGAACATTGGGTTCTTCACAAGCGCATCGCGGCGCTTCTTCAGGTAGGCGATGTTGTCGTCACCCCACACGAAGCTCATGTGCGGCGTAGGGTTGATGAACGCGGACGGCTCGGGCAGGCGGCCCTGCGCCACTTCATGCGCCCAGAACTGGCGCGAGATCTCGAAGCTCTCGACGATGTCGACGGCCTTCTCGGTCTCGATCCTGCCGTTCTTTTCCGGGGTGTAGTTCATCTCGGCATAGCCGGAGTGGCCGGTGCCGGCGTTGTTCCAGCCGTTCGAGCTTTCCTCCGCGACATTGTCCATGCGCTCGTAGAGCTGGACGTTCCACGTGGGCTCCAGCTCCTGCAGGTAGGTAGCGAGCGTCACGCTCATGATGCCGCCGCCGATCAGGACGACATCGACGGGCTTCTCGTTCTCGGCCTCGGGGTTTCCGCCCCAGCTGACCGGGCGGAACAGGAAGGCGAGGCCGGCGATGGCCAGCACCAGAACGGCAATGCCGATGATCTTGAGCGTCTTCTTCATGACGACGCCTCGCTTGCGACAGCGAAGGGGAGGCAGGAATGCATGGGTGTTTCCGCTTCTCGTATTCGTGAATTGTGTCCGGGAGAAAACCGACCGGTCGCCGGTCCCGCGCGGGCGGGACTATCTTCGCGACGAGAAGGCGGGTCAAATTGTCCAATTACCAATAATTATCATGTAAATTCAGTATATTGATCATCTTCGCAATGTGTGTTTGTGTCGGTTATTGCCCGTCGTGAAAACCATGTGTGCCGAAAATTGCACATCGCCGTGGGTTTCATCGCTCCGGAAACCTGCCATAGGGCGGCCATGTCTTCCCGTTCGCTATCCGGCTTTCCGCCGCTCGCCGCCTGGACCTCAGCATTTATCGCCGCTCTCGTGGGGTTTGGCGGGACGGTTGCGCTGATCGTTCAGGCCATGCGGGGGCTCGGCGCGGATGCGGGGCAGGTGGGTTCGGCGGTGACGGCGCTCTGCCTTGGCATAGCGGTATGCGGCGCGCTGCTGTCGCTGAGATTGCGCGTGCCGGTGGTGCTGGCATGGTCGACGCCGGGCGCGGCCCTGCTCGTCGCCAGCGCCGGCGCCGTCAGCTGGCCGGTCGCGATCGGTGCCTTTGTGGCCGCCGCCGCAATGATGTGCATCCTCGCCGTGGTGCCTGTGCTGGAGCGGGCGGCGCGGCGAATCCCTGCATCCGTGGCCTCAGCCATGCTGGCGGGGGTACTGCTGCCGTTCTGCCTGCAACTGTTCCGCACGCTCGAAAGCGACGTGCTGCTGGTCTGCGTGCTGCTGGTCGTCTTCGTCATCGCGCGGCAGCGCCTGCCGCTTTATGCGCTGCTGCTCGTGCTGGGTGCTGGCATCGCGGTGCTGCTGCTGCGCGGCGATCTCGCGGGGCATCACGGCGGCCCCCTGCTGGGCAGCCTGCAGCCCGTAGTCCCGCAATTCGACTGGCGCGCGGTGACTTCCATCGGCGTGCCCTTGTTCCTTGTGACGCTGGTGTCGCAAAACCTTCCCGGTCTCGTCGTGCTGCGGTCCGCAGGGTATGAACCAAAGCCGCGCCCTTTGTTGCTGGGGACCGGCCTTGCGACGCTGGTGGTGGCCCCCTTCGGCGCGCACGGTGTGAACCTTGCCGCGATCACTGCCGCGATCTGCACGGGCTCCGACGCGCATCCCGATGCTGCCGGACGGTGGATCGTCGGCGTCATCTACGCGGGTTTTTATCTGCTGCTGGCGCTGTTCTCGACGCCGCTGGTGCTGTTTTTCCTCGCGATGCCGGCCTCCGCGATCGCAGCACTGACGGGCATCGCGCTGATCGCCCCGCTCTCCGGCGCGGTCGAGCAAATGCTGGTGGACAAGACCGAGCGCGACGCTGCGATCCTGACTTTCGCGGCGACCGCATCCGGAGTGTCGCTGCTGGGCGTTGGTTCGGCATTCTGGGGGTTGCTGGCAGGCTTCGCGGCGCTGGCGGCGAAGTGGGCATTCACCCCCCGCACTTGATGGCCGAAATTGACCTGACGCCTGCCGCCCCGTAATCGCGGGCGCCATGACCGTCACCCGCTTCGCTCCCTCGCCCACCGGGCACCTTCACGTCGGCAATATCCGCACGGCGCTGCACAACTTCCTGCTGGCCAAACAGGCGGGCGGGAGGTTCCTGCTGCGCATCGACGATACCGACGCGGCGCGCTCGAAGGAGGAATACGTCGAGGCGATCCGCGCCGATCTGGCATGGCTGGGCCTCCATCCCGAGGGGGAGGAGCGCCAGTCCGCGCGCTTTGCCGTTTACGAAGAGGCCTTCGCCAAGCTGGAGGCTGCGGGCCGGGTCTACCCGTGCTGGGAGACGCCGCAGGAACTCGATCTGCGCCGCAAGGTGCTGCTGGGGCGCGGACTTCCGCCGATCTACGACCGCGCGGCGCTGAAGCTCTCGGCCGAGGAAAAGGCCGCGAAGATCGCCGCTGGGGACCTGCCGCACTGGCGCTTCCTGCTCGACCATGCCGAGCCGATCGGCTGGGACGACGGCGTGCGCGGGGCACAGAAATTCGACGCTGCGCAGATGAGCGACCCCGTGGTGCGCCGCGCCGATGGTTCGTGGCTCTATATGCTGCCCTCGGTGATCGACGATATCGCGATGGGCGTGACCAGCATCCTGCGTGGTGAGGACCATGTCTCAAACACGGCGGCGCAGGTCCAGATGTTTACCGCGCTCGGGGCTCCGGTGCCCGCGTTTGCGCACGAGGCGCTGCTGGTCGGCACCGAAGGCAAGCTGTCGAAGCGCCTCGGTTCGCTGGGCGCGGCGCATTTCCGCGAGGCGGGGATCGAGCCGCAGGCGCTGGTGGCGCTGCTCGGGCGACTGGGGACGAGCGATCCGGTCGATTCGGCGCTGGGGCTGGATGAACTGGCGCAAGCCTTTGATCTTTCACACTTCGGCCGCGCACCGGCGCGGTTCGACGAGGCGGAACTGGAGCGTGTGAACGCGGCGATCGTCCATGCGTTGAGCTTCGATGCCGTGGCCGCGCGGCTGCCCGAGGGCATGGATGCGGCGGCGTGGGAGGCGATTCGCCCGAACCTTGCCAAAGTCGCCGAGGCAGCCGATTGGTGGGCGGTGGTGACCGGGCCCGTGGCGGCGGCAGAGTTTTCCGATGAGGACCGTGCCTATTGCGCGCTGGCTGCCGATACGCTGGCCGGGCTGGAGTGGGAAGAGGGTATCTGGAAGACGCTGACGGGGGCGCTCAAGGATGCCACGGGGCGCAAGGGCAAGGCGCTATTTCTGCCTTTGCGTCAGTCGCTTACGGGCATGGAGCACGGGCCGGACATGGGCGCGTTGCTGCCGCTGATCGGGCGGGATGCGGCCCTGGAGCGGCTGCGGGCTTTGGGGTGAGGCCACCCCGCTGCAGCTAGGCAGTAAGCTGCCAAGTCTCGCTCCCCTCCCTCCTACGGGAGGGGCTGGAGGTGGGTTCTTCTCGCGCAACATAAATTCCATTTACAGCGCCCACGCTTGCCGCTAGTGGCGCTGGCATGTTCGTGAAGCCGATCATTATTACCACCCCGAAACCGACCGCGTCCGCGCGGTGGGCGTCGGCGTGCTGGTACTGAACGGCACTCAACGGCACTCACCCCGCACTTAACGGCACGCGGGGCTCTCCAAACGAAGACACGAAGACCCTCGCGCTGCTCCACTACCAAGTAGGAGACGCATAGGTCATGGTTGCAAAGTTCACCCCCGGTCAGAAGCTCAACGTCGGCGTCGTCGGCGCGACCGGGCTCGTCGGTTCGATGATCCGCGAGATCCTTGCCGAGCGCAATTTCCCCGTCGCCCAGCTTCGCCTGTTCGCCTCGGCCCGTTCGGCGGGCAAGGAAATCGACGGCGTGGTCGTCGAGGATGCGGCGGCCGCCGACTTCGCCGGACTCGACGTGGTGCTGTTTTCGGCCGGTGGTTCGACCGCGAAGGAACTCGCGCCCAAGGCGGCCGCCGCAGGGGCGATCGTGATCGACAATTCCTCTGCCTTCCGTTCCGACCCGGAGGTGCCGCTGGTCGTCGCCGAGGTGAACCCGCATGCGCTGGCGAACCTGCCCAAGGGCATCGTCGCCAACCCGAACTGCACCACCATGGCGGCGATGCCGGTGCTGCGTCCGCTGCATGACGAGGCGGGCCTGAAGCGCCTGATCGTTTCGACCTACCAGGCGGTGTCGGGTGGCGGCCTCGAGGGTATCGAGGTGCTGGCCAGCCAGATCGAGCACGTCGGCGATCGCACCCGCGAACTCGCCGCCGGCGATACCGCGCCGCTGCTGCCCGAAGCGAAGAAGTGGGCGGTGCCGATGGCGCACAACGTCGTGCCGCTGAACTACGTATATGCCGAGGACGGCTACACCGAGGAAGAGATCAAGCTGCGCGACGAAAGCCGCAAGATCCTTGAAATCCCCGGCCTGCCGGTTTCGGGTACTTGCGTGCGCGTGCCGGTGTTCACAGGCCACTCGCTGTCGATCAACGCCGAGTTCGAGCGTCCGGTCAGTGTCGAGCGTGCCCTCGAACTGCTGGGTGCGGCGCCCGGCGTGGTGGTGACTGAAGTGCCCAACCCGCTGGAAGCCACCGGCAAGGATCCGGTCTTCGTCGGCCGCGTGCGCAAGGATCCGGGCGTGGAGAATGGCCTCGCGCTGTTCCTGTCGAATGACAACTTGCGCAAGGGTGCGGCGCTCAACGCGGTGCAGATCGCCGAAGCGCTGCTCGGGTAAGCTGAAATTCCTCCCCGAGCTTGTCTCGGGGAGGTGGCAGCCCGTCAGGGCTGACGGAGGGGGAATTGTTCGAACGCTCCCCCTCCACCACTCGCTACGCGAGCGGTCCCCCTCCCCGAGCGAGCTCGGGGAGGAATTGTTTCACTCCATGAACCAGCCGTGGCTTGCCACCAGCGACTGGCCGGTCAGCGCGTTGGTCGGGAAGCTTGCGAAGAACAGCGCCACTTCGGCAATATCCGCGACGGTGGTGAACTCGCTGTCCACGGTGCCGCCCAGCATCACGCGGGCAACGACTTCGTCCTCGGAAATGCCCAGTTCCTTCGCCTGCTCGGGGATCTGCTTGTCGACCAGCGGGGTGCGCACGAAGCCGGGGCAGATCACGTTGGTGCGCACGCCCTTCTTGCCACCTTCCTTGGCGATCACACGGCTGAGGCCCAGCAGTCCGTGCTTGGCGGTGACATAGGCGCTCTTGAGCGGGCTGGCCTCCTTGGAGTGGACCGAGCCCATGAAGATCACCGAGCCCGACCCCTGCGCGTACATATGCGGCAGCACCGCCTTCGAGGTGAGGAACGCACCGTCGAGGTGAATCGCCAGCATCTTCTTCCAGTCGGAATACGCGTAGTTCTCCACCGGATTGACGATCTGGATGCCCGCGTTGGAAACGAGCACGTCCACCGTGCCCCAGGCCGCGACCACCTTGGCGACGCCGTCGTTCACCTGTTCCTCGCTGGTGACGTCCATCGCCACGGCCATGGCCTGACCGCCGTTGGCGACGATGTCGTCGGCGGCCTTCTGCGCGGCGTCGAGGTTGAGGTCGGCGATCACCACCTTGCCGCCTTCGCTGGCGTAGAGATCGGCGATGGCCTTGCCGATGCCGCTGGCCGCGCCGGTGACGATGCAGACCTTGTCCTTGAGCTTCATGCTGCTGCTCCATTTGAAGAATTCGAGGCGAGGGGATGTTTCAGGCGGTCTCCGGCGCGGTCTCCGGCAAGGTCGAAAGTCACGATTTCATCGGGATCGATGTCGCGGTTTACCCAGTCCGGATGGCGCAGCGAATGCTCGGCGTCGACAAGGCCGCAGTGCCAGTGCTCGTCGATGGTCAGGCGCGAGAATTCATAGTCTTTCGAGTTCGTCTCGTAGCCGTGCGCGCGGTTGATGAGGTGCATCACCGCCACCGCGCCCGCCGGGCGGCAGTCGAGCAGGCGGGCGAGGTCGGGATCGTCCTGGAATTCCTCGGGCAGCCTGCGGGCGAGGCGCTTGGCAGCGGCGCGCAGCTTCTGGAGGGCCTTGGAGGTGTCCGTATTCAGCCGGGTGCGGCTGGAAAAGCGGATGTCCTTTTCGCGCTGGGCGATGTCGGCCATCGATGTCGGCACGATCCCGCGCGAGGAGAACAGGTCCACCTGATAGACGTTCATTTCCTGCATCGATCGGTTGTCGAGCACGTATTGCAGCGGCGTGTTGGAGACGAGGCCGCCATCCCAGTACCATTCGCCATCGATCTCCACCGGCGGGAAGCCGGGGGGCAGGGCGCCGCTGGCCATGATGTGCTCGGGGCCGATGGTGCGCTCGGTGTTGTCGAAATAGGCGAAGTTGCCCTTGAGCATGTTGACGGCGCCGACGCTGAAGCGGGTTTCGGCGCGGTTGAGGCGGTCGAAATCGACGAGGTCGAGCAGCGTGTGGCGCAACGGCGTGGTGTCGTAGTAGCTCAGGCGCGAGAGGTGGTTGGGCCACTCGGGCAAGGGCATCGGCCAGCGCGGGGTGAAAAAGCCGGGAAGGCCCATCGTCGCGGCATATTGCGCGGAAGCTTCGTTGAAGGCGCGGCGGGCGAAGCCGATCGGCTCGTCAAGGCGGTATTGCAGTTCGCGCGAGATGCCGTGCCAGAACTTTTTCAACGCCGGGATGCGGTCTTCGGGGGCGTTGCCGGCGATCAGCGCGGCGTTGATCGCGCCGATCGAGATGCCCGCGACCCAGTCGGGGGTGATTTCGCGTTCCGCCAGCGCTTCGTAGACACCGGCCTGATAGGCGCCAAGGGCTCCGCCGCCCTGCAGCACGAGTACGGATTGGGGATCGGGATCAGGTGCGTTCACGGCGCCATCCTGTTTGAGAGGAACCTGTTGCGGTGCAACATGTGGGGCAGTCTGCGGTTCCTTTCAATGTGCATTTGCGAGAGGTTGCGCGTGGGTGCCCACCCCGCTGCGACTAGCGCCTGCGGCCCAAGTCTCGCTCCCCTCCCGCAAGCGGGAGGGGAAAGGATGGGCCTCTCATTCCCCTCCCGCTTGCGGGAGGGGGCAGGGGTGGGCTCCTCTTCTTCTCAAGCCTCCACGTCCTCAAGGCTCGGCTCGCTGGCGGCTTCCAGCAGGCGGCGTTCGATGGCCTTGATGCGCGGTGTCGCGGTGATCTTCTCGCCCAGCAGGTCGGTCACGTAGAACGTATCCGCCGCCCGCTCGCCATATGTCGCGATGTGGGCGGAGTGGACCATCAGCTTCGATTCGAACAACCCGTGCGCCAGCCGGTTGAGCAGCGCGGGGCGATCGCGCGCGTTGATCTCGACCACGGTGAAGCGGTTGGACGCCTTGTTGTCGAATACGACGCGCGGGCGCACCTCGAAGGCGTCGGCGCGGGGGCGGGCGTCGGGCTTGGCGACCAGTTGCGGCAGGATCTTGATGCGGTTGGCGAGTGCGTTCTCGATGGTGAGTTCGAGGCGGCGCAGCTGGGCATATTCCATGAACGGACGGCCGAGCGGGTCTTGCACGAGGAAGTTGTCGACCGCGCGGCCGGTGCGGGTGGTGTGGATGCGCGCGTCGATGATGTTGCCGCCCGCAAGGTGGATGCCCCCGGCGATGCGGTAGAACAGGCCGGGGTGGTCCGACGCGATCACGGTCACCAGCGTGGCGCCGCGCGCGGGGTAGTACTCGGTCGAGATCGACAGCGGATCGTCGTCCGAGGCGTCGAGCTGGATGAGATTGCGGGCGATGACGTCCTCGGGCTCGGCGATCCAGTAGGCGTCGCCGAGGATCGCACCGACTTTCTCGACCAGCGCGGCATAGGCCCCGCCCATCGCCTCGACCGCGGCCTTCTTGGCCTCGACCCGCTTGGGGCGGCCGAATTCGGCATGGCCGAGGCGCAGGCGTTCCTCGGCCGCGCCGTAGAGCGTGGCGATCAGCTGGCGCTTCCACGAATTCCAGGTGCCGGGGCCGACCGCGCGGATGTCGACGATGGTGAGCACCGTCAGCTGGCGCAGGCGATCGACCGACTGCACGACCTCGACGAAGTCGGCGATGGTCTTGCCGTCGGACAAGTCGCGCTTCATCGCCGTGGCCGAGAGCAGCAGGTGGTGGCGCACCAGCCAGGAGACCAGTTCGGTCTCCTCCTCGTCCAGCCCGAAGCGGGGGCATAGCTTGAGCGCGATCTCTGCGCCCAGCACCGAGTGGTCGCCCTTGCGCCCCTTGGCGATATCGTGGAGCAGCACCGAGACGTAGAGCGCGCGGCGCGAGCGGACCTTGTGGATCACCTCGTGCGCCAGCGGGTGGTCGTCCTTCAACTCCCCCTTCTCGATGCGCGAGACGAGGCCGATGGCGCGGATGGTGTGCTCGTCCACCGTGTAGTGGTGGTACATGTCGAACTGCATCTGCGCGTTGACGC
>JASGGD010000096.1:0-17282 GCA_047605225.1 Novosphingobium sp.
CTTCAGGCCGGGCGCCTCGCGCAGGGCGAAGAAGGTGTCGAGCGCGGCGCGCAGCACGTCGGCCTTGAGATCGGGGTAGTGCACCGAGACGATGTCGCGCATGGTCTCGCGGTCGGGAAAGCGGATGTAGTGGAAGAAGCAGCGGCGCAGGAAGGCGTCGGGCAGGTCCTTCTCGTTGTTCGAGGTGATCACCACGATCGGGCGTTCGACGGCGGCGACGTGCTCTCCCGTCTCGTAGACGTCGAAGGCCATGCGATCGAGTTCGGCGAGGAGGTCGTTGGGAAACTCGATGTCGGCCTTGTCGATCTCGTCGATCAGCAGGACCGGCAGGCGCGGCGAGGTGAACGCCTCCCACAGCTTGCCCTTGCGGATGTAGTTGCCGATGTCGTGGACGCGCTCGTCGCCGAGTTGGCCGTCGCGCAGGCGGGCGACCGCGTCGTATTCGTAGAGCCCCTGATGCGCCTTGGTGGTGGACTTGACGTTCCAGGTGATGAGCGGCGCGTCCAGAGCCTCGGCGATCTGCTCGGCCAGCACCGTCTTGCCGGTGCCGGGCTCGCCCTTCACCAGCAGCGGGCGGCGCAGCAGCACGGCGGCGTTGACCGCGACCTTCAGGTCCTCGGTGGCGACATAGTTGCTGGTGCCTTCGAAACGCTGCATCGGCTCATCCTGCTCGCTTTAACCGTTTGATTAAGCCTTATGTGGTGCGTCGCAGCAAGGCAATATCGATCCGGATACGACGGGCAGGCGATGGACTTCCCCGTCCGGGCGTTGCAGAGCAGGGCGCATGGGGCTCGATTTCCTGCGAAAGATGGACTGGCTGGGCGCGGCGCGTTGCGGCGCTTACCTGCGGATTCTCGCGCTGCTCAATGTGGCGATGCTGGTCTGGCTCGTGGCGAGTTCCCATGGCGGCGTGGATCGCAACGGCTTCCTGCTGGGGAGCGATTTCATCAGCTTCTGGACGGTCGGGCACATGCTTCGGGCAGGCGCGGACGTCTACGACGGCGCCGCGCATATCGCCGCGCAAAGGGCCTACTTCGCGTCTGAGCGCGGTTATACGGCGTTCTTCTACCCGCCCTCGTTCCTGCCGTTCTGCTGGCCGCTCGGCGCTCTGGGCTACTTCCCGGCGCTCGCCGCGTGGCTGGTGGCGACGGGAGCAGGCTATGTCGCGAGCGTGCGGGCGTGGTGGTGGAATGCCGAACTGGCCGCACCGCTTTGGCTTCTGGTCCTCGCGTTCCCGGCGGTGCCGATCGTCGTGACGCATGGCCAGACGGCATTCCTCGTGGCGGGACTGCTAGGGGCTGGGCTGTGGCTCGTACCGACGCGGCCGATGTTGGCGGGTGTGCTGCTGGGACTTGCGACCATCAAGCCGCAGTTCGGGCTGCTGCTGCCGATCGTCCTTCTGCTGACCGGACAATGGCGCACGATCCTCGCCTCAATAATGACTGCCGGGCTGCTGGCCGGAGCCTCGGCGTTGCTGTTCGGCGCCGAGGTCTGGTCAGGCTGGCTCGCCGCCAGTGCCCGCGCCGAGGAGGCCATGGCGGCAGGCGCGGTCGGCTACGCCAAGATGATGAGCCCCTTCGCCGCGCTCAAGCTGGTGGGTGCCTCCACCTCGGTCGCCTATGCAGTGCAGGCGGTGGCGGCGCTGGTGATTGCGGCCCTTCTGGCACGCGCAGCATGGCGCAGGGGCTGGTCCGAGGGGCTGGCGGCACTCGCCCTTGCCGGAGCGCCGCTGGTGACGCCCTTCGTGCTCGACTACGACATGGTGCTTCTGGCATTCCCGCTGCTCTGGCTTGCGGGGCAGGGGCTGCGACATGGTTTCGCCGACTGGGAGAAGTTGGCGATCCTCCTCGCCTTCGCCGCGCCCGCTTTCGCGCGGCCGCTGGCGATGAACCTTGGGCTGGCGGTCATGCCGCTGGCGTTGGGCCTGCTGTTCGCCGTGCTATGGCGGCGGGTCAGCCGGCCAGCTTCGCCAGTCGCAGCATGAGGACCTCGAAGCGCTTGTTGTCGACCGGCGCCTTCGGATCGTTCCAGCTTCCGGTCACCGCCGACCACGCTCCCGACTTGCCCTGCAGCAGCCAGGTCATGCTGATCACGCCGTCCTCCGAGCCGCCCTTGTAACCCACATAGGCTCGCGCACGGGCGGTGGCGTCGTCCATCGCCGGGTTGATGGCGAGGATGTCGAACGCCTCGCGGCTGTCGAGGCGGCGCAGATCGTCCATCACGCCCGCGAGATCGGCGGGGGAGGCGAACCATTCGATGCGGTCGATCGCTACCGGGCCATGGCCGAAGACTTCACCGGGATCGGCCCCGGCGATGCGCGACATATCGAGTGCATCGAGCTGGCGCTGCCGTTCCCTGGGGGAGGCGCGCGCATAACGCTCGGTGACCGTGTCTCCGCCGCGCTTGAGGGCGAACAGTTGCGCGGTCGTCATCATCGGCGCCATCGCCTCGGGCTTTGCATGCCCGGCAAGGCGCACCTCGCGGGCCAGCGCATCCTGCCCGACGAGGCGCACCAGCATGTCGGTCGCGGTATTGTCGCTGATCGAGATCATCAGGCTGGCGAGCGTGTGCACCGTCACCGGCACCCCTTCAGGTAGCGAATGCACGGTGCCGCTCGGAAAGGATTTGCCCGATACCGGCACGACGTCGCTCCATTGCCGCTTGCCTTCCTTAACCTGCCGCGCCAGTGCCGCGAGGACATAGAGCTTGAACGAGGAGCCGACCGCGAACGGCGTCGCTACCTCGCGGCCTTTCACCAGCACCGGCACGCTGTCGCCGAGGCGGTAGACCGCGAACCCGGCCTTTCCCGTCAGGGCCGCGAAGTCCGCCTCCACCGCGTCGAGGCTGTCGCCGATGGGCGTCACCGCGAAGATGCGGAAGCCCGCCACGAGGGGCTTTTCGCCCGAACCCAGTTCGATCCGGGCAGGCGCGGTCGCATTGGCCAGTTTCAGCGTGAACGTGGCCGAGCGCTGCTGCTCGCGTTTGAAATCCGTATAGCCCTCGATCTCACCGCCCTGCGCCGCAATCTGCGAGGTGAGGGCGCGCAGGCGCTCGGCCGGGACTTCGTTCAGGAAGCGGGCGTCGAAAGTCTCCGCCGCGTCGCGCTTGCCCTGCATGACCGCGACGACCTGCCCGACGCGCTCCCTGAGCAGAGCCTCGGTATCATCCTGCGCCCGAGCGGTGCCGCTGCCCAGCACCAGTACCAGCGCGAAACCGAGAAAACGCCGCCATCCGCTCATCACATGCCCCCTGCATGACCGTCGCGGAAAGGCTGGCGGCAGGCAGGGCCGAGGTCAACCGATGTCCGTCAAGCGTCGATCAGTTCCCGATCGACGTCGCCCGCGCGGTTCTGGATGAAGTGGAAGCGGTGTTCGGGATTGCGTCCCATCAGGCGGTCGACGAGGTCCTTGACCTGAAAGCGGCCCTCGTTCTCCTGCGGCAAGGTGATGCGGATCAGCGAGCGGCTGTCCGGGCTCATCGTCGTTTCGCGCAGCTGCTGGGGATTCATCTCGCCAAGGCCCTTGAAGCGGCCGACCTCGACCTTCTTGCCCTTGAACTTCGTGGCTTCCAGCTCCGCCCGGTGGGCATCGTCGCGCGCATAGGCCGAGGTCGCGCCCGAAGTCAGGCGGTAGAGCGGCGGCTGCGCGAGGTAGAGGTGCCCGCGCCGCACGATGTCCGGCATCTCCTGGAAGAAGAAGGTCATCAGCAGCGTGGCGATGTGGGCGCCGTCGACGTCCGCGTCGGTCATGATGACGATGCGGTCGTAGCGCAGGTTGTCGGCGTTGCAGTCCTTGCGCGTGCCGCAGCCGAGCGCGAGGCCGAGGTCGGCGATTTCCTGATTGGCGCGGATCTTGTCCGCCGTGGCGCTGGCGACGTTGAGGATCTTGCCGCGGATCGGCAGGATCGCCTGCGTCTTCCGATCGCGCGCCTGTTTGGCCGATCCGCCCGCCGAATCGCCCTCGACGATGAACAGTTCGGTTTCGCCGTGGCCTTCGCCCGAGCAGTCGGTCAGCTTGCCGGGAAGGCGCAGCTTACGGGCGTTGGTGGCGGTCTTGCGCTTGACCTCGCGTTCCGCCTTACGGCGCAGGCGTTCATCCATGCGCTCCATCACCGCGCCCAGCAGCGCCTTGCCGCGATCGAGATTGTCGGTGAGGAAGTGATCGAAGTGATCGCGCACCGCCGCCTCGACCATGCGCGCAGCCTCGGGGGAGGTCAGGCGGTCCTTGGTCTGGCTCTGGAACTGCGGGTCGCGGATGAAGACCGAGAGCATGACCTCGCTGCCGGTCACCACGTCGTCGGGGGTGATGTCCTTGGCCTTCTTGGCCTGTCCGACGAGGTCGGCGAAAGCGCGGATGCCCTTGGTCAGTGCGCCGCGCAGGCCCTGTTCATGGGTGCCGCCATCGGGCGTGGGGATGGTGTTGCAGTACCAGGAGTACGAACCATCGGAGTAGAGCGGCCAGGCGATCGCCCACTCGACGCGGCCCTGCTCGGAGCCGTCCTCGCCCTTGGGAAAGTCCTGCGAGCCCGAGAAGAACTGCGTGGTCACGCATTCGCGGCTGCCGATCTGCTCGGCAAGGTGGTCGGCAAGGCCGCCGGGGAACTGGAAGGTCGCCTCCGCCGGAACGCCGTCCACCGCGAGCGCGGGCGCGCACTTCCAGCGGATTTCGACGCCCGCGAAGAGGTACGCCTTCGAGCGCACCAGCTTGAACAGGCGGGCGGGCTTGAACTTCTGGTCGCCGAATATCTCGGTATCGGGCGTGAAGGTCACGGCAGTACCGCGCCGGTTGGGCGCCGCGCCGACACGCTGGATCGGGCCGAGCGTCACGCCGCGCGAGAATTCCTGCGCGTAGAGCTCCTTGTTTCGGGCCACTTCCACGCGCGTCTTCACCGACAGCGCGTTGACCACCGAGATGCCGACGCCGTGCAGACCGCCCGAGGTGGCGTAAGCCTTGCCCGAGAACTTGCCGCCCGAGTGCAGGGTGGAAAGGATGACTTCCAGCGCCGACTTGCCGGGATACTTGGGATGCTCGTCGACCGGGATGCCGCGGCCGTTGTCGGTGATGGTGATGCGTCCGGCGGTGCCGAGTTCCTCCTCCAGCGTCACCTCGATGCGGTTGGCGTGGCCGGCGACGGCCTCGTCCATGGCGTTGTCGAGGACTTCGGCGACGAGGTGGTGCAGCGCGCGCTCGTCGGTGCCGCCGATGTACATGCCCGGACGGCGGCGGACGGGCTCGAGACCCTCCAGCACCTCGATCGCGGAACCGTCGTAGGACTCGCCGGTAGCGGCGGGGAGCTTGTCGAAGAGGTCGTCGGACATGGGCGCTACTATAAGACGCGCGGAATCGTGGGGGCAAGCAGGGGTTTGCGCTTTATCCGCAGGGTCTGACGGCAGTCTTGGAACCGGCCCACCCCCAACCCCTCCCGCAAGCGGGAGGGGAATTTATGTCGTATTTGCCCTCCCGCAAGTGTGAGGGTCGGAAGGCTTGGCAGCTTGCTGCCTAGCCAGACGGGGTGGGCAGGGGCTTATTCCCCGAACTTCACCGGCGCCGGGCTGACGACCTTCACCGTCCCCGCGCCGACCTCGCGCACTTCCAGCGCACGCTCGATCAGGCCGCCCTTGGTGAAGCGGAAAGCGCCGTCCACGCCGAGGAAGCCGCCGGGGAACGCCTTGGTGTCGCGCAGGGTATCGGCCGGGAAGCGGGTGCCCGGCTTCCAGTCGCGCGCGACGCGCAAGGTCAGCAGCACCGCGTCGTAGCCGAGGGTGGCGATGCGGAACGGCTGGGTGCCGAAGCGCGCGCGGTAGCTCTTGGAGAACTGTGCGAAGCGCTGGTCGGATACGGTCGAATACCACGCACCCGCGAGCGCGGCCGAGGCGTTGACGTCACGCTCGCCGCTCCACAGTTCGGTGCCGAGGATCTTTACGCCGGGCGTCTTCGCCGCGCCCTTGAAGGCGCTGGCCGCACGGACCGAGAGCGAGCCGCTGTCGGCGATCAGCAGCGCGTCGAAACCGCCCTTGGTCTTCACCCGCTGTGCGGCCGAAGCGATCGAGGCGGCGCTGCGCTCGTAAGGCTCCAGCGCGATGACCGAGCCGCCGCTGGCACG
Source organism: Novosphingobium sp. (assembly GCA_047605225.1). Taxonomy (GTDB): domain Bacteria; phylum Pseudomonadota; class Alphaproteobacteria; order Sphingomonadales; family Sphingomonadaceae; genus Novosphingobium. The sequence continues at coordinate 6,103 of JASGGD010000096.1, forward strand.
TACCGCCTGCAGCAGCGCCGCGCTGGTGCGGTCGCCATAGTCGCCGCGCGGGACGAGCGCGCCGAAGGTCGAGATGCCCTGCGACCGGGCATACTGCACCGTGCGGGTCACCGACTGGCCGGGCAGGTTGCCCATGATGAGGACATCGCGGTTCGCCGCCTGCTCGTCGTTGGAGAACGAGATGACGGGCACCTTCGCCGCCTTGGCGATGCCCGAAACGGCGGGAATGTCGTCGGCAAGCAGCGGGCCGAGGATCAGCTGGTTGCCGTCCGACACCGCGCGGCGGGCGGCCTCGGCGGCGTTGGTGCTGGTGTCGTAAGTCGTCACGCGCAGGTTCTTGGCGGCGGTGTCGAGCAGGGCCATGTTCGCGGCATTGGCGATCGCCTGGCCGACGCCTGCATTGGCGCCGGTCATCGGCACCAGCAGCGCGATGCTGTGGCGGTCCTTGTCTACCGGCAGTTCGCTCTGCGAGGGCGGCGGGGTCGGCGCGGGCGGCGGACCGGACTGCGGCGCCTTGGGCACGACGGTACAGCCGGCGACCAACGCCATGGCGGCTGCGGCAAGAAGACTGCGACGATTGAGGCGCCCGTTCCCTTTAAGGTCGAACATAGCTTGCCGCTCCCTCGGTATCTGGGCCATGAGTCTGGCCGATGGAAAACACACTCTTGCCGGGCCTTTACATAGTCGCAACCCCGATTGGCAACCTGGGGGACATTACCCTGAGGGCAATCGAGACCCTGCGCGGCGTCTCCGCAGTCGCCTGCGAGGACACCCGCGTGACGGGCAAGCTGTTGCATCACCTCGGTTTGAAGAAGAAGCTGGTGCGCTACGACGACCACGCCGGGGAGGGTGATCGCGAGCGGCTGCTGGCGTTGATGGAGGCCGAGCCGGTGGCGCTGGTCAGCGATGCGGGAACGCCGCTGATCTCGGACCCCGGGTATCGTCTGGTGCGTACGGCGAGAGAGCGGGGAATCGCGGTAACCAGCCTGCCGGGACCGAATGCGGCCGTGCTGGCGATGACGCTTTCGGGGCTGCCGAACGATCGCTTCCTGTTCGCCGGGTTCCTCCCCAACAAGGCCAAGGCGCGCGAGGACATGCTGGCCGAACTGGCGAGTGTTCCGGCGACGCTGATCTTCTACGATACCGCGCCGCGCCTCGACGCATCGCTGGCCGCGATCGCCTCGGTACTGCCGGGGCGCGAGGTTGCGGTGGGGCGGGAACTGACCAAGAAATTCGAGGAATGCCGCAGCGGTTCTCCACAGGAACTGTCGGAATACTACGCCGCGCACCCGCCCAAGGGCGAAATCGTGCTGCTGATCGCCCCGCCCGGAGAGGAGCCGCTGGGCGAGGTGGATGTCGATGCGCTGCTGCGCGAGGCGCTGGCCACCGCCAAGGCCTCACAGGCAGCGGCGGCGGTGGCGAAGGCGACCGGGCTCGACCGCAAGACGCTTTATGCGCGGGCGCTCGAACTCAAATGAGCGAGCGGCGCAAGCGGGCCGAACGCCACGGGCGCCGTGGGGAATGGATCGCTGCGCTCTATCTCTGGCTCACCGGCTGGCGCGTGGTCGGGCGGCGGGTGAAGACCCGCAAGGGCGAGGTGGACATCGTCGCGCGGCGCGGCCGCACGGTCTGCTTCGTCGAGGTGAAGTGGCGCGCCTCACAGGCGGAACTCGCGACGGCCATCGACGAGCGGCGACTCAGGCGCGTGGCCGATGCGGCGCAATTGATAGCGAGCCGCTATGCCCGTCCCGGCCACGACCAGCGCATCGACGTGATCCTGATCGCCCCCGGACGCTGGCCGCGCCGGATCGCCAACGCCTGGCAACCCGGCGCGACCTGATCGCGATCAGCCTTTCGGGTGCTCCGTGGGATGTTCGGTCGGATGCGGAGACGGATGATCCGTAGGATGCGGTGTCGGGTGTTCGGTCGGGTGTGGCGTGGGGTGCGGCTCGGGGTTCGCGAAACCGATGCCCGGTGCAGCGAGGAAGCCACCGAGACAGGCGAGGGCGAAGAAGGTGCGCTTTCTGATCATGGAAAAATTCTCTCCGTGATTGAAGTTGAGGTTCGCTTTGCGCGTCGCCACCTATATGCGCCAAACACACTCGGCTTCTTAACGAGCCACCCCGGACGCCCCCGTAGGAGCGCGATTACATGACTTTGCGTATTGCCGTTCAGATGGACCCGCTCGAAACGATCAAGATCGCGGGCGATTCGAGCTTCGCCCTGATGCTCGCCGCGCAGGCGAGGGGGCACACCCTCTATCACTACGACGTGCGCACGCTGGCCTATGACACCGCGCACGGTGCCGCCGGTCGCCTGACTTGCTGGGGTGCGCCGGTCACCGTCCAGCGCGTCGAGGGCAATCACTTCACGCGCGGCGAGTATCGCCTGATCGACCTTGGCGAAGACATCGACGTGGTACTGATGCGGCAGGACCCGCCGTTCGACCTCGGCTATATCACCGCGACGCACCTGCTGGAGCGGCTCGCAGGCAAGACGCTGGTGGTCAACGATCCCGCCTCGGTGCGCAATGCGCCGGAGAAGGTCTTCGTGCTCGATTACGCGCGGTTCATGCCGCCGACCTTCATCGCCCGCCGGATCGAGGACGTGAAGGCGTTCAATCTGCGCCATCCCGGCGACCTCGTGATTAAGCCGCTCCACGGCAACGGCGGCAAGGCAGTGTTCCGCGTGCCTGCCGACGGGTCCAACCTCGGCGCGCTGATCGAGATGTTCGAGAACGCCTGGGTTGAGCCGTTCATGGTCCAGCCCTTCCTTCCCGACGTGTCCGAGGGCGACAAGCGCATCGTACTCGTCGACGGCGAGTTTGCGGGCGCCATCAACCGCAAGCCGGGCGAGGGCGAGTTCCGCTCCAACCTCGCGGTGGGTGGTTCGGCCGAGGCCAGCACGCTCACTTCGGCGGAAGAGGAAATCTGCGCGGCGCTCGGGCCGGAACTCAAGGCGCGGGGGCTGGTTTTCGTCGGTATCGACGTGATTGGCGGAAAATGGCTGACGGAAATCAACGTGACTTCGCCCACCGGCATCGTGGCGATCGACCGGTTCAACGGCACCGATACGGCCGCGCGCATATGGGATGCGATCGAGGCTCGCCACGCGGCGATGTGATGGACGCGCGCAGCGCATCCCGCAGGGATCAGTGGAATGGGTGAATGGATCTACGAGATCATCCGCCAGGGCGGCTATCTCGGCATCACGTTCCTCATGGCGCTGGAGAACATCATCCCGCCGATCCCGTCCGAGGTCATCATGGGACTTGGCGGGATCGCCGTCGCGCGCGGGGACATGCAGTTCTGGCCGTTGCTGTTATGGGGCACGCTGGGTTCAGCGCTGGGAAATTACGTGCTGTTCCTCATTGCCGATCGCCTCGGCTACGAGCGGCTGCGGCCCTTCATCGACCGCTGGGGCCGGTGGCTGACGCTGGAATGGCACGACGTCGAAGTGGCCGGACGCTTCCTGCGCAGGCACGGGCACTGGGTGGTCTTCGTATTCCGCTTCATGCCTATGTTCCGCTCGGTGATCTCGATCCCGGCGGGGCTGGCGCACATGGGGCATGTGAAGTTCTTCGCCTTCACCTTCTTCGGCGCGGCGATCTGGAATGTCCTGCTCATCCTTGGCGGCAAGTGGCTCGCCCACACGCTGGCCGAGGCAGACAAATGGCTCGGCTGGGCCACGCTGGCGGTCGCGGTGGTGACGGTGGTGTTCTACGTCTGGCGGGTGCTGCGCTGGAAGCCGCGCTCGGAGTAGATCAGTCGCGCTCGCGCGGGTGGGCATTGCGATAGACGTCGAGCAGGGTCGCGGCATCCACCTTGGTGTAGATCTGCGTCGACCCCAGCGAGGCATGGCCCAGCAGTTCCTGCAGCGAACGCAAATCCGCCCCAGCCCCGAGGAGGTGGGTGGCGAAGCTGTGCCGCAGCGCATGCGGTGTCGCGCTGGCTGGAAGGCCGAGCCAGACGCGCGCTTTCGCCATCGCCTTCTGCACCATCCCCTGAGACAGCGGCCCACCCTTGGCGCCCCGGAACAGCGCCTTGTCACGCTCGACCGGCCACGGCGACAGGGCGAGATACTCCGTCACCGTATCACGCACCGCAGGCAACAGCGGCACCATCCGAGGCTTCCCTCCCTTGCCGGTGACCGTCAGCGTCTCGCCCAGCGGCAGCGCGGCACCGGTCAGCGACAGCGCCTCGGCGATACGCAGGCCGGAGCCGTAGAGCAGCATCAGCACTGCCCGGTCCCGCGCACCGATCCAGGGCTCCGAGGCATCGTCCCTGACCCCTTCCGCAAGGCCCACCGCCTCGTCAGGGGTAACCGGACGCGGCAGGCCCTTCTTGACGCGCGGCCCCTTCACACGCGGCGCCGAGGCTTGCGGCGTCCCGGCCTTTTCCCGCGCGAAGATCAGGAACGCCCTGAGCGCCGAAAGCTCGCGCGCCGCCGAGACATTGCCGATCCCGTCCTGCCGCCGCGCCGCGAGATGCGCGCGCAGTGCCGCCGCATCGAGTACCGCCAGCCGGGCCCAGTCGACATCACCCAGACTGTCGAGCAGCCGCCCCGCCGTCGCCACGTAGGCGCGCACGGTATGCGGGCTGCGCCGCCGTCCTTGCGCCAGATGCGTGCCCCAGGCTTCGAGCAGGTCGGCCTTCTGCGCCATCAGCCCTCGACCAGCTGTTCGGGCACCAGTTCGCTGAGCAGCCCGTCGAGCAGGACCATGCCCGTTTCGGTCACGCCGACCCGCGCACCGTCGCGCCAGACGAGGCCCTGTGCTTCGTAGAACCGCGCCTTGGCCGGATCGCAGAGCTGATCCTGCGCCATGCCGAACCTTGCGGCCATCGCGGCGAGGTCGACGCCTTCGCGCAGGCGCAGGCCCATCAGCATCGCCTCGCTCGCCTGTTCGGGGATGCCGAGCGGGCGTTCCTCGACGATGCCTTGCGCGGATTTCGCCATCGCGGCGAGCCAGTTCTCCGGCTTGCGGTGGCGCACCGTCGCAAGTCCACCGCGCCGTCCATGCGCGCCGGGACCGATGCCGCAATAGTCCTGATAGCGCCAATAGGTCAGGTTGTGGCGGCTCTCCTCGCCGGGACGGGCGTGGTTGCTGATCTCGTAGGCGGGCAGCCCCGCCGCTGCCGTCACTTCGCGGGTCAGCGCGAACATGTCGGCACAGGCGTCCTCGTTGAGCGGATCGAAATCGCCCTTGCGCACCATCGTCTCGAAGCGGGTGCCCGGCTCGATGGTCAGCTGGTAAAGCGAGAGGTGCCCGGTGCCGTAGGCCAGCGCGCGGTCCAGTTCGGCGCGCCAGTTCTCTAGCGACTGGCCGGGCCGGGCGTAGATGAGATCGAAGCTGACGCGCTCGAAATGCCGCTGCGCCACCTCCAGCGCTTTCAGGCCCTCCGAGGCATCGTGCAGGCGGCCCAGGAAGCGCAGCGTCGCGTCATCCAGCGCCTGCAGGCCGAGTGACACCCGGTTGACGCCGACGTCCGCCAGCGCCGCATAATTGGCCGCCTCGACCGAGGAGGGGTTGCCCTCCAGCGTGATCTCGATGCCGGGCGCAAAGCCCCACAGCGCTTCGGCCTCCTGCAGCAGCCGCGCGACCAGCGCGGGCGGCATCAGCGAGGGTGTGCCACCGCCGAAGAAGATCGAGTCGAGCGGCTCACCACCGGCCAGCGTGTGCTCGTGGCGCATGTCGGCCAGCAGCGCCTCCTGCCAGTGCGCGTGATCGACACGTTCGCGGACATGGCTGTTGAAGTCGCAGTACGGGCACTTGGCGAGGCAGAACGGCCAGTGAATGTAGAGGGCGCGGGCCATCGGCCTAACGTATCACGCCCCAAACTGATCGGCGACGAGCTTCGCAAAAGCGTCGGCGCGGTGGCTCATGGTCTGCTTTTCCGCAACGGTGAGTTCGGCAAAGCTGACGTCGCGGCCCTGTGGCACGAACACCGGATCGTAGCCGAAGCCCATCGTCCCGCGCGGCGGCCATGAGAAAGTCCCGGTCACGCGGCCTTCGTAGACCGCTTCGTCGCCTTCGGGCCATGCGATGGCAAGGACGCTGGTGAACCAGCACGAGCGGTCCACGTCCGGCCCCTGCTGGCTGAGCAGGCCCTCGACCTTGCCCATCGCCATGTACCAGTCGCGGCCGGGTTCACCCTCGAACCACTGCCGTTCAGCCCAGTCGGCGGTGTAGACGCCCGGCTTCCCACCAAGCGCCGTTACCGACAGGCCGCTATCATCGGACAGCGCGGGAAGGCCCGCCGCCTTTGCGGCGGCATGGGCCTTGAGCAGCGCGTTCTCGACGAAAGTGGTGCCGGTCTCCTCGGGCTCGGGCAGGCCGAGATCGCCCGCCGAGACGCAGTCCACGCCGAACGGGGCGAGCAGCGCGGAAATCTCGCGCAGCTTGCCCGCGTTGTGGGTGGCGATGACCAGCCTGGTTCCGTCGAGCTTGCGGGTCATCAGCGACCGACCGCCTTGGCCTGCGCGGCGAAGATGCCCTCGCAGCCGATACGGGCGAGGCGCAGGAGGCGCAGCAGGCCCTCTTCGTCATAGGTCGCGCCCTCGGCGGTGGCCTGTGCCTCGGCGATCAGACCGCCCTCGATCAGCACGAAGTTGGCGTCGGCATCGGCGCCGCTGTCCTCGATATAGTCGAGGTCGAGCACCGGGGTGCCCTGATGGATACCGCAGGAAATCGCCGCAACGCGCGCGGTGATCGGGTCTTCCTTGATCTTGCCGTCGGCCATCAGCTTGTCGACCGCGAGGCGCAGCGCCACCCAGGCGCCCGAGATCGAGGCGGTACGGGTGCCGCCGTCGGCCTGCAGTACGTCGCAGTCGAGCACGATCTGGCGCTCGCCGAGCTTCTTCATATCCACCACGGCGCGAAGCGAGCGGCCGATCAGGCGCTGGATTTCCTGCGTGCGGCCCGACTGCTTGCCCTTGGCGGCTTCGCGGCTGCCACGGGTATGCGTGGCGCGCGGCAGCATCGAGTATTCGGCCGTCACCCAGCCTTCGCCCTTGCCGCGCAGGAACGGCGGCACCTTCTCCTCGACCGAGGCGGTGACCAGCACGCGGGTATCGCCGAAGGAGATCAGGACAGAGCCTTCCGCGTGCTTGGTGAAGCCGGTCTGGATGTCGATGGCACGCATTTCGTCAGGTGCACGGCCGGAAGGGCGCATTCGGGAATCCTTGCTTGTGTTTGTCTCTGGAAAATACCCGCTCGCCCTAGGCGCATTGGGGTTGAGGGTTCAAGAGCGATGGCTAAATTGAAACACGATATGCCCACGCCCCCGATCACCGAACTGACCACCCGCGCCCGGGACATCTTCCGTCTCGTGGTGGAAGGCTACCTCGCTACCGGCGCGCCTGTGGGGTCGAAGACGCTCGCCGGGCCGGGCGGGGTCAGCCTCTCGTCGGCGTCCATCCGCTCGGTGCTGGCCGACCTCGAAGGGTTGGGCTTGCTCGCCGCGCCTCATACCAGCGCCGGGAGACTGCCCACCGAGGCGGGACTTCGCCTGTTCGTGGACGGCATCATGCAAGTCGCCGAACCTACGGTCGAGGAACGTCAGGCCATCGAACGCCGCATCGCCGCGCCCGGTCCGATCGAGGCGGCGCTCGAGGCGACCAGCGCGCTGCTTTCGAATCTCTCCTCCGGCGCGGGGGTGGTCATGGTGCCTCGGCGGGAGCCGCGCCTGATGCACCTGCAACTCGTGCCGCTGGCTCCGGGCCGCGCGCTGGCGGTGCTGGTGGGCGAGGACGGCGCGATCGAGAACCGCGTGCTGGACCTGCCGCTCGGTCTCCCGCCCGGCGCGCTGGAGGAGGCCTCCAACTACATCTCGGCGCATCTGGGCGGGCGCACGCTCGCGCAGGCCGCGCGGGCGATGCGGGCGGAGATCGCCTCCGGCAAGTCCGCCCTCGATGCCGCGAGCAGCGATCTTGTCGAGCGGGGCCTTGCCGTATGGAGCGAAGATGCCACTGCAAGGCCGGTGCTGATCGTGCGAGGACAGGCGAACCTGCTCGACGAGGCGGCGCTGACCGACCTCGAACGGGTGCGCTCGCTGCTCGACGATCTGGAGAACAAGCAGTCGGTCGCCGACCTGCTCGACACCGCGCGCGAGGCGCAGTCCACGCGCATCTTCATCGGCTCGGAGAACCGGCTTTTCGCGCTTTCCGGCTCCTCCGTCATCGCCTCGCCCTATCGCGACCGCGAGGGCAGGGTGGTCGGCGTGGTGGGGGTAATCGGGCCGACTCGGTTGAATTATGCGCGCGTCGTCCCCATGGTGGACTTCACTGCCCAGAGCCTGGGCAAGCTCATCGGATAGCTGGAACAGATAGAACACATGACCGACGACAAGACGCAGTCGCCCGCCATAGATCCCGCAGTGGCGGAAGAACTTCAGGGCGTGCCGGAGGACTTCGTGGACACCAGGGGCGAGAACGAGGAAATCGCGAGGCTGCGCGAAAAGCTGGCAACGGCTGAGCAGGACGTGCTCTACGCCCGCGCCGAGACGCAGAACGTGCGCCGCCGCCTCGAAAAGGACATAGCCGACACCCGCGCCTACGCCGCGACCGGCTTCGCGCGTGACATTCTCTCGGTGTCGGACAACCTCGCGCGCGCGCTGACCGCGATCCCCGCCGACCTGCGCGAAGACGACAAGCTCAAGGGCATCGTCGCCGGTATCGAGGCGACCGGGCGCGAGATCGACAAGGTCTTCGCCAGCCACGGCATCACCCGCATCGCCGCGATGGGCCTGCCGCTCGACCCCAACCAGCATCAGGCGATGATCGAGATTCCCTCGGCCGACGCCGAGCCTGGCACCGTCGTGCAGGAAATGCAGGCCGGCTACATGATCAAGGACCGCCTGCTGCGCCCGGCCATGGTCGCAGTGGCCAAGAAGCCGGACTGATCGGACTTTCGCTCTTCAGCAGTACATGCGGCCCGCCTTCGGAAAGACCGGAGGCGGGCCGTGTCGTATTGTTGCCGGGGAACCGCTTGCGCCGCGTTCCGTTCACTTGTGCATAGGCTACAGAATTTTCGGAGAACATCGATGCGCAAGCTCATCCTTCCCATTCTGGCCGCCGGTGCGCTGAGCATCGGTGGCTGTGCAAGCAACTATGCGGGCGAAGGCGCCCTCGCAGGCGGCGCGCTCGGCGCGGGCGTCGGCGCGATTGCGGGCGGTGACGTCGGCACCGGCGCGGCGATCGGCGCTGCGGCGGGTGCCGTGGCCGGCTCGCAGGCCAAGAAGAACGACCGCGGCTGCTATCGCTACGATCGTCGTGGCGACCGCTACTGGGACCGCGATTGCTGATCCTCTCGGCGATTTGAACTCAGGAAGGCGCGGGCACGGCGGTGTCTGCGCCTTTCTTTCATGCCTCGTCGAACGGCAGTATTCCGCGATAGGCCGACAGTTCCGGTGCTCCGGGGAAGTGCAGCCCTTCGCGCAGCAGGAAGACGTGCCGGACGATCTCCGCCTGCTGCTCGATGCCGTAGCGATCGAGCGTCCACCCCGGCCTTAGCGCATAGTCATAGCGGCAGAACGGGTGACGCATCAGCGGCAGATACCAGCGCCCCTTGCGCTGGGTCTGCCACACATGCGTCATCTCATGGATGAACAGCCCCTGCAGCCCCGGCGGACCAAGCGCGAAATCATCGAGATAGAGATCGCTGCGGGGATGGAAGTGAAGGTGCCCGCACGGCGCCATCACCGTGTTTACCGGCTGGAACGGAAACCACCGGCGACGGCGCACCCGAACCGGCGCACAGTCCACCGCATCCCCGAACACCGAGCGGACGAGATCGACCTCGCCCGCCGTCAGCGCCCGCTCGCCGCCCTGATCTACGGTCGGGCCGAGGATCAGTGCTGCATTCCTTCCATATTGCCGTGGTCCATGCCCTCATGGTCCATGCCGCCGCTCGTATTGCCGCCCATTGCCTCGACCTGCAGCGGCATCGAGAGCTTGTCGCCGTCCGAGAACGTCAGCGTCAGTTCCGCCTTGCTGCCCGGCTTGAGGTCGGGCGAGACGTCGAAGACCATCACGTGCAGCCCCCCCGGCGCGAAGACCATCGAGGCGCCCGGATCGATCGGCAGGCTGTCCACCTTGGCCATGGTGCCGCCGTTGCTCTGGTGCATTTCCGCCTTCGCCGCGCCCGAGACGTGGACGCCCGCCAGCGTCACCGGCTCGGCGCCGTCGTTGCGCACGGTGAAGTAGACCGCGCCGGGGCGACCCGCCACGATCGGCAGGACCAGCTTGCCGTCGCTCGCGACCATGCCGGGCTTGGCGTCGGGGCCGGAGAGGGTGGCGTCATTCGATTCGGTCGGGCTGTCCGGCGTCTTGCCGCAACCGGCGACCAGGGAAATCAGCGCCACGGAGCAGATCAGGGCGACAGGCAGGTTGCGTTTGATCACAGGCATTTCCCTTTGTTGTGCCCCGTTTCGAAATCGTTGCGCCTAATGCCATTCGCACAGGCTTGTTCCAAGCGAAAGGTCACCTATATCCGGGCTCGACGACTTGAACGTCACAGAGCCGGACAAGCCGCCTTGCCTTGATGGAAGGGAGGCGATCCGCCCGGTGTCACCCACTGACGTGAGGAATGGGGATAATGGGTAAAGTAATTGGTATCGACCTTGGCACCACCAACAGCTGCGTCGCCGTCATGGACGGCGGCAAGCCCAAGGTCATCGAGAATTCCGAAGGCGCGCGCACCACGCCCTCGATCGTCGCTTTCACCCGTGATGGTGAGCGCCTGATCGGGCAGCCTGCAAAGCGCCAGGCCGTGACCAACGGCGACAACACGATCTTCGCGGTGAAGCGCCTCATCGGCCGCCGCTTCGACGACCCGGTGACCAAGAAGGACACCGAGCTGGTTCCGTACCACATCGTCAAGGGCAAGAACGGCGACGCCTGGGTTCAGGCCGGCGGCGAAGACTATTCGCCCTCGCAGATCAGCGCCTTCACCCTTCAGAAGATGAAGGAAACCGCCGAATCGTATCTGGGCGAGTCGGTCACGCAGGCGGTCATCACCGTTCCCGCGTACTTCAACGACGCCCAGCGTCAGGCGACCAAGGACGCCGGCCAGATCGCCGGTCTCGAAGTGCTGCGCATCATCAACGAGCCGACCGCGGCAGCGCTGGCCTATGGCCTCGACAAGCAGGACGGCAAGACCATCGCGGTCTACGACCTTGGCG
>JASGGD010000097.1:0-17262 GCA_047605225.1 Novosphingobium sp.
CTTGGGCTGGGGGGTTGCCGGGGTTCTGGCCGGGGGGGGCTTCCAATTCCCCCGCCCCGCCGCGCGCCTGCTGCACCTGGCCGCTGGCGGCGACCTTGTCCTGCCGCCGCGCGCCGGCCAATGCGAGATCATATTGCGCGCGGGCCGCCTTCGCCTGCTCCGTCGCGGCGATCGCATTGGTGCGCGCCTCATCCGCTTTCTGCCCGGCGAGCACGCCCTGCTGATAGAGCCGCCGGGTGCGGGCGGAGGTGGTCTGCGCCAGATCGGCCGCCGCCTGCGCGCGCCGCCATTGCGCCTCCGCCGCGCGGATATCCTCCGGCCGCGCGCCTTCGTCAGCTTTGTTCTCCACCGCCTTTGCCGCCGCCAGCGCGCCGCCCGCCTGCTCGGCCCTGGCGGCGACCTCCGGGCTGTCGATCGTGTAGAGAAGCTGCCCGGCCTTCACCTGCTGCCCCTCTTCGACATGGAAGGCGGCGATGCGGCCCGTCACCTTGCTGGTGATCCGCATCTCCCGCGCATCCGCCATGCCCTGCACCTGATCGGGCGCGGGGCGGTAGGCGAGCCACAGGCCGAGCGCCAGCAGCAGGACGACGGCGACGGCCGCGACGATTGCGATCGGCGGGCGCTTGGCGGGGGTTTCATCCGTCATGGGATCACCTTGTCGGCGCGGGCGAGATATTCGGGCATGCGGTCCATCCGCCCGCTCATGCTGAGGAGCTGCGCGAGCGCCTGCACATAATCGTTGGCCGCCTGCGCGCGCTGGATGCGGGCGCGGCCCAAGCCGAGCTGCGCGTCGATCACGTCGAGCGACGTCGCCTGCTGCTCGCGATAGGAAAGCGTCTGGAGGCGCAGATTCTCCTCCGCCGAGGCGATCGCGCTGTCCAGCAGCAGGAAGCGCCTGCGCGCCGCCTCGACCTCGCTCCACGCCCTGGTCACGCCGATCTCGAGCTGGGTGCGCGCCTCGCGCAGTCCCGCCTCGGCCTGCGCCACCGTCTCGCGCGCGGCGTCCACCTGCTGCCGGCGCCCCGCGCCGGACATGAGCTTGTATTTGAGGCCCACGCCCACCGTCCAATCGGGATCGGTGAGCAAGGAGTCGCGTGTATCGAAATTATACTGGCCGAAGCCGTAGATGGTTGGGCGAAGCGCCGATTGCTGGATGCGGACCCCGGCGTGCGCCTGATCCTCCATCGCCTTCAGCCGCGCGAGCTGCGGATGCGCATCGAGCGCCGCGGCCTTGAAATCGCCCAGCGGCTCCAGCGGGCGGGAGTTCACGCCCAGCGGGCTGACCGGACGCACCCCGGCAGGCGCGCGCAGCATTCCGGCGAGCGCGGCATTGGCGGTGGCGAGATCGGAGATCGCTTTCTCATATTCCCGCGCCGCATCGTCCCGCGCCACCTCCGCCTGAAGCCGCTGCGCGTGGCTGATGAAGCGCGCCTGCTCCAGTTTTTCGGCATCGGCCACATGGCGGTTCAGGCCGTCCAGCACGTCGCGGCGGATGCCCAGCGCGCGCTCCGCGAGCTGCTGCCCGAAATAGGCTTGCGTCATCTGGACCAGCGCATTGTCCACCGCGATGTCGCGTTCCGCCTTCGCTTGCGCCACCTGCGCCCGCGCGCCGGCCTGCGTGCCGGATATCTTTCCTCCGGCGTAGAGCGGCAGGGTGGCGGTGACGATCGGGCGCGTCGCGGTGCGTTCCTGCCGGAAGCGCAGGGGATCGGGAATCCCGAAGGCTTCCGCCACCGGCGCGAGCGAGCCGAGCGGCAGGTAAAGCGTCTTCTGATATTCCAGAAGCTGCGCCTCCACATCCACGTCCGGGCGGCCCAGCGTGCGCGTCGCGCCTTCCTGCGCCTGTTTCCCGCGCAGCGCCGCCCGCGACGCCTCGATCGCGTCGGACCGCTGGAGCAGGCGCGCCTGCGCCGCGCCGTAGTCGAGCGCCATGGGCGCGCCATCCTGCGCCGCCGCCGGGGCGGCCAGCGTCGCGATGCAGAGCAACGGCAGTCGCAAGGGCCGCATCCCGGTCACTCCCCAGTCCGGCCGCCAGTGATGCCGATCGTTCCGCGCGTGTAAAGCGCGATTTCGCGCCACTCCGGCGGCAAGCCTTGCGGCAGGCCGCGCGAAGGCGCATTGCGGCCTGCATCATGCATGCACCCTATCCTGCGCTCCGCCTCCGCCGCACCCGTGTCGCAGACTGGAGCCGCCGGCTCCACCGCGAGACATGGCTCTCCCCGGCCAACCTGATCTGGCCCCTGTTCATCGCGGAAGGGCAAGGCGTGGAGGAGCCGATCGCCAGCCTTCCCGGCGTGTCGCGCTGGTCCGTGGACGGCATCGTCGCGCGGGCGCGGGAAGCGCGCGACCAGGGCATTCCATGCATCGCCCTTTTCCCCAATACGCCCGCGAACCTGCGCACGGACGACGGGCGCGAGGCGCTGAACCCGGACAATCTGATCTGCCGCGCGATCCGAGCGATCAAGGATGCGGTGCCCGATATCGGCGTGCTCACCGACGTGGCGCTCGACCCCTATACCGCGCACGGGCATGACGGGCTGCTCGATCCCAACGGCTATGTGCTGAATGACGCGACCGTGGAGGTGCTGGTCGGCCAGTCGCTCAACCAGGCGGCGGCGGGGGCGGACATCATCGCGCCCTCCGACATGATGGACGGCCGCATCGGCGCGATCCGCGAGGCGCTGGAGGAAACGGGCCACGCCAATGTGCAGATCATGGCCTATTCCGCCAAATATGCGAGCGCCTTCTACGGCCCGTTCCGCGACGCCGTGGGGAGCCGGGGCCTGCTGAAGGGCGACAAGAAGACCTATCAGATGGACCACGCCAATGCCGAGGAGGCGCTGCGCGAGGTCGGCATGGACCTTGCCGAGGGCGCGGACAGCGTGATGGTGAAGCCGGGCCTGCCCTATCTGGACATCATCCGGCAGGTGAAAGACGCCTTCGCCGTGCCGGTGTTCGCCTATCAGGTGTCCGGCGAATATGCGATGATCGAGGCTGCGGTCGCGGCCGGCATCGGGGAACGCGACGCTCTGGTGCTGGAGACGCTCACCGCCTTCCGCCGCGCGGGCTGCTCGGGCGTGCTGACCTATCATGCGCTCCACGCGGCGCGGCTGCTCAACGCATGATCGAGACGCCGCGCCTGATCCTCCGCCGCTTCGAGGAGCGCGATCGTGCGCCGCTTTATGCCATGTGGGCGGATTCGCGCGTGATGGCTGACCTCGGCCCGGTGAAGACGACGGCGGACAGCGACGCGGCGCTCGCGCGGCATCTTTCCTATCACCCGCTCGGCTTCTTCATCGTCGAGCGGCGGGAAGACGGCGCGACGATCGGCTTCTGCGGCCTGAAGCCCGGCTCGCCCAACACCTCGATCGAGGGGATGCTGGAGGTCGGCTGGATGCTGGCCGAGCCTTATTGGGGCGGCGGTTATGCGCGCGAGGCGGCGGCGGCGAGCATGGCGTGGGGCTGGGAGACGCGCGACGACGATGCGATCGTCGCCATCACCGCGCGCCGCAACGCCAGGAGCCGGGGACTGATGGAGCGGCTGGGGATGCGCCATGTGCCGGCGATGGACTTCACCCATCCCCTGTTCGCGCCCGACGATCCACTGTCCGACACCGTGACCTATCGGATCGGGCGCCCGTGATCGAGACGCCGCGCCTGCTCCTCCGGCGCTGGCGGGAGGCGGATATCGCGCCGTTCCATGCGATGGGGCAGGATGCGGAGGTGATGCGCTATCTCGGCCCGCCCATGTCCCATGCCGATTGCGCGGCAGTGGTGGATCGGCAGAACGCTTGCGCGGACGGCTACGGCTCCTGCTTCTGGGCGATCGAGCGGCGCGCGGACGGCGCGTTCATCGGCTTTTGCGGGATCAAGCCCGGCCCGGCCGGCACGCCGATCGCCGACCAGCCGGAAATCGGCTGGCGGCTGGCGCGCGAGGCATGGGGGCAAGGCTATGCGCTGGAAGGCGCGCGGGCCTCGCTCGATCATGGCTGGGCAACGCGCGACTGGCCGGAAGTGGCCGCCATCACCGTGCCTGCCAACGAGCGAAGCTGGGGCCTGATGATCCGGCTGGGCATGACGCGTGATCCGGACGGCGATTTCGATCACCCCGCGCTCGACCCCGGCCATCCGCTGCGACGGCACCTGACCTATCGGATCGGGCGAGGGCAGGGCTGAAGCGTCCGGCCGCTCAATTCGCCGGCGCGAGCTTCCGCTGGATCGCCGCGATCCGCGCGCCGGAAGCATCGGCGGCCCGCCCCGCCTCTTCCACCGCCTGATCGAGCGCGGGATAAGCCGGTGAGAGCGCCGTGGCGCGCTCGACGGCAAGCTCCTCCAGATCGGCCAGCACGTCCGATTGCCGCGCGTGCGCCGCATCCAGATCGGCCAGCGCGATTTCGGCGTCGAGCCACGGATCGCTCCCGGCGGGCGCGCCGCGCGCGGCATCCGCCAGCCGCTCCGCGCGGCCGGCGGATGCGTCGAACGCCGCGCTGGCCTGTTTCAGCGTCTCTCGCGCCGCGCTGATTCGCGAATCGAGCGCCGGATCGGCCGCCACGGGCGCGGGCGGAGGTGCCGTCGGCTCGCGGAAATCGAGCTGCTCCCCCGCGCGCGGCAGCAACGAAGGATATTGATGCTCGGCGCATCCGCCCAGCGATACCGCCAGCAACGCGAGTGGAAGGAGAGATTTCATCGCCCCTTGCTCTAGGGAGCAAGAAAAGTGTGTGCAACGCTCTTGCACAATCCGAAAACCCCTTCTAGAGGAGCGCCTCCCAAGCGCCCGTAGCTCAGCTGGATAGAGCATCAGACTACGAATCTGAGGGTCGGACGTTCGAATCGTTCCGGGCGCGCCAATTTCCCCAATAAATACAAGCGGTTAGTGCGGTGGCGAAAGCTACCCGCAACCCGTTGTGCGCCACCCATAAGCAGACCGTAAGCTGCGGGCGCGGTAAGCGGCACTCATAGCAGCGCCCCACGCCCGAAGGCGCAGGGTGCTGGCAGCGTCAGTGGGCGAACTGGTGAGTGTAGCCAATCACCTTGCCCTCAGAATCCACTGAGATGGCGTAATGAAAGCCCCCGAACGCACTGGTCTCCATCCATTGATAGAGTTGTCCGCCAGCCATTGCGGATATTGAGGAAGGGGGACCAACTCGCTTAATCACATTCTCAATCGGCCAACCGGCTATGTTTCCCATCGCGACGAATTTTTTCTGAGACGGAGTGGGCGTCGGTGTGGGGATGAGTTGATCGCCCGCTTTGACCCGCCACCAGATGAACGCGCACAGCAGCGCGATAATTCCTAGAACTTCCATGATCGCCTTAACCCCGCCTCTGAAACGACCGATCAAATAGCAGGAACCAGTTAATAGGGACTATATTCCCTAGAGAATATATGCCCGGTCGCCATCCATTCGCTGATGGACGATTGGCGCGCCATTGTTGGGAAGAATGTCAGGCGATTCCGCCAGCACGCCCAAATGACTCAGGAGCAATTGGCATTCGCGGCTGAAATTGACCTCACCTATGTCGGCGGCATCGAGAGAGGGAAAAGGAACCCAAGCGTGCAGGTGCTGGCGCGGATAGCCATGGCACTAGGAACCGAGCCGTCGGAGTTGCTACTGCGCTGACGGTCGCGCTCCCGCCATGCTACCAGCCACGCGGGCACACCGTCAGCCTGCATGTGCCTGCCCCCATGTGCCATCATGCTCCCAGCGGCGCAGGCAAGCGACAATCTCAATCATGTCATCACGCGCGAGCGCCCCGTTTTCGATTCCCGGCAGCACCTCGTGCTCAACCCATGCGTCAAACGACCCGAACAGCACCGTGAACGGGGACGGTCGCGGCTTCCCGGCATCTTCCAGCTTCCCAAGCCGCTTCTGAAGTGCCCGGATGCCCGCCATTGTGGTTATTGCAGTCCGAGATGATAGCGAAGGTCGTAGGGCAGGTCCGGCGGACCGGGACGAGCCGCTACCGGCGCAGGCGGTGGAGCGGGTTCGGGTTCGGGAGTGACCACAGGTGCGGGCATGGGCGCAGCACCGCCCCGCATATTGGCTTGGATGGCAGGCGCGGCATCAAGGAGCGCTTCAAGCTCCAGCCGCGCCATCGTCGCGTCAATCGCCATCTGCTCGCGCATGGTAGCGAAGTGGCGGGGTGCCAGCATGGCGCGAATCTCCGCCTGCTGCTCCCGTTCAATACGGCGGCGCTCCGCCAGCGAAATGTCAGCTTTCATATGTCACCTTCAACTTGCGCAGAATGTCGTAGGCGTCGGCGCGGACCTGCCAGTCGTCGCAGTCCCGCATCACCTCGCACATGCTGCTGACGACGATGTGGCGCAGTTCCCCGCGCTGCTGGTCGTTCATGCCAGCGATGGCGTTGCGGTAAGGGGTCCACCGCTCGGTGTTGAAAATGTCGCTATGGTTGAGCGGCACGACATAGATCGGGCGCGCCATCTGGTCCGCGATACTCACAGCCCAGTCCAAGCATTCCTGATAGTGCGTGATGGGCAGGTGACGCAGCTTGCGCGCTGCTACCGTTCCGGGCGTGTCGCCCTCACCAAACAGGATCACCTCGACCATCACGTCATCAGGTTCAGGCTGCTCTGTGATGACCTTGTTCCGCTGCGTGGCTATCGTCGTCATCGGGGTCTCCCTACAATGGGATTTTCAGCTTGCCGGGTCGCATCCGGACTTTTCGCAAACGACGCATATTTTGCCGTTTGCGCGTTCACCCTTGTTTCTCCTCAAGAGCGATGATCCGCGCTTCGAGTTGCTCGGTCGCCCGCACGTCCGCGAGGGATTTGATGCTGTCGATGATGAGCCGACCAACATCGGGCGCGACCGCGCCAACGGCAACGGCGTCGAGCACCTGGGCGACCTGCTTGCTGATCGGGGCGGTCGCATCGAACTCGAAGTTCACCTTCTCGGCCTGAGCCTTCACCGAGGGCAGCACCTTGGACAGAACGATACTCGCCGCGTTCGTATCGCCTTCCAGCGCCCGCCCCACCAGCATCGCGACGATGTTGCGCATTTCGTCCAACGCTGCCTGCGTGGCGAGCAGTCGCCTGTCGGGCACGCCCGCCGGTCGTCCCTTCGGGTTGGGCGACGGACCATTCTTCACCCATGCCGGGTTGCCCGGTCCACGCGGCTGGGTCGGGATCGGTGGCGGGGTGGGCTTCCAGTCCGTGCCCCACGGTGGCGGAATGATGTTTGTCATCGGATGCCTCGATTTGATTAGAACAAGGATCAGACGACGAACGACTTTTCAGCCGCCGCCTTGGCTGCACGAAGTTGCTGCACTTTTGCTTGTTTCGCCCCGACCGCTTTCTCCATCTCCTTGAAGATGAGGCCGCCGCGCTCACCGAGCAGTTCAAGCCCCGCCTTCGCCGCCCGCAATTGCTTGGCTGCGCGAGGGTTGGACTTTTCGTGATGGAGCCGGAGCAAGATGTTCTGCATCTCCGGGGTAATGCCGGACAGGTAGGGAACCCCGCCCAGCACCGCGCCAACGGTGCGCTCGTCGCCCGCCTCGATAGCCTTCTGGATGAATCCCATGCGCTGACCTTCCGGCAGCGAATGGACATACGAGCGAATCTCGCCCGCCATCGCGCCCACGCCCCTGCTCTCAATGGGCTGGGACAGGTCGCGTTCCAGACCCTCGATCACCCGGTTCAGGCCCGCCGTGGCGCTGTCGAACCGCTTGAGCAGGCCGGTAGCGATCTTGTCCGCGAAGTTCTGAGTTTCAATCAGCGCCGCCGCTTCGTTCCACGCCGGATTGCGTTTCGACGCCGCGCTGGCATCATGGACGCGCCCAACACCGATATACGCCTCATTGAACGCGGCTTCGGTCCCGGCAAGAATGCTGGCGGTGTCGTCGTCGAACTCTGGAATGGCGCGGACGGTTTGCGGGTGGAACGAGGGCGTTACCCTAATATCGGCGTCTTGAATTTCGTCGGCCATATCGAACTACACTTTCGGCTGATAAGTTACGGTAGGCTTATGCGTAACGAGGCCGCGTGAAGGTCCGCAAACAATTTATTTGTTAAATCAGTAACTTAGTTCAATTCAGCAGGTCGCGAACGTAAAATAAGGTATTTGCCGTTCGGCGCTTTGGGCGTGATGACCACACCCTTCGGAACAAACAAAGAACCCTTGATCGACCGAACAATTCGAGCAAGTATGTGGTCAGAGCAAAGGGGATACGATGACAAACAGGGTCCATATCGACGCGCCTGCTGGCGTTGTCGAAATCGAAGGCGAGAAGGATTTCGTGGAAGGGCTTCTTGCGAAGCTATTCCCGCTCCTTGAGGAAGCTGGATTTGGAAGCCGCCCGCCGAACGCTGGCACTGGTCAGGTGGCGGAGCAACCCGAAGCGGCACAGGAAGCGGCCGAGGCAGCAGGGGACGACACCGGCAAGGGCAAGGCGAGGAAGCGTCGAGGCAGTATGACGCCTAAGGGCCACTCCTGCGCGGCTCGAATTGTCAGCTTAAAAGGAGAAGGTTTCTTCAAGGAACACCGTAATTACGGCGATATTGTAGAAGCGCTCAAGGTCAAGGGTTGGACTCACAATGCTGGACAAGTGGGCGCAGCTTTGAGCGATTTGTTCAGGAGACAGAATATCCAGCGGACGAAGGAGGGCAACGGCTCTTGGAAATACTTCTGGGATAGAGACTGAAGTTGGCGCTACCGAGCCTCAAAGACGCGCTCAGCACTATTCCGCAGGGCCTCCGCGACCCGCTGGTTGAGGAGTTTGAGCAGGCACTCGATGAATATCGTGCTGCCGATTGGGAAAAGGTCGGCCTCAAGGCAGGCAAGTTCTGCGAAATCGCATATTGTGTATGCGCTGGTCACGCGGCCGGAGCCTATGCCTCGTCGCCATCCAAACCGAACAACTTTCCGCAAGCGTGTCAGAAACTGGAGCAGCACAACGGCACCAAGGGTCGTTCGCTATGTATGCAGGTGCCTAAGGTGTTAGCGGCACTCTATGAACTTCGCAATAACAGGGCAATTGGGCACGTCTCGGCTGATGTGAGTCCTAACCATATGGACGCGGAACTTTTCCTACGCGGCATGAAATGGGTGATGGGCGAACTTGTTCGAAACTATTCGCAGCTTCCGCTTACAGATTCTCATGCCATTGTCGAAGCGGTCACTGCACGGACCTTTCACATGGTGTGGTCCAGCGGTGATGTCCGCCGAGTGCTTGAACCGGCCAAAACTTCCGGTCAGAAAGTGCTCATTCTGCTTTACGCCGAAAGTAAGCCTGTAGTGGTAGCGCAACTGCAAACATGGGTGGAATATAAGAACGGAACTGATTTTAAACGCAAAGTGCTCAAGGATCTTCACAAGAAGGCGTTGGTCCATTTTGACGAGAAGGCGGCTACAGTTCAAATTCTGCCGACCGGGCAAGCGCATGTTGAGAAGTCGGGGCTGCTCATAACGAAGTGATCACACCAGCGGGCAGCGCACCAAAACTTTTTTCGTACTGACCACAACCGGACTGAATTACCCCTTTGGTGGTGCGCTGCCCCTAAGGGGTATAGCTTGCAGCGCAGCTAACGCGCTGCTGCGCACCCCTGTCCCCTTGGTGTGCACCGCGCAGCAAAGCGCACCAACAGCGCACCAAAACACCAAATTAGTTCGGTCGGTCGATAGGACGCAGGAACGTCCGTGCGCCACCCCTGCCTGTGGTCACTGCCTCACTGACGAGCCGCCCGTCTGTCATCAGTCGTTCAATGGCACTGCGCAACGCCTGACGCGGCATCAGTTTCAGTTCCGCCAACGTCCTACCCGTATGCTTGTTACCCTTCAGAAACTCCTCCCTCAAGAACTGGTCAACCTTGTCGGCGTATTGGCGGGTGATCGCTCCCGCGCCTTCGGTGGGGTCAACGGCGGCAATACGCTCGAACCTATAGCCCCTCCGTTTGATGTAAATGTCCGGCTGTGGCGGGCACCATGTCATCTTCGGACGCGCCAGCACGAAACCACTGTCATCGGGGCCAAGACTGTCGCTAGTCGCTGCGGTCCACTCTGCCGGGTCGAGACGCTGTAGCACATGCACCATGCGGGCACCGTCAGCGAGCGCGCTGCCCCCGCGTCCGCTATACTGGTCGGTCGTCTTGTCGCGGGCATTCGCCTTGCCGGTGTGGTGAACATAGAGAACGGCGCATTGCACGGTGTTGACGATCCGCCGCGCCGCATCAATCATGGCTTGCTCGGCATCGTTGATGCGGCTTTCACCCACCCCGAATGACACCATCGGGTCGATGATGAGCAGCGAGGGGCAGAGCAAACCCACCTCAACGATCAGCCTGTCCAGCACCTTGCTGGGCATCACCACGTCCTTCTCAACCGTGGTCAGCTTGATCCCTTTGCCCGAAACGTCAGTGATGATGACGCTCTCGCGCACCTCCTGCATCTGCTCGTCGCTCAAACCAAGCTGGTGGCACATATAGCGGAGACGGGCGACCAGCGTTTCGCGGCTGTCCTCTGCCGTCAGGATGACGACCGGGCCAGCGTTGCGAACCTCGTAACCGAACAGATCCAACCCCAAAGCAATGCAGATGGCTTGGAACAGGAGCAGCGTGGTCTTGCCCGTGCCACCGGGAGCGATGAACACTCCCACATCCACATAGAACCACTGGTCAACGATAGCGGGCTTCCTGCCCCGCGCACTGCGCCATTCATCAGATGAAATGGGACCGTCCAGCTTGAGCGGGTTCACTTTCTCCGAACGGCGTTCCATCTCATCGAAGAAGGCAGCGGCCACCTTGACGATAGCCCCCTCCTGAGTGCGTTCGGTGTGGTCCGCATGGTCCGATGGCATCTCAGGCCAGAAGAACCCATGCTTGGCCTGCGCAGGGTCAACCGATGGTGCAGCGAAGAATGCATCAACGGCTTCGCGCTCATTATCATCAGACATGACGCGCCTCCCTGCCGGTGGGGGCGGTAAAGGATTTTCCAGCGGTCGCTCTCGCTCTCGACAAAGATTTACGCGAAGCAAAGTATTTCGCAAAAACTTCGGGGCGTTTTGAAGTTTGCGACCTCTCTGCGAGGCCGCTATACTTGGGGCTGTTCACATCGATACCTTTCGGGGGTCGGATGCTGCTGGGCGTCCGGCCCCTATTCGTGACGGTCATGCTGTCCGGGCTGCGGCGCTGTAGCTGCTGGTGCTGGCGTGCAGGTTCGTCTCAATCCACGCCGTGACGCGGGACCGCTGGTAACGGATAGGCGACGAAGGGTGCGTGCCCAGCTTGATGAACGCCGGACCTTTGCCTTTGCAGCGCCAGATTTCGAGGGTGTTCGGCTTCACGCCGAGAATAGCGGCAGTCTGCTCATTGCTGAGCAGGTCGTCCAACTCCACTGCGGCCATAACGGGCCTCCCAAGAGACCTGCCAGCATGGTCATCAACTGGCAGGCAAGCTGCCCGCCGAGTGACCCCAGAGCGGATTTTGGGGGTAGGCTACTCCGGCAGATGCCGAAGCCCGTTAAGCGATTCCCGGCATAAAGCGGGGACAGGGGTTGTTTTACGCGCGGCGCTTTAGCTCATGCAAGCGGCATTTTGCTGGTGGCGCTGTCCCAAACCGGGAGCGTCCAATTCGACAGGATCGGCTCGGCTGATTTTTGAATCCCTAAACGGTCGTGGGGGCGATTTAAGGGGCCGGCCTATCGACCGATTTGCCCGAGATGTGCGATTTGGGGCTGGCGTGGCGGACCTTCGCTGCGGGGCCTGCACAGGGGCGATCGCCGTGCCACCCTCCCAACCCCGGCGGCAAACCGGCCTCGGGGCTGTAGCCCCGGCGCACGGTGCCCAGCGCGTGCATCACGCGCGCAACGCCACCACGTTGCCGCCTTCCGCCTGCGCCTTCGCAACCGCCGCTTCCGTCTCAATGAAGTCAGCGATGGCTTGCACTTCGCGGTGATAGTCGCGGAGGTCGGAGGTTTCGAGGTAGTGGCGGGCGGTGATTCCGGCAGGCACGTGATTGGTCAAAAGTTCGAGCTTCGCCAGATCGAGGCGGCACGCTTTCACGCCCAGCGTGACGAACGTGCGGCGGAGGTCGTGCGCTGACAGCCGTTCCATACCGATCACCTTGGCAATTTGCTCAAGCGGCGCGCGAGTGTCCATGACGTGCCCGGCTTTGCTGCGCGACGGGAAGCAATAGGGGCTGGCGTCCTTATCATCGTCGGCAGGCTTGCGCGCTGCCAGCAGCGCGGCAGTTTGGGCGGACAACGGCAACCAGACCGGATTCCGATTCTTCGGGTCGGGGAGGTGCCACCAGCAGTTCGTCGGATCGTTCCCGTCGATGTTCACGCGATCCCATGTGAGCATCGCGCCCTCGTTCCGACGCGCGCCGGTGAGCAGGAGGAACCGCACAAGGTCCACACCGGCACGGGCATCGGCGTCGCGTGCGCTAACCCGCACTGTATCAAGCATATTCCAGACCTCACCGACCTTGCGGCGGTCGATTTGCCGGGTGCGCGGCGCTGACGGTTTCAGCTCGCGGCGCAGTATGCCGACCGGGTTGTGTTCGATCAGCGGCTTGCCGTCGAGCCGCTTGTATTCGCTGATCGTGAAGTTGATGAGCGTGCGCAGCGTGGTCATAGCGATACTGGCCTGAACCGGCGCCGGACCTTTCCCGCGCAGTCCCTTCGTCGCCATCTCCTCGTAGCGTTTGCGGACATCAGCGGACGTGATGGAGACGATGGGCTTGTCCTTCCACGCTTCCATCACCTGCTCAACGTGGCGGCGCATTTCCGCCTTCGTGCTGTCCTTCAACTGAAGCGGACGGGCGAGATATGCCTCCATCACCTGGGCAAGTGTCACCTTTGCCGCTTCGTCCGCCTTCTTGGCATCGCGGGGGTCGATACCCATCCGCATGGAGCGCAAATGCTCGCGGGCTACGTCGCGCGCCTGATCGACGGTGAACACGCCGTAAGCGCCAATGGTGATGCGGGCTTCCTTGCCGCTCCCGTCCACGCGCCCTTGCACGACGAAGGTGATCTTGCCGGTAGGGGTGACGCGAATCCCGAATCCCTTTGGCTCGATGCACCAGTGGAACTCGTCCTTCGTGCCGGGGCAAACCCGGTCAACATACCCCTTCGTGAGCTTCGTTCGATTGGTCTTAGCGGTCATCGCGGATACCTCATAAGCACCTCATAAGCATTGTGCGTAAAGCTACGGCAATCCGCGAAAACCGTAAATACGAAATCAACTGATTGAAAACATTGAATTTATAAAGCGGTGCAAAGCGGCAACAAGTGGCGTAAAGTTGGGGAAATTCAGACTACGAATCTGAGGGTCGGACGTTCGAATCGTTCCGGGCGCGCCATTTTTCTTCTAATGAAATCAATGGCTTAGGAGGTGCCGCGAAATCGGCACCGTCATAAATTTTCGTTTTATGACGTTACTATGACGTTATTTTTCGCGGCATAGGTCGAATCGGCCTGACGGTGACGCGAAGCTCGGTGCCGACTCTCCACCCGATTCCTGAATTCTTGGTGGCGCGCTGGCTTGGCGCAACATGAGCGCGATTGCCTGCGCAAACGGTGCGCGAAAGGGGTGGTATTGACCCTGTAGCTGCTACAGCCTCTAAGAGCACATCCGACAGGGCGCGGCGACACTCGCAAGGCGCAATTCGGGGATGAAGTCTTGCGATACGGCATGGGTGTGAACCGCATCGCGCTATCCACCGTTTCCGCCGTGATGGCCGCCGGCGGCGCTCAGGCGCAGGATCGGCCAGCGGCAGCGACGCAGGCGCCCGCCGGCGAGGAATCCGACGAGGCCGGGGATATCATCGTCCAGGCCACCCGCACCGGCCGCCGCGTGCAGGACGAGCCGATCCGCGTCGAGGTACTCGACCGGGAGGAGATCGAGGAGAAGATCCTCATGACGCCCGGCAACATCGCCATGCTGGTGAACGAGACGCCGGGCTTGCGGGTGCAGGTCACCTCGCCCGCGCTCGGCGCCGCGAACGTCCGGGTGCAGGGGCTGAAGGGTCGCTATACCCAGATCCTCGCGGACGGCCTGCCGCTCTACGGCGGGCAGACGCCCTCGATCGGCCTGCTCCAGATCCCGCCGACCGATCTCGGTCAGGTCGAGATCATCAAGGGCGCGGCTTCGGCGCTTTACGGCCCTTCGGCGCTCGGCGGCGTCATCAACCTCGTGTCGCGCCGCCCCGCATCCGGGCAGCAGGCCGAGCTGCTGGTGAACGCCACCAGTCGCGGCGGACAGGACGTGACGGCCTATGAGTCCGGCCCGCTCACCGACAGGCTCGGCTATTCGCTGACGGGCGGATTCAGCCGGCAGGACCGGCAGGACGTGGATGGTGACGGCTGGGCCGACATTCCCGGCTATCGCCGCTGGACATTGCGTCCCCGGTTATTCTGGGAAGGAGCGGACGGCGCCAGCGCCTATCTGACCGTGGGCGCCATGGATGAACAGCGCCGGGGCGGAACGCTGCCCGGCCGCGCCGCGCCGGACGGATCGCCTTTCCCGCAGGACCAGCATAGCCAGCGGCTCGATGCCGGCCTCAACGCGCAGATGCCGATCGACGGCATCGGCACGCTCCATCTGCGCGCATCGGGCGTGACGCAGACGCACAGGCACGTTTTCGGCGATGTGGTGGAGAACGATCGCCATCGCACCCTGATGACCGAAGCCTCCCTGGGCGGCGATGGCGGCGACACGACCTGGCTGGCCGGCGCCGCCTATCAGGTGGACAGCTATCGCTCGCGCACGTTCCCCGCGTTCGACTACACCTATCGCGTCCCCGCGCTGTTCGCCCAGATGGAGCAGAAGCTGCTCCCCGACCTGACGCTAGCGGGAAGCGCGCGCATGGACGATCACAGCCGATTTGGCGCGCGGGTCAGCCCGCGCCTGTCGATGCTGTTCAAGCCGGGGCCATGGACGGTGCGGGCGTCGCTCGGCCGGGGCTTCAATGCCCCCACGCCGTTCATCGAGGAGGTGGAAGCGGCGGGGTTGTCGCGGATCGCGCCGCTGCGCGGTCTGCGGGCCGAGGTCGCCGACACGGCGTCGATCGACCTCGGCTATGCGCGCGGGCCGCTCGAAGCCAGCCTGACGCTGTTCGGTTCGGACATCGATCATGCGGTGCAGCTCCGCGCCATCGGCATCGACCGCGCCGAGCTGGTCAACGCCGATGGCGTGACGCGCGCGCGCGGGGCCGAACTGCTGCTGCGCTATCGCTGGCAGGCGATCGTCCTGACCGGCAGCTACGTCTTCACCGACGCGCGCGAGCCGGATCCGGAGGGGCCGGGCCGGCGTCCCGTTCCCCTCACGCCGCGCCACACCGCCGGCCTCACCGCCGTGTGGGAAAGGCATGGTCGCGGCCGGTTCGGTCTGGAAGCCTATTATACCGGCCGGCAGGCGCTGGAGAACGATCCCTGGCGCGCCGCCAGCCGGCCCTATGTCGAGCTGGGCGCGATGGGCGAGCTTGTCCTCGGCAAGGTCAGCCTGTTCATCAACGCCGAGAACCTGCTGGACTTCCGGCAGACCCGCTACGGCCCGCTGCTGCTCCCGCGCCGGGCGCCGGATGGCGCGTGGACGGTCGATGCCTGGGGACCGCTCGATGGCCGGACGATCAACGGCGGGGTGCGTTTCAGGTTCGGCGCGGACTGAGACAGATCGCCGCGGGCGGGCTATCCATGGACCGCAGCAACCAAAGGGTCGGGACATGGCGCTGACGATCGGCGATCTGGGCAAGGCGACGAACACGAAGGTCGAGACGGTGCGCTATTACGAGCGCATCGGCCTGCTGCCGAAGCCGCCCCGCAGTGCCGGCAACTACCGGACCTACGGCACGGCCGAGCTGGGGCGGCTTTCCTTCATCCGGCGCGCGCGCGATCTCGGCTTCCCGCTCGATCAGGTGCGGACATTGCTCAGCCTCTCGGATGACCGCACGCGCGACTGCTCCGGGATCGACCGCATCGCCAGCGAACATCTGCGGGAAGTGGACCGGAAGCTCGCCGACCTGACCGCGCTCCGGCGCGAGCTGAAGGCGGTCATCGACTCCTGCGATGGCGGCACCGTCGCCCAATGCCGGATCATCGAAGCGCTCGCGCCTGCAAGCGGGGCGGCCACCGGCGGTCACAAACCACGATCTCAATCAGAACAAGGCAATTAGCCTCGGTGCCGCAGCGTTTCCACAAGGACCTTGAACGCGGGGAGGTTCTGCCGGCGGCTGGGATAATAGAGGAAATAGCCGTCGAAGAAGGGCGACCAGTCGTCGAGGACCTGCACCAGCGCGCCAGATGCGATCTGCCGCGCGACGATATCCTCGGGGACATAGGCGATGCCATAACCGCTCACCGCCGCGTCGATCATGGCGTAGCTGTTGTTGAAGGTGAGTTGCCCGTCGACCCGGACGCGCAGTTCCTGCCCGTCCTTCTCGAACTCCCACGCATAGAGGCCACCGGCGCTTTCATGGCGCATGTTGATGCAGACGTGCCGGACCAGATCCTGCGGATGCTCCGGCACGCCATGCGCATCGAGATAGGCGGGCGACGCCACCGCCACCAGCCGCCAGTCCGGGCCGATCCGCACCGCGATCATGTCCTTCCCGACGCTCTCACCGAGCCGGACGCCGGCGTCGAAGCGCTCCTCGACGATGTTGCGGAAGGTGCTGTCGAGGATCAGTTCGACCTGAATGTCGGGATAGGCGCGGAGCACCGGCTTCAGCTTGGGCCAGACGACGCTTTCGAGCGCGTGATCGGACAAAGTGAGCCGGATCGAGCCGGATGGCCTGTCGCCGAGCGCGGTCAGCGATGCGATCTCCTCCTCGATCTCGGCGATGCGCGGAGAACTTGTCTGCAGCAGCCGTTCGCCCGCTGCGGTCGGGGCGACGCTGCGGGTCGTGCGGGTGAGCAGGCGCAATCCCATGCGCGCTTCGAGTTGCTTGATCGTGTGGCTTAGCGTCGATTGCGCGACGCCGAGCCTCGCCGCCGCCTTGGTGAAGCTGCCTTCCTCGACGACGGCCTGAAGCCATTTGAGATGGTTGAGGTCGGTTCCAGCCATGCGATCCTCCGTAGTCGATTATTCGCTCCGGTCGATAAGTTCGTGCGGATTTCGACGGGTAATCCTTTCCCGGGCGGGCGACTAGATGCGTGCTGCAACGATTGCAGGGAAACGCGCATGGCTGCGGCCGTAACATCTGAAGTTAAGAACGAACCCGTCGCGGCATGGGGTGCGGTGCTGTCGATGGCGCTGTGCGTCGCGATGCTGATCGCGTCGGAGTTCATGCCGGTCAGCCTGCTGACGCCG
>JASGGD010000098.1:0-17241 GCA_047605225.1 Novosphingobium sp.
AGCGGCGATAAGTGAACGGCGCGTAGAAATCGCGGGTGCGGTCGCGGCCGGGGATCAGCGTCTGCGCCCCCGCCGTCGCGAAGTCGAGCAGCGCCGGGTGCAGGCCCATCGCCTCGGCCTCGGCGGTGAAGGGTGCGGGCAGTTCCAGCTGGAGCAGCGCTTCACCGTGCGGCGAGGCCAGCGCCTGCACGAGCGTGTCCCAGCGCGGGCCGAAGTTCATCATCGGCTGATCGGCACCGCCGCAGATCGCGGGGCTGCAGCGCTCGGCAATGGCGCCGAGGTCGAGGGTGGAGCGCAGCGGCGTCAGCGTATGCGGCCGCACCACGCCATGCGCGTGCTCGGTCCACTCGCCGCCCTGTTCGGGACGGCCGAGGATGGTGACCTTCCACCCGCTTTGCCCCCTCCTGCGGACATGGACGCGCAAGGCCCGCGCCTCTGCGTCAGGCACCGCGAAGGGCTTGAGGAAGGTGAAGTCGGACAGTTCCAGCGGGCCTTGCTGGACCAGCGCAACTGCTGCCCGAGACATCTCCAGGAAAGACGTCCCGGGCAGCAGCGCACCGGCATCAACGACTCGGTGCTCGTCGAGCACCCAATGCCGCACGGGGGTTAGGATGCCGGTGACCACAAACTCATCGTCGGAAATGGTGCAGAGCCGTTCGAGGAAGGGATGCTCGATCGCTTTCCCGCTCCCGAGGTCGTCGGGCAGCGCGACCGCCCCACCCTCGCGCCCGCCCAGCGCGGCGGCCATGCCGACTTCGGCCCACTGGCTCCAGCCGACCGACTGCACCCGCGTGCGCGGATCGCTGCGCCGCGACTGCGCGTAGGCGTCGAGGAAGGCGTTGGCGGCGGCATAGTCCACCTGCCCCGGCAGCCCCGCAAAGGCGCTGACCGAGGAGAACAGCAGCAGGAAGCCCGGCGCCTGCCCCTTGAAAGCCTCCTCCAAGGCGAGGGTGCCCGCGATCTTGGGGCGCAGCACGGCCTCCACCGCCTTGCGGCTGCGCGTCTCGATCAGCCCGTCGTCGAGCGCTCCGGCGGCATGAAACACCCCGTCGATCGGACCGAAGCGGGCGACGGCCTTGCGCACGCCCTTCGCCAGCGCCTTCGCATCGGCGACGTCGGCGACGATCAGTTCCACCTCCGCCCCCGCCGCTTCGAGTGCGAGCAGCCTGCGCACCTTGTCCTCGACGCCCAGCGCCAGTTCCCCGCGCGCGAGGCGTTCGGCCCACTCCCCACGCGGCGGCAGCGCACTGCGGCCAACAAGGGCGAGGCGCGCCCTGTATCCCCGCGCAAGATGATCGGCGATCGACAGGCCCAGCCCGCCCAGACCGCCGGTGACCAGATAGACACCGCCCTCGCGCAGCCACGTCGCCTGCCCCTCCGCCAGCGGCTCGCGCGCGCTGCGGTAGGCGAGCGTCCAGCGTTCACCCGCACGCAGGGCGACGTCGCCGGAAGCACGCAGGCCGGAAGCCTCGGCTATCACCGCATCGGCAAGTTCGCCCGCGTTCACCGCCGCAAGGTCGATGTCGATCGCGCGCACCTCGATTCCCGGATACTCGGCCGAGACGGTGCGCGCGGCGCCGACTGCCGTGGCCTTGAGCGGCACGAGGTCCGTATCGCCCGCCACCCGCTGCGCCTTGTCGGTGACGAGCGCGACGACCACCGGCCCCTCCTCCACTTGCGCGGCGAGTTCGGGCACCATCGCGATCAGCGCGTGCAGCCCCCGGTCGAGGATCGCGGCATCGCGACGCTTGGCCGCAGCCACTCCGCCCGCCAGCCAGCAGTGATAGACCTGACGCGGCATCCGCCCGTCGCGCGCCAGCTGCACGAACAGCCGCGCCCAGTCCTCGCGCGCATCGGGACGCAGCGCGAAGGCTCCGGCAGCGCTGGCAGAGAAGCGCGGCGCGGCGTGAACGGTAACGACTTCCACTCCCGCCTTGCGCAACCGCGCGGCAAGCTGTGCGCCGAACCCGTCGTCATCGCAGAGCACCAGAGCCGGGCCGCTGACAGCCTCTCCGGGCACCAGATCCTCGCGGCTCCACACCGGCTCATAGCCCCAGTCGCCCAGCGCGAGGCGGGTATCGGCATCGCCGCCGGAGGCCGCCGTGTGCAGGCTCGCGCCCGGCTCGATCCAGTGCCGCTCGCGCTCGAAGCGGTAAGTCGGCAGCGGCACGCGCAGGCGGCGCTCATCGCCCCACCACGCGGTCCAGTCGATCTCGACACCCAGCGCCCAGAGTTCGCCGAGTGCTTCGAGCAGCCGCTGGTCGTCGGCCACAGGCTCGCCCGCATGGCGCATCGAGGCGACCACCGGCTGGCTGGCCTTGCGGGCCGGATGCTGGCGGGCAAGACTGGTCATCGCGCGGCCCGGACCGACTTCGAGCAGCACCTGATCCGCCTCGCCCAGCAGGCATTCGAGACCGTCGGTATAGCGCACCGGCTCGCGCAAGTGCCGCACCCAGTATTCGGGATCGATCGCTTCCGCCGCGCTCACCCAGCGCCCGGTCAGGTTCGAGGCGAAAGGAATCTGCGGTGCACGGAAGGCGATGGTGCGCAGCAAGGCGCGGAATTCGGGCAGGATCGGGTCGAGCATCGCCGAATGCGCGGCGACCTCGATGGGGATCGCCTGCGCCTCGATCTCCCGCGCGCGCAGATCGGCGAGGAAGTCCGCCACCGCTCCGGCCGCGCCCGATACGACGCACAGCGACGGCGCGTTGATCGTCGCGATCGACAGCCCTTCCGGCAGCATGGCGCTGAGTTCCGCCTCGGACAGCGGCACGCTGACCATGCCGCCTTTCGCGGTCGTCTCGAACAGGCGGCCACGCGCGTGGACGATGCGCAGGCCCGCTTCCAGGTCCACCACGCCCGCAATATGCGCCGCAGCATATTCGCCGCAGCTATGGCCGATCATGGCAGTCGGCTCGATCCCCAGCGCCATCCAGAAACGGGCGAGCGCGGTCTGGACGATGAACAGCGCGGGCAGCGCGTTGGAGGGACGTTCCAGCTCGGCGGCCGCAGCATCCCGGTCGGCCTCGACCGGGAATAGCCAGCGCCTGAGGTCCGGCACGCCGATGCGCGCGAGCACCGCAAGGCCCTTGTCCACGTCGGCGCGGAAGGCAGCTTCGGTCTGATAGAGATCGCGCGCCATGTCGACATGCTGCAGCCCACCGCCGCAGAACTGAAAGGCGACCGGGCGCCCCGAAACGCAGCGCACCGGGCGTCGGGGCGATGCCCCCACCCCGTCCAGCACCCCGTCCAGCACCGTGGCCGCATCCGCCGCCGTAGCCGCCACGGCAAACCCTCGGACGCCAAGGTGGCGACGCCCCATGGAGAGCGTATAGGCGACGTCCGCCAGCGGCGTTTCCGGCTGCGCGGCAAGGTGGGCGCCCAGCGCCGCAAGGTTGTTGCCCAGCGCCTCCTCTCCCTGCGCCCGAGGTCATCAGCAATTGTCGGCGACGGCCCGGCCCGCTGGGTGCGCGCGGTGGTGCCTCCTCCATCACGATGTGGGCGTTGGTGCCCCCCACGCCGAGTGAGCTGACCCCGGCGCGACGGGGGCGATCGTCGCGCCGGAGCCAGGGCGCGCTGGTAGCCTGTACGCGGAAAAGGCCGTTATCCAGCGCGCATTCGGGATTTGCGGCCCCGAAATGCGGAACAGGGGGAAGCTGCGCGTTGCGCATGGCAAGCGCCACCTTGATGACACCCGCCGCGCCCGCAGCGGTGTCGGTGTGGCCGATGTTGGCCTTGACCGAACCCAGCGCGCAGGGCTCGGACCGCGTGCCGGATTGCGCAAAGACCTGCCGCAGCGCCGCGACTTCGATCGGGTCGCCGATCGGCGTGCCGGTGCCGTGCGCCTCGACATAGTCGATGGCCGAGGGCGCGATGCCCGAGACGGCGAGGGCCTCGGCGATCACCGCCGCCTGCCCGTCCACGCTGGGGGCGAGGTAGCCGACCTTGCCCGCGCCGTCGTTGTTGATCGCCGAGCCCCGGATCACCGCATGGATGTGGTCGCCTGCAGCAATCGCATCCTCCAGCCGCCGCAGCGCCACCACGGCGACGCCACTGCCGAAGACGGTGCCCTTGGAGTCCGCGTCGAACGGGCGGCACAGGCCGTCGGGCGACAGGATCTCGCCCTGCTCGTAGAGGTAGCCCTGCCGGTGCGGCAGTTCGATCGAGGTGCCGCCCGCCAGCGCCATGTCGCACTCGCCCGACAGCAGGCTCTGCGCCGCCATGTGGATCGAGACGAGCGAGGTCGAGCACGCCGTCTGGACGTTGATGCTCGGCCCCTTGAGGTCGAACAGGTACGATACCCGCGTCGTCAGGAAGTCCTTGTCGTTGCTGGTGTGGCGCAGCAGGAACAGGCCGACCTCGTTCACCAGCTTGCCGTTGGTGAGCAGGTTGTAGGGCATGTAGGCATTGTGCCCCGATCCCGCGAAGACGCCGATCACGCCGCCATCCCCGGCGAAACCCTGCGGCGTATGCCCTGCGTCCTCCAGCGCCTCCCACGAGCATTCGAGGAAGTGGCGATGCTGCGGGTCCATCACTGCAGCATCGCGCTTCGACAGCCCGAACAGCGCGGCGTCGAAGCACTCCATGTCGGCGAGCGGCGCGCCCCGGCGCACGTAGTCCGGATTGCGCAGCAAGGCAGGCGACACCCCGGCGGCGAGCAGTTCCTCTTCGGAATAGGTCTCGATCCCATCGCGGCCTTCGCTCAGCAGCGACCAGAATTCCTCGGGCCCGCGCGCCCCGGCGAAGCGGCACGCCATGCCGACGATGGCGACCGCGCTGGAGGTGTCGAGCGAGGGGTCGAACGGTTCTTCGATGGGCTGGTGCATGATTTCAAACCCTCACGCCAATGCGCGCGCTGGCGCGGCGGCTTCGTGCCTGATTGCGCATTTCCGCGCGGTTCTGACCGGCGAGCGCGGCGGCATCGTCCTGCCCGCCCGACAGATGCGCGCCGAGCGCGGCGATGGTCGGGAAGCGGAAGATGTCGGTCAGCGCGACCGGCTGGGTCAGCTCGGCGGACAGGCGGCGGTGGACCTGAATGGCGAGCAGCGAGTGGCCGCCGATGTCGAAGAAGTTCTCGGTCAGGCGCACTTGCGGCAGCTTGAGCACGTCGCACCAGATCGCCTGGATCTGCGCCTCCACGCCGGTCGCCGGGGCGGCGCTGTCGTCCATGTTGTCGACCACCACGCTGACCGGCTCGGGCAGGGCATTGCGGTCGATCTTGCCGTTGGGGGTGCGCGGCAGGGCTTCGAGCAGGACGAAGTTGCCCGGCACCATGAAGTCGGGCAGCCGTTCGCGCAGATGCGCGCGCAATTCCTCGACCGCCGGGGCGCCGGTGCGCGGGGCGAGGTAGGCGACGAGGCGGGTGGCCGCGCCGTCCTTGCGGGCGACGACGACGGCCTCGGTGACGTCCGGGTGCGCGGTGAGCGCGGCTTCGATCTCGCCCAGTTCGATGCGGTAGCCGCGGATCTTCACCTGATGGTCGAGGCGGCCGAGGAATTCGAGCGTCCCGTCCTCGCGCTGGCGGGCGAGGTCGCCGGTCCGGTACACGCGCGCGCCCGGATCGAACGGGCCTGAAGCGAAAGGATTTGGGACGAAGCGCTCGGCGGTCAGTTCGGGCCGCTCGTGGTAGCCGCGCACGACTCCCGCACCGCCGATCACCAGTTCGCCCGGCGTGCCCTGCCGCACCGGCTGCAGGCGCCGGTCGAGGATGTAGATCTGCTGGTTGAGCAGCGGCCTGCCGAGCGGCGGCGCCCCCCCTTCCTCAAGCGCGTGGACGGCCGACCACACGGTGGTCTCGGTCGGGCCGTACATGTTCATGACGGTGCCCGAGACGAGGCCGGTCATGTCGGTCGCCAGCTGCGGCGGGAAGGCCTCGCCGCCGACCATCAGGTGCTGGAGAGCGGCAAGACAGGGGCGGGCAGCCGGGTCGCTGGCGAGCACCTGAAGCAGCGACGGCGTGCATTGCAGGTGGGTCACCTTATGGCGCGCCATGAGGTCGTGAAGCGGGCGTTCTGTCGCGGTGTGGCCCGCTTGAGTGCCGTTGAGTGCCAGTGTGCGCAGCCGCGCGATTTGCGGCAGATGATCGATAACCGTCTGGGAATCCACGCCAAAATCGACAAGGCAGCCGATCTCGTCGACACCCAGCGCGGACAGGCGGTGAACCAGCGCGACATTGTCCTCGGGCGTGCCGAACAGGCCGCTGGTCTCGAAGTAGCGCTCGAAGGCGTGGTCGAGCAGGGCGTCGGTCTCTTCACCGCTGAGATCGGAAAGTTCCAGTTTCTCAGCCCCTTGCGGCGTCTTGAAAGCCGGGAACGACCAGGCGTACTGCTTGAGCAGATTGGTCGAGGTGCGCAGATACTCGATGAGCGCAGGCCTGACGGCCTGCCGCACAGCGTCTTCGCTTCCTCCAAGAAAAGTGTGCAACATCAATGTGATGCGCCCTTCTCCCGGATGCCCGGCCTCGTGCCAGGCGCTACGATAGGCAGCGATCTTGGTCGCCACCTCCTCGATCGACTGCCCCAAGAGGTGCGTCAGCACATTCGCGCCGACGCGCCCCGCCTCG
The DNA here is from genome assembly GCA_047605225.1 of Novosphingobium sp. Taxonomy (GTDB): domain Bacteria; phylum Pseudomonadota; class Alphaproteobacteria; order Sphingomonadales; family Sphingomonadaceae; genus Novosphingobium. Next base: position 6,563 of record JASGGD010000098.1, read on the forward strand.
CGGAAAGTCTCTGAATTTCCAGCGGAAGTTATCCAGACCGGCAGCTCCGGCTGGACCGGGCGCGGATAAGTCAGCACCGAAACGTCGTGCCCCAGCGGCCCTGGATAGGCCCGCGCCTCGCCCCGCCACAGGCCCCGGACGTCCTCGACACAGCGCTTGAGGACGCCCGAACGATCGACATAAGCACCTGGATTCAGAACGAAATCATCCGGCTGCCAACCCGAGGCAAAGGCGATCCCCACGCGCCCGCCCGACAGGTTATCGACCAGCGCCCACTCCTCGGCGATGCGCAGGGGGTGGTGCAATGTCCCGACCACGCTGCCGGCACGGATCTGCACCCGCGAAGTGATCGCCGCGATGGCCGCCGCAGCGACGGCGGGGTTCGGGTAAGGCCCTCCAAAGTCATGGAAATGTCGCTCCGGCGTCCAGATCGCCTCGAAGCCCTCGGCGTCGGCGAAACGCGCGCCTTCCAGCAGCAGGTTGTACTGCTCGGCCGCACTGCCCGCGCTGGAACTGGCGAAGTAGAACAGGCTGAACCCGACCGGGCGGGCATCCACCGCCGCCACCTCGGGCACGTCCCCGCGCACTTCGCGCTCGCTGGCGATGACGATGTGATAGCCGTGCATCAGCGGCCACATCAGTTCCAGCGTCGAGATGTCGAAGCTGAGACTGGTGACCGCCAGCCAGGTCCCGTCGGGGGCGATCTTGCGATCCATTCCCGCATAGAAATTCAACAGGTTACGGTGCTCGACCATGACGCCCTTGGGCAGGCCGGTCGAGCCCGAGGTATAGATCATGTAGGCGAGATTCGCGCCCTCCACGCCGCTATCGAAGGGTTTGGACGAGGATGCCGCGAAAACCTCGCGCATGGTGTCGACGTGCAGGATCGGCGCCTCGGTCTGCGGCAGGTCGCTCGCCAGCACGGTCTCGCTGAGGATCAGGCCAAGGCCGGAATCCGCCACCATGTGCGCAATGCGATCGCGCGGATAGGACGGGTCCAGCGGCACGTAGGCGCCCCCTGCCTTGTGCACACCGATCAGGCAGGCGAGCATCTCCACCGAGCGCGACAGGTGCAGGCCCACCAGCACTTCCGGCCCCACGCCCCGCGCGGCAAGGTCATGGGCGATGCGGTTGGAAAGCGCGTCCAGTTCGCCATATGTCAGCGAGGTGCCGAGCGCGGTCACCGCCAGTTTTTCCGGCGTCCGCGCGGCCTGCTCTACGAAGTGATGATACCAAGCAGGACCGGCGGGAACCTGGCCTTCGGTGGCATTCCAGGCACCGACGATTCGCGCATGTTCCTCGGGTTCGAGCAGCGACAGGCTGCCGACCGGCGTGTCGGCGGCACCGGCGCACATCGCCTCGAAGCCGCGCACCAGATCCTCGGCATCGGCACGGGAAAGGCGGGTGGCGTCGCAAGTCCAGCGCAGCTTGTCTTCCGAGGCGCAGACGGCCACGTCGAGCACCGCGTCGCTGGCACGCACTTCGTCAAGGCTTTTCACGACCTGCACGCTGACAGGATGGTCGAAGCCGGCGCGCCCGCGCAGTTCCGGACTACGGGCGATGAGGTCGGCGGAAATGGCCACGCGGCGGTGCATTCCCGCGACTTCCCTGTCCACCGCATCGCGCAAGGTGGCGAGCGGCGCGTCGAAATCGACTGCGACCTTGAGCGGCATTTCCGGCGCGAACCAGCCCGCGACGTCGTCCAGTCGCGCGCGGCTGACGCAGTCGGAATAGCCGATCTCGACGCTCGCCCGGTCTGCCGCGCGCGCCAGCCATGCGACCAGCATGGCCAGGGCCGCACCGCAATCCAGACCCTGCGGCAAGGCGCGCTCGAGCATGAAGGGCTGCGCAGGACCGTCACTGACGCGCGGGGTGAACTGCGGCAGTTGCAGGCTCTCGCGCTGCTGCAGGCGGCGGCGCCACCACGCCTCGTAACGCCCGGCGGCGGCGTCCAGGCCGTCCAGTTGATCGCGCAGGGCATCGTCGAGCACGGTGAAGCCACCTGCACCGATCAACAGTTCGCCGACCTGCGCACCGCTCAGCACCTCGCCCGAAAGCGCGGCGAGACGATCGATCCGCATGTCCAGATCGCCGGTCGCGACGACGGGCGTCGGACCGGAGACGAGGATCGTTCCCGGCGCACGGCCCGATGCACTGGAGAGCGGCGTGACCTGCTGCACCAGCAACAGACGCTCGCCCAGGAGGGCCTTCGCAGCGCCCATCGGGTTGGCGTAAGCCCCGAAATCGAGTGCGCGGACGAAGCGAGCAATCTCCTCCGCCGAGCGGCTCCAGTCGATCGTGGCGGCAGCCTGCGGACGGTCGACGCGGCCGACCATGCGATCGGGCGCCCGGCCCTGCGGTGCGGCCGCCGCGACGGCGCTGTCGAGATCGGCGACTATCCCCTCGAAGCAGCGCAGCCCCGCCTCGAAGCAGCGGGTGTTGAGCGACAGCGCGGTCTCCTCATCGGCGATGTCGAAGCGCTCGGCGGCAAGGATCGCGCCCTCGTCCACCGCGCCGGTCATCAGGTGCCAGGTCACGCCATGACGCGAGGCCCCATCCAGCAATGCCCAGACCGGGGTATTGAGGCCCGCCAGTTCGGGCAGCGGACCGTCATGGAAGTTGATCGCGGCCCGCGACGCGAGCGCCAGCACTTCCGGCGGAAGGACAGCGAGGTTGGAGATGCTGAAGACATAATCGACGCCGCCAATCCCGGCCGCCAGCATATCGCGCGGCTTCTCGAAAAGGGCGATGCCCTGACGGCGTGCCCAGTCCGCTGCGGGAGAAGCCGGCGCGGCGACGACGGCGGCGATCCGATGTCCGCGATCGAGCAGCAACCTGCCGCATTCCGCGAGCAGCGTTTCGTTGCCGACCAGAATGCTGGTCATACCCGGGCAAGCAGGCAAGTCCCTATGTTCGGTGAAGTCGCCGAAAGACGTCATGTGATGCCCCACGCCTGAATGATTTCCCGCAAGTTACCATCGAATGTATTGAGGCTGATTTTGGAAAACTATGTCCCAAACCCCGCCCCGGTTTTCACCATGGATGCTTACTTGGGTGTTTTAGGGAGCGAATTACTTATACTCGATCAGACGCGGCACCGGAACGGCAGCACTGTCGCGCTTTCGACGGCGCCAGTAATCGATCTGTCCCTGCAGATGCGGCAACTTGCCCAGGATCAGCCAGGTCGCCTGGAGCGCGTCCTTTCGGGCACGGATGCGTATCCACAGCACGGGCCAGAGCAGCCACATCGGCGGAAGCGACCAGACAACATTGCTCAGAACCTTGCGACGTAATTCGCGCCCGGCCTCAGGGTCCCTGGCGCCGCGCATCGACAACGCCTCTGCCGTGGCATAGCCGCTGCGGCGGTTGCGCTGCCACCACTGGCCAAAACGCATCATTGCCGCGTCGTGGATGGTCATGTCCCCCTCGATCCGGCGGATGAGCCAGCCGCGACGCCGCATGCGGTAGCACATGTCGGGCTCCTCTCCGGCGATCAGGGTCTCATCGTAGCCATCGACCTGCCGAAGTGCGACGACGCGCAACAGCGCATCGCCTCCGACACTTTCGGCAAGGCCCACGGGCGTGTTCCACTCTGCCTCGCACAACCGGTTATAGAGGCTGGCGTCCGGCGCCCGCTCCCGCCGCCGGCCGCAGACTGCGGCAAGCTGGCAGTCGGCCATCAGCGCCGTTCGCGCCTTGTCGAGCCAGCCCGGGATCAGTTCACAATCGCCGTCGATGAAGTGGACGAATTCGAGCAGCGGATTCTGACCCAGGTGCCAGTCAAGACCCGCGTTGCGCGCTCGTGCGGCGGTAAAGGGGCGTGCAGGGTCGAGTTCGACCACAGGCAGCCCCCGCGCCTTTGCGCGCATCACACTGCCGTCGGTCGAGCCGGAATCCACGTAGACCGCGCGCTGCCCGGTTCGCAGAACGCTGTCGATGCACGAATCGAGACGCGCGCCTTCGTTGCGGCCAATGATGACGAAACCTAAAGACATCACGGCAGGCGCTCCGTACGGGTCCATTCACGCTGCCGCCGGGTCACGAACTGGGCGATAAGCGGCAGCTTCCAGATGAAGTAGCCCGGAAGTTCACGCAGGGACGACCACGGCAAAGCCTCGCGTCCATGGTGCCACCATGCGAGCGACACGCCGACCACTGCGGCGATCTGGACTGCAATCAGGGCCAGGAACGGTCCGGTCGGTCCCGCCAGCGCCAGCACGATCGCCAGTGCGGCTGCGGAACACAATGCGAGCAGCACGGTCGGCGGCACCATCAGGTCGAGCGCCACCACCGCCAGCGCCGGTCGCCGGGCCGCGCGCGCCAGCAACTTCGGGACATAGCGCCAGGCGGTCTGCATCATGCCGTGCTCCCACCGGCGACGCTGACTGCCGGTGCCCTCGATTGAGCTGGTGGCGCTCAGGATGCGGGCTCCCGGCTCGACGATCACGCGCCTGCCCGCAAGCAGAAGGTCGATGCCCATCTCCAGATCCTCGACGAGCGAGCCGCCCGGCCAGCGCATCTCCAGATACATGGCGCGCGGAAAGGCCATGCCCGATCCCTGCAGCAGCGCCATGCCGGAAAGCCGCGCAAGTCCCTGCAATCGAACGAGGTTCTTGATCAGGAAGGCGAAGCTCGAAACCCGCACGACCGCTCCGGCATCGCGAGGAGCGGCGAGAAGGAAGATGCCCTGCACCGCCGCATCACGCCGCATTGCCGCCTGCGCGAGCGCGAACAGGGAGCCCGGCATCGCACGGCAGTCGGCGTCGAGAACCAACACTGCGCCTGCTCCGGGGCGGTGGTCGGCGATGAAGGCGCGGGCACATTCAAGCGCGTGGCCCTTGCCCCGCAAGTCCGTATCGTATCGTTCGACAACGGTTGCACCGAGTGCGCGTGCCCTCGCGCCCGTATCGTCGGAGCAATTGTCGGCGACGACCAGCAGTTCGTCGCGGTCGCGCAGTTGTTCGCGTACCGCGTGGATGCTTGCCTCGATCACGGCGGCTTCGTCATGAGCAGGCATGACGACGATGAAAGGCGGTGCTTCGCCTGCTTCGCCCAAGGGCTGTCGCCGCGTGCCGACAAGGCATTCAAGCGCCAGCATCGCCGTCGGCAACCCCGCTGCGATCGCCATCCACCATGCCGAGCCCAGTGCCATGCGATCAGCGAGCGCAAGCAAATCCATCCGGTTTCCCCTCTCGCGCCCCTCGCGAAGCCCGCTTCACCGGACATGAGGATAGGCAGGCAGCCAGAGACGGGGCAGACCTGAAACTCCCTTGGAAGTTCTCATGATCGACACCTGAGGGCCCGGGCCAATAGACTTGGGCACAAAGCGTCTCGCGGATTTCCAGGGAGAATTGCCGCATGCATATCGGGCTCTGCGCATACCCGCGGCTGCGGCCCGGCGGCATTGTCGCCCGCGATCGCGACACGATGGCGCCCCTGTTCCGGCCATGAACGTCTCAAGGCTATCCCTCAATCCGGCCCACACTCCGGCCCGCGCGCCAGTCCGCCCTGCGAAACAGGAGGAAACGGCAATGCGCACCTTGCTGCTCAGCGTTCCGGCGCCCGTGCAGGTCGTTCCGGATGGCTATCGCCTGGACACCAAGTTCGTCGAAGGCATGCGCGCGCATGTAGCCGACTGGGGCGGGAACATCCGCTGCGTCATCTGGGAAAGCGACGACGGCATCCCGTTCGGACGGGTCTACATCCCCGATGAGCTCGACTTCGAACTGGTCGTGCTGGGCAGGAACGCACCAGTGCCGGACGCCGCACTCGAGGGGGTGTCGATCGCACTCGTCTCCGCCGACATGCCGGGCTTTTCGGCCATCTGCCAAAGCGTATCATCCGCCGGAATTCCATACGTTCTGGGTGTCGAGTACACGCTCGAGACCAGACTGCGCACCCTCTGGCTGGGCCGCGATATCTCCGGAATACGCAAGATGCGAAGCAGCTTGTGGCTCCTGCGCAACGAACGGCAGGTGAGATCGCGGCTGAAATCGGCGGCCGGTGCGCAGTTCAACGGGTTTCCGGCATACAGCGCCTATTCCCCAATCACGGACGGCGCGCATCTCTATCTGGACAACCGGATGGGTTCGGAGATGATGGCGACGTCGGCTGAAATGGCGGCGCGCGCCAAGAGGCTGCTGGCGGGACAGCCGTTGCGGCTGATCCACTCCGGGCGCCTGGAGCCGATGAAGGGCAGCCAGGACCTGTTGCCCGTGATGCGCGCACTGGCGGCAATGGGCGTGCAGGCAACGCTGGACATCTACGGCACGGGAAGTCTCGAACAGGAGATTCGCGAGGGGCTGGGTGAATTCGGCGGCGGTGTGCGTCTGCATGCCCCTGTCGATTTCAAGACCGAACTGGTGCCGATCAGCCGGACGCAGGCCGATATATTCCTGTCCTGCCATCGACAGTCCGACCCTTCCTGCACTTATCTCGAGGCGATGGGATGCGGCCTTGCCATAGCCGGCTACCGCAACCGCATGTGGGGCCGACTAAGCAGGGAATCGGGCGCCGGCGTGGCCGTGCGGCTGGGCTCCACGCGGCAGCTTGCTGAAGCGATCGGACTATGGAACCGGGATCGCCGGTCTGTGGTGCAAAGCGCAAGGGCGGGCCTGAGTTTCGCCATGCTCCATGACTTCGGCAGCGAATTCTCGGGCAGGATGGCGCATCTGCACAAGCTGGTGGCGCAAGCTCCTTCCGCCTAGGGTCGGAGCCCTGGGGTACGACCGCCAACCGCCCCGCCGCGCACAGCCGATTTACGGTAGCGCGCGGCGGGGCGGCCCTCTTTTCAGGGTTATGCGTTCAGCGGCGTTCGTATCGCACCCGATACCCGGCTGCTGCGCCACATCTGGTGAATGCGGAAAATCTGCGGCCCTTCGATCAGATAGCGTCGCCAGAGCCGCTGCGGATTGGAGCAGAGCCGGAAGGCCCACTCCATCGACATCTGCTGAATGACGACCGGCGCGCGCTCCTGCTCGCCCGAGAGGAATTCGAGACTGGCGCCGATGCAGAAGCCGATACCCTGCCCACCACGAGCCTTGGCGACGCGACGCGCAATGATCTCCTGCTGCGGCGAGCCCACCGCCAGGAACGAGTAGCGCGCCTTGGCTTCGACGAGGAAACGTACCGCCCGCGCCACTTCCCGCGGGTCCTTGATGAAGCCCATCGGCGGATTGTAGTGCTGCACATTGCGCAGCCCGTAGAGATCCCTGATCCGCGCAACGGTTGCCTCGCTGCCGCCAAGGATCGCGACCGCATCGTCGGGGCCGATCCCCTCCTCGAACAGACGCAGTGTCAGGTCGCTGCCGGTCACTACCGGAAGTTCGCGCCCGTCACCACGCGCCAGGCGAGCGAGGATGCGACTGTCACACAAGGTCATCCAGGCATCGCGATAGGCGGGCCACAAATCCGAGCGGCGCCGCAGCAACCGCACGACATGATCGACATTGGGCGTAACGATATATGTGAATGGCGCCGTGGGCGGGCGCTTGCACACCGCGTCCATCGCCGTCGGCAGATCGATCGGCGTGAAGTCGAGATCGAGGAATTCGACATCGTCCCTATGACCGCCCGCATATGCGGCGTCGCGGCCGGCCATGGGCGCCAGCGGCAGGTCCAACGGCAAGTCCAACTTGTCCGCCGGGATCTCGCGGCCGGTAAGTTTCAGGTGTTCAAGCGACATAGAGCGTACCTCCCCACGCGCGATTATGCCGTCGCACGGCGCCCCGGTCTTCCCGAGCAACTGTGGCCGACGAACTGGGAAGCACATTCCCCCTCCGGAAAATCCTCCTGTGAAATCTCGGGAGAATGTCCGTGACGACCCGATGCGTGTTTCTCCCCACGGATAAGCACGCCCTCCAATGGGAGAATTTTCGGCAAGTGCCGCACGAGGTTAGCCTTTTCCCAGATCGACATTCCATGCCGACTGTGGGGGTTCACATGTTTCAACCGAACGATCCTTATCGGTCGCGCGCTGCGCACCGACCGACCCGGACCGTTGCGACGGCCGCTTCATTCCTTGCCATGGCCCTCGCGGTTCATCCGGTAGCGGCGCAGGTCGGGACAACGGGCTCCGTCGCCACGGCGATCGCGCCCGCCGTATCCGGTGCTCAGTCGACCGCCAGGATGGCCGTCACCTCGACGCCCGAAACCCCCTCGACCTCGCGCTACACGGTGAAGGCGGGCGACCAGCTCGACGTCTTCGTCTGGGGCGAGGAGCGCATGCAGCGCCAGGTCCTGGTCCAGCCCGACGGCACTTTCGCGTTCCCTCTGGCCGGCACCATCCGGGCCGACGGCCGCAACGTCACCGACATCGCCGACGAGATCCGCGGCCGCATCGCGCTCAATTACACGGCCGGCCCGCCCGACGTGACGGTAACCGTTCGCGAAACCGACGGCACACGCTTCTACGTGCTCGGCAAAGTCCGTACCCCTGGCAGCTATACCAGCCGCTCGGCACCGAACATCCTGCAGGCGCTCAGCATGGCCGGTGGCACTGCGGATTTCGCCGACACCGGCGGCGCGGTGATCCTGCGCCAGACGAGAGCCGGCCAGGTGGTTGAGCGAATCCAGCTGAGCAAACTGCTGAAAGGCGCCCGCTCGCTCAATTCCGGTGCTCTCGGCAAGCCACTGCCGACGCTCCAGAGCGGCGACGTCCTGCTGATCCCGTGACGGCGACACATCGTGGCACCGTGCTTCTCCTCGCCGTCGCTCCGCCGGTGCTGGGGTTTGCTTCCACCGGCGCGGCAGCACAGGAACGGCCGCCCTACATCGAATTCGACGTAACGGGGTTCACGGGGCGCAACCTGTTCCTGGTCACCGACGATCGCAAGGTCACTGCAGGCGCGGAAGTCGCCGCGCAGGCCGGCACGACACTTGATGTGGACGCCAAGACAACGCTCGATGTCGATGGCCGGCTCGCCTACCGTCGCTACAATCGCCGCTACGGCGATTTCGTTACGGGGTTTGGCAAGGCCGCGCTCGACTATCGCGGCAGCGAACGCTTTTCGGCAAGCACGGCAGCCTCCTTCGAACGGCTCCTTCCGCTGGAGGGTACGAACGGAACGATTGATGCCGCGATCGATCCGGTGAGCATGCAGGACCGCTATGAGATCAAGCAAAGCCTGCGCTGGCGCCCGGATCAGTACATGACGATCAGCGGTGAAGCGGCCTGGAGTCGGCTGTCACCGCGCGGTTCACAGCTCCTGCGTCGGACGGACGCGACCAGTTTCGCGCTGGGCGCCGAACGCAGGCTCTCGACTTTCTCATGGATGGGCGTCGGCAGCGGAGCCATCTTCAGCAAAGCATCCGATGGATCGAAATCGGATTCTGCACTTTTCGTATTCAAGGCAGGAACGCGCATAAGGTCGCATCTTTCGGTCGAGGGCCAGGTCGGCGTTTCGAAGATTTCCCAGCACGAGCCGGGCAGACCAAGCGAAGATACTCCGTTTCAATTCGCGACCTCAGTCTCGCTCTGCTATGATCCGCGACGGCTGCGTGTGTGCCTTGCAGGGCAGATCACGCCTGCGGTTACCGGCTTTGGCGGCATCCAGCGCGAAAAGGCACTGACCACCACCTTCGTTTTCCAGACGAGCGAGCGCGGCACTCTGAGCGCCAGCAGCGAATATCGCTCCGTTCCCAACCCCGCCTTCGGCCCAGACGCGAAAGTCGTCAGCCTCTCGACGACTTACGAGCACCGTCTCGACGACCGATTCCGCCTTCACGTCGGCGCGGACTATGACCGCCGTACCGGCATGACCACCCAGACGCAGAGTTCCTGGAGCATCCGGGTCGGCGTCACCTTCCGGATACCCAGCCGATGAACAGCACACCCCAGACATCCGTAACGCCCTCCTCGCAGTCGGCATCGCCGGCCGCGTCGACCATGGACGACACCGATACCCTCGGCATCTACCCGGTCGAGATCCTGGCCATGCTGCGCCGCCGCTGGCGCTGGCTTATCCCACCGACCCTGCTCGGTGCTGCCGCCGCCGCCGCCTCGGTCGCCGTGCGCGAGCCGGTCTACCGCTCCAATGCGACGCTGCTGATCGATTCCCCGCAGATCCCCGCGAGCCTCATCTCTTCGCCCCTGACCGACGTGGCGGACGAGCGGATCGCCAAGATCCGCCAGCAGGTCGTCAGCCGCGACAGCCTGGACCGGCTGATCCGGCAGAATGGGCTCTACGCCAGGGAACGGACCAAGATCGACTATCCCAGGCTGCTGGAGATCATGCGCACGAATGTCGGGGTAAATCTGGTGGCCGCCGATCCGACGCGGGGACGGGGCGGCACGATCGCCTTCAACCTGACCTTCGACTACCGGGATCCCCGTGCCGCACAGGCGGTGACCGAGCAACTGACCCGGATGTTCCTCGTCGAGGACAAGCGCTTTCGCACCGAACAGGCCACCGGAACCGCGGCCTTCCTTGCCAAGCGATCCGACGAACTGCGCGGCGAGCTGCGTGACCTTGCCGAAAAGCGTCGCGGTGTCGAAGCACGCTATGCCGGCTCGCTGCCCACTGACGTCGCGCTCAGTTCGCAGTCAAGTTCGGCGATGCGTGCGGAGATATCGCGCACCGATGCCGAGACGCAGGGACTGGTGCAGCAATCGAGCCTTCTTGCGGCGCGTCAGCAGGAGCTGGAGAGCGCGCCGCCCGGGATTGCGGGGCTGAACCGTG
>JASGGD010000099.1:0-17238 GCA_047605225.1 Novosphingobium sp.
GCTGCTCGCGCATGTTGAGGCGGCGGATGAAGTGGTTGGGCACGCCGATGTGGTTCAGGCGCGTGAACACATACTCGCTGATGCGGTTGTTGATGACGCCCTTGCCCTGGATGGTGCCCTTCTTCTGGGCATTGAAGGCGGTCGCATCGTCCTTGAAGTACTGGATCAGCGTGCCGGGCTCGGGGCCTTCGTAGAGGATCTTGGCCTTGCCTTCGTAGATCTGGCGGCGACGGGACATGCGCTTGGGTCCTTGCAAAACGTGCGAAAGAGCAAGCCCCGGCCCTTCGGGAAATCCACTTTGGGCAAGGGGCATTCGAGCGCGCATATAATGAAAGCCGGTGTAAAAGCAAACTGCGCGCGCGGCGGGGGACTTCGAGGCGCGGATGAACGGGGAATCGGGCGGATGGACGTGAGGATCGAGGTGCTGACGGGGGCGCAGGTGCTGGCGGCGGTGGACGATCTCGCCCGGCTGCGGATCGCGGTCTTCGCCGAGTGGCCCTACCTCTACGATGGCGAGCGGGGTTACGAGGAAGGCTATCTGCGCGAGTTCGCCGAGGCGCCGGGCGCGGTGCTGGTCGCGGCGAGGGATGGGGCGCAGGTCGTGGGCATGGCGACGGCCTCGCCCATGGCGGCGCAGAAGGCGGAGTTTCGCGGGCCGTTCGAGTCGCGCAGGATGGACGTGGCGGGGGTGTTCTACTTCGGCGAATCCGTACTGCTGCCGGAGTATCGCGGGCGAGGGGTGGGCCATGCCTTCTTCGACCATCGTGAGGCTGCGGCGCGGCGTTATGGTGCGATTGCGACGACGTTTGCGGCCGTGGTGCGGCCTCCGGACCATCCTGACAGGCCGGAAGGCTATGTGCCGCTCGACGGGTTCTGGCGCAGGCGGGGCTATGCGCCGGTGGAGGGACTGGTCACCGAACTGGCGTGGAAGGACCACCGAGATGCGGGGGATTGTCCGAAGCCGATGCAGTTCTGGATGCGCGAGTTGGGGTAGTGGCTGATGGCAGGCCCACCCCGTCCGGCTAGGTCCTTCGGACCAAGCCTCCCGGCCCTCCCGCAAGCGGGAGGGCTGACGCGATTTTCCCCGCCCGCTTGCGGGAGGGGCAGCGAGACTTGGCAGCTTGCTGCCTAGTCGCAGCGGGGTGGGCTCAACGCACCCCCAATTCCGCCACCAGCGTCCGCGCCGCTGCAGTGACCTGCTCCCACGTCGTCTCGAACCCTTCCGGCCCGCCGTAGTAGGGATCGGCCACGTCCTGCCCCTCCAGCCCCGGCACGTGGTCGAGCAGCAGCGACAGGCGCGCCTCGCCATCGGACGGCGCGAGGCGGCGCAAGTCGGCGAGGTTGGAGGTGTCCAGCGCGACGATGCGGTCGAAGCGGCGGAAGTCATGCACCTTCACCTGCCGCGCGCGGTAGGAGTGGATGTCGATGCCGTGGCGCGCGGCCTCGGCGCAGGAGCGCGGGTCAGGTCCCTTGCCGACGTGCCACGATCCGGTGCCGGCCGAATCGACGATCACCTCCAGCCCGGCGCGCTCGGCCTCATGGCGCAGCGCGGCTTCGGCGAGGGGAGAGCGGCAGATGTTGCCGAGGCAGACGAACAGGACCGAGGGAACATGCGACATGCCCCTCGCGATAGCGTGACCGGCCCGCCGCGTCACTCCGCGAGTTTCTGGGGTATGGGAGCCTTCGCGCTTTCGGCCAGTTGCAGCAGCATCGCGCGAACATCGGCGACGACGAATGGCTTGTTGAGCATCGGCCGGTCGGCGTGACCCTGCGGCAGATGTTCCCGATCATAGCCGCTAACGAAGGCGAAGGGCGTGTCGCGCGCGGCGAGGGCATCGGCGACGGGGTCGATCTTCTCGCCGTTGAGATTGCCGTCTAGCAGCGCGAGGTCCGGCCCCGCCTCGTGGATCATGGCGAGGGCCTGTTCGCACGAGGTTGCCGGGCCGATGGCGACGCAGCCGCCGTCCTCGATCTCCATGATCAGTTCCATGGCGACCAGCGGCTCGTCCTCGACGACAAGGATGCGCATCGGCGGCATCGAGGCGGGCGCGTCGGCGACCGGCGGAGGGGCGACCGGCTGCGGTTCGGGTTCCGGCACACCAGCTCCCGGCACCAAGGGCAGCATCATCGACCAGCGCACGCCTTCGGGAGCGAACTCGGAGACGATGCGGGCGCCGTCGGCGACCATGCTGTGCTCGATCAGGGTCGAGCCGAAGCCGCGCCGCTCGGGCGGAGAGACGGGCGGGCCGCCGTGCTCGCTCCATTCCATTGCCAGCACGTCGCTGGTGACGGTCCAGGCGAGGCGCACGGTGCCGACCGCATTGGAGAATGCCCCGTACTTGTGCGCATTGGTGGCGAGTTCGTGGAACACCAGCGAGAAACGCAGCGCCAGTTCGGGCGGCAGGTCGGCGTCGGGACCGTCGAGCAGCAGGCGATCCTCGCTGAGCGCGCCGATGGCGACGTGATCGGCGATCAGGCGGCGCAGGCTGGCGCTCTCCCACGTCGTCGCGCTGAGCATCGAGTGGGCGCGCGCCAGCGCCTGCAGGCGGCCGGTGAAGGCGTCCTGAAATTCGCGGTGCGAGCGGGCATGGCGGAACCCCTGCGAGGCGATCGCCTGCACCGTTGCCAGCGTGTTCTTCACCCGGTGGTTCAGTTCGCCGATCAGCAGGCGCTGGGTGTCCTCGGCGCGGCGGCGTTCGGTGATGTCGAGCATCTCGATCATCACACTGCCGGGACGCAGACCCGTGCCCGCAAGCGAGGAGCAGTACCATTCGCCCTCGCGCAGCACCCCGTCGGCGCGGCGGTAGCGGTGCTCCTGCATGGCGCGACGGTCGCCGCCTTCGAGCAGTTCGCCCATGCCTTTGAGGAACGCCTCGCGCCCGCCATTGGGGGGCAGGAAGGGGGCTTCGGAAAGCGGCACGCCCAGCACTTCGGCGGCGGTGTAGCCCAGCGTGCGCTCGGCGCTCCTGTACCAGCCGACGATGCGCAGGGTGGAATCGATCTCCAGCACCGCGAGCGGCGAGTTGTCGCCATGCGCGCGCAGGCGGCCGAGCGCGGCGCCGAGTTCGTCACGCTGGAAGGCGATCTCGCGACGCTGGCGGGCCAGTTCGACGAAGACCGCGACCTTGGAATTGAGCACGGTGATGTCGATGGGCTTGAGCAGGTAGTCGACCGCGCCGGTCTCGAAGCCCCGGAACTTGCGCCGCTCGTCAGTGGCGACGGCGGTGAGGAAGATGATCGGCACGCCGCGCGTCCGCTCGGTCCCGCGCATGAGTTCGGCGAGTTCGAAGCCGTCCATCTCGGGCATCTGCACGTCGAGCAGGGCCAGCGCGAAGTCCTGCCGCAGCAGCAGTTCCAGCGCTTCGAAGCCCGAGGAGGCGGTGACGAGTTCGACGCCGGGCTGGTCGAGCGCGGCTTCCAGCGCGATCAGGTTCTCGCGGATGTCGTCCACCGCGAGGATGCGCAGGGGCTCATTCGGCAAAGGCGGCCTCCTGTACGTCGTGCGTGGTGCGGCGCCAGATCTTCTCTCCGGGCGCGAAGTCGGCGAAGCATTCGGTCTCGGCCGAGAACGCGACGGTCTCCTTGGAGCCGAGGCCGAGGAACCCGCCGGGCGGCAGCGACTGCGCGAAGAGGCCGAGCGCGCGGTCCTGCAGGGTGCGATCGAAGTAGATCAGGACGTTGCGGCTCGACACCAGCTGGACCTCGGAGAACACCGCGTCGCTGGCGAGGTTGTGGTCGGCGAAGACCGCGCGGCGGCGCAGCGTGGGGTCGAAGCGGGCGACGTCGTGGTTGGTGGTGTAGTAGTCCGACAGCGAGGCCTTGCCGCCCGCCTCGCGGTAATTGCGCGAGAAGCCGGCGATGCGATCGATATCGAAGATGCCCGCTTCGGCCTTCGCCAGCGCCGGGCGGCTGATGTCGGTGCAGTAAAACATCGTGCGATCCTCCAGTCCCGCCTCGCGGAACAGGATGGCGAGCGAGTAGAACTCCTCCCCGTTGGCGCAGCCTGCGATCCACACCTTGATCGTCGGCCATGTCGCGAGGTGGGGGATGACGTTCTCGCGGATCGCGCGGAAGTATTCGGGATCGCGGAACATGTCGCTGACCTGGATGGTCAGGAAGCCGATCAGCACCGGCAGGCTGGCGGCATCGTGGAGGATCACGTCGAGCAGGCCGGAAAGGTGCGCCACGCCGAAATGCGCCTGCGCACGTTCGAGGCGGCGCAGCAGCGAGGCGCGCGAATAGTCGCGGAAATCGTACTGGTAGCGCCGCCAGATGGCCTCGACGATGAGGTCCAGCTCGATGTCGTTCAGGCTGTCGCCGGAGCGGATGACCATCATCAGATGCGCTCCCTCATCGCGGCATCCACACGCGCACGAGGCTGAGCAGCTTGTCGACGTCGAGCGGCTTCGAAAGGTAGTCGTTGGCGCCCGCGTCGATGCATTCGCGGTGGTCGCGCTCCATGGCTTTGGCGGTCAGCGCGATGATCGGGAGGCGCGACCACTGCGGGTCCTTGCGGATTTCCTTCATGCAGGTGAGGCCGTCCATTTCCGGCATCATCACGTCCATCAGCACGAGATCGACCGGCGCGCCGTCGCTATCGGCGCTGCGGGCGAGTTCGTTCAGCGCCTCGATCCCGTTGCGGGCGATCCGCACGCCGACGCCGTGGGGCTCCAGCACCGAGGTGAGGGCGTAGACGTTGCGGATATCGTCCTCGACGACGAGAATCTGGCGACCCTCCAGCGCCTGATCACGGCCGAGCGAGCGGGCGAGCAGCTGCTGCTTTTCCTGCGGCAGTTCGGAGACGACCTGATGGAGGAACAGCGTGACCTCGTCGAGCAGGCGCTCGGGGCTCTTGGCGCCCTTGACGATGATCGACTTGGAATAACGCCGCAGCCGCATCTCCTCCTCGGGCGAGAGGTCGCGGCCGGTGTAGACGATCACCGGCGGGAAGCCGACGCTCTCGTCGTGCGAGAGGCGTTCGAGCAGGTCCAGCCCCGACATGTCGGGCAGGTTGAGGTCGAGCACCATGCAGTCGAACGTCTCGGTGCCGAGGCTGTTCAGGCATTCGGCGGCGGAGTGGACCTCCACCGTCTCGACATCGCGCGAGGCGAGGAGGTGGTGGATCGCGTTGGCCTGCTGCGCGTCGTCCTCGACCACCAGCACGCGGCGCAGGCGCTGGGCCATGCGCGCTTCCAGCCCTTCGAGCATGTCGACGAGGGTGTCGCGGGTGACCGGCTTGAACAGGTAGCCGACCGCGCCGCTGGCGAGCGCCGCGTGGTCGTCATGGTCGGCCGAGACGATGTGGACCGGGATGTGGCGGGTGCGGGCGTCGCGCTTGATGCGGTCGAGCACCGAGAGGCCGGTGTGGTCGGGCAGGTGCATGTCGAGGATGACCGCCTGCGGCAGATACTGGCGTGCGAGCAGGGCGCCTTCGTCGGCGGTTCCGGCAATCAGGCACGAGAAGCCGACTTCGTGCGCGAGGTCGGCGAGAATCCCTGCGAAGGCGGGATCGTCCTCGACGATGAGGATCACGCGGGAGTCGCCGCTCAGCGTCTCGCGGTCGTCGGCGATGGCGGCGAGGCGGCGCGGTGTCGACGGAGCCGGTGTGGGCGAGGTGGCGAGCGGGGTGGGCGAGGGGCGGCGGACCTGTTCGGGCGCGGCTTCGGCGTCGAAGTGCTCGGGCAGGGTGATCGTGAAGGCGCTGCCCTTGCCGGGTTCGCTCTCCAGCGTGATCGTGCCGCCGAGCAGCTGCGACAGTTCGCGCGAGATCGAGAGGCCGAGACCGGTGCCGCCGTACTTGCGGGCGATGCCGCCGTCGGCCTGACGGAACGCCTCGAAGATCGCGCCCTGCTTGTCGGTGGGGATGCCGGTGCCGGTGTCGCGCACGGTGAAGGCGACGTTCCCGGCGGCGCGGCCGACCTCGATGGCGACGTGGCCGCGCTCGGTGAACTTGAGCGCGTTCGACAGGAAGTTCTTGAGCACCTGCTCCAGCCGCAGCGGATCGGTCTCGATCTCTCCGGCAACGTCGGGGATGCGCAGTTCGAGACCGCGCTTGGCGGCGGCGGGGGCGAAGGTGTCGCGCAGCTTGGCGAGGATCGCCGCGACCGGGACGGTGCGCGGTTCAAGCTCCAGCTTGCCCGCCTCGATCTTGGAAATGTCGAGAACGTCGTTGATCAGCGCCAGCAGATCGTTGCCCGACGTCTCGATCGTCTCGGCGAAGCGGACCTGTTCGGACGAGAGGTTGCCGCCGCGATTGTCGGCCAGCAGGCGCGCCATGATCAGCAGCGAATTGAGCGGGGTGCGCAGTTCGTGGCTCATGTTGGCGAGGAATTCGCTCTTGTAGCGGCTCGCCTGTTCCAGATCCTCGGCCTGTCCGCGCAGCATCGTCTGGGCGCGGGTCAGTTCGTCGCGCTGGGCTTCGAGCGAGGTCGCCTGTTCCTCCAGCTGGGCGTTGGAGCGTTCCAGTTCGGCCTGCTGCGCTTCGAGTTCGGTCTGGGAGTTCACGAGGGCCTTGGCCTGCGCTTCCAGTTCGTCGTTGGTGGCGCGCAGTTCCTCGCTCTGGTTGGCGAGTTCCTCGGCCTGCTGCTGGGTCTCCGACAGCAGGTGTTCAAGCCGCGCGCGGTACTTGGCGGCGCGCAGCGACAGGCCGACCGGGCCGGAGATGGTGTCGAGGAAGCGCGGGGCCTCGGCGGGCTGCGCCTCGGGCGTGTCGAGGAAGCCGAGTTCGATCACGGCGTTGACCTTGCCGTCGATCGCCGTGGCGCCCAGTACCAGCTTGTCGAGCGGGGCCTTGCCGAGCGCGCTGCCGAACGCGAGGTAACCGGCGGGCGCGCCCGCGACCGTGCGGGTGCGGCCGTCGCGGATGACTTCGGCGAGCAGGCCGTCGTCGGGGGCAAGCTGGTCGGGCACCGCGGCACCGTTCGGTACGCCGTAGCTGGCGACGCGGCGGAAAGCGCCTTCGTCATTGACGTAGATGATGCCCGCCGCTGCGCCGAAACGCTCGACGAGGAAGCCGATCAGCCGCTGCGAGAGATCGCCGAGCGCAAGGTTCCCGGCCGTCTCGCGCGCCAGCTTCGCCTCGCCTTCGCGCAGGGCCTGCAGCGCGCGGGCGGAGTTGCGATAGCTGATGAACGCGGCGCCGATCCCGGCGAGCGTCAGGTTGGTGATCGTGCCCAGTGTGCGGTTGATCAGCGCCACTTCCTTGGCGACGCCCTCAGGCGCGAGCTGGTAGCCGATCACGATCAGAACCGTCGTCGCGGCGGCGACGGCAAGGGGCGCCAGCCGGTGCGGTGCGAGGTAGGACAGCACCGTCGGCAGCAGGTAGATCACCCATATCGACGTGCCGAGCGGGAATGACGTATCGGCGATGAAGGTCAGGCCGATGACGATGGGCAGCAGGATGTAGAGAAACTTGGTGGAATCCAGTCCGCGGGCGGTTGCCATTCACTCGTCTCGCGGGGGTACACAACCGCTTCAACCGGACCGCTCCCCCATCACGCGCAGTCCCCGGATCAGGTCGAATAACGTTAATGGGGTTTCCCGGTTCCCGACGGGGCGAAATATTTTCGCCGCGGTCCGCCGCCGGGTGCGCTCAGGCGGGCTCGCCAAAACTTCCTTAAGACATTGCTGGTATCCGCAGGAGATTATCGGGGCAATTCCAAGAGCGAGCCTGGTTTACGATGCGTCAAGCATGTCAATTCACCGTCAAGGTCGTTCGCGGCGTCCTCAAGGATTCGGGCGGCAACATCCTGCCGATCGCCGCGATCGGCATGCTGGTGGCGGCCGTCGTGGTGGGTTCGGCGGTCGATCTCAGCCGCGACTATCTCGTGCGCGAGCAGTTGCAGTCGGCCTGCGACGCGGCGGTGCTGGCAGGTCGGCGCACGGTGACGACGGCGGGCTTCGACGCCACGTCGAAGGCGGCGG
Source organism: Novosphingobium sp. (assembly GCA_047605225.1). Taxonomy (GTDB): domain Bacteria; phylum Pseudomonadota; class Alphaproteobacteria; order Sphingomonadales; family Sphingomonadaceae; genus Novosphingobium. The sequence goes on from JASGGD010000099.1 coordinate 7,924, forward strand.
CGACCTCCTATTTCAACACCAACTTCAGTGATGCGCAGCAGGGCACGAAGTCCACTGCGTTCGACGCGACTTCGACGGATAACGGCCAGACCATCACCGGCACGGCGACGACGGTGCTCGACACCCTGCTGATGCGCATTTTCGGCAAGGACAGCTTTGACATCAAGGTGACCTGCGGCAGTTCGATGGGCGTCGGCAACTCCGACATCATGATGGTGCTCGATACGACAGGTTCGATGGACTACACGCTGTCGGGCTCGCAGACCCGCATCCAGGCGCTGCGCGCGGCGATGAAGAACTTCTACACGACGATCTACAACGCCACCGCCAACAGTAACGCGCGCGTGCGCTACGGTTTCGTGCCGTTCAGCTCGACCGTGAACGTCGGCAAGCTGGTGACTGCGGTGAGCAGCAACTACATCGTCGACAGTTATTCCTACCAGTCACGCATCTACGAGCCGACCGGAAGCGTAACCTATAGTGACTGGACCAAATATTCGACGAAGGTTTATACGTCCAGTTCCTGCGGAAGCGAGGTTCCTGCCGCGACCGTAACTGGCGACGTTACGTCTAAGAGTCAGAAATACCAGCGTACGGTCCAGTACAAGTGCGACGGGTCGAAATCGACTTACTATATCTACTCGCGAAATGCCGACACAGCCTATGAGCTGAACTATCGCCAGATCGCCTACGATACGAGCAAGTTCAAGACTTTCGCCACGGTCACCACGCCCACCGGCAGCACTGGCGGCAATGTGTCTTCCAGCTGGGACGGCTGCATCCAGGAGCGCGACACTGTCGCCCAGTCGACTTTCAAGTATTCCGCGACCAGCGGGATAACGCCCTCGGGCGCGCTGGACCTCGACCTCGATACCGCGCCGACTTCTGATGACAAGACGAAGTGGCGCCCGCTCTGGCCGGACGTGACTTATCGCCGCTGGAGCGATTACGGTTACTACACGACTGCAACGACTCATAACGGTGGCAGCGCCGGTGACTACTGCCCGGTGGAATCGCGCCTGCTCTCGACGATGACGCAGACTGCTTTCAACAGCTACGCGGACTCGCTCTCGGCGGTCGGCGGCACCTATCTCGACATCGGCATGATCTGGGGTGGCCGCCTGATGTCGCAGCAGGGCATGTGGTCCACGCTGAACAGCGACGAGCCTACCAATGGCGGCAAGGTCTCGCGCCACCTGATCTTCATGACCGACGGCGAAATGGAGCCGAATTACCTCATCGCCCAGGCCTGGGGCGTGGAATACTGGGATCGTCGCGTCACCAGCGACGGCTCCACCGACGACGAGAAGCGCCACACCCAGCGCTTCCTCGCGACCTGCGAGGCGATCAAGGCCAAGGGCATCCGCGTCTGGGTGGTGGCGTTCACCTCGACCCTCAGCAGCGACCTGACGACCTGCGCGTCCGACGACAGTTCGTATACCGCGAGCAGCGCGGCCGATCTCAACACCGCGTTCCAGGAGATCGCCAAGCAGGTCGGCGAACTGAGGGTCGTGCAGTGACGGCAGGAGCTTCGTTCCGTCGCCTACAAGGCAGCGAGCGTGGCTCGGCGGTGATCGAGTTCGCCGTCGCCGCGCCGGTGCTGCTGCTGCTGCTGATCGGCATCTACGACATGGCGCACCGGGCTTATCTCACAGCGATCCTGCACGGTGCGGTCGAGGAGGCATCGCGTCAGGACGGGCTGGAAATCGCCGACAACACCAAGGCCGATGCCTATGTCACCGCGATGGTCCAGCGCGTCGCGCCCGGTGCTACGGTTACATTCAAGCGCTCCAGCTATTACGACTTCGCCGACCTAAAGCGTGCCGAGACCTGGAACGACAAGAACGCGAACGGCAAGTGCGACAACGGCGAAAGCTACACAGACGAGAACCGGAACGGCCAGTGGGATGCCGACATCGGTACCAGTGACAATGGCGGTGGCAACGACGTCGTGCTCTATACCGCGACGGTGACCTATACGCCGGTGTTCATCGTGCCGTTCGTGTCCAATTCGACATCGCAACGCACGCTGACCGCCAGCACGGTCCGCAAGAACCAGCCCTATGCGCTTCAGGAGAAGTATGGCTCGGACGCGGGGACCTGCTCGTGATCGCGCGTATAGCACGTCGTTTCGGCGGAAGCCTGCGCCGGGATCAGCGCGGCGTCTCCTTCATGGAGTTCGCGCTGATCCTGCCGATCATCGTCACTATGGGGTTCTACGGGACCGAACTGGCGTGGATGGCGATGATCAACATGCAGATCGCGCAGATCGCCACATCGGTGGCCGACAACGCCTCGCGCCTTGGCCAGACCGACAACAGCGCGGTGACGCCGACGGTCAGCGAGACGATGGTGGATTCCGTCATGTCGGGCGCGCTGGTGCAGGGATCCTACTTCAATTTCGAGGCGAACGGGCGGATCATCCTCTCGAGCCTCGAACGGGACTCGACCACTGGGCGTCAGTACATTCATTGGCAGCGCTGCCGCGGCAATCTCAAGGTCAATTCGCAATACGGTGCTGCGGGCAAGGGCCTTACCGGAACGACGATCGCGGGCATGGGCAATCCGACCATCGCGGCGGTGGCGGGCTCCGCGGTGATGTATGTCGAGGTGAACTATACCTACCAGCCGCTGTTCGGCACCTGGTTCGTCGGCCAGCCGAATTTCCGCCGGGAAGCCGCCTACATCGTTCGTGACGACCGCAACCTCACCCCCGGCGTGACGACGGGGACGAGCACGGCGAAGTCGCTCTGTTCGTAACGGCGAGCGGGGGTAATTCGCCGTCCCGGGCCTGATCCGGGACCGCTGACCGGGCCTCGCCCCGCTTGCGGGCAGGGCGCTCTGTAAGTGAACCGCGCCTAAAGACAGCCACCGGTCCCGGATCAGGTCCGGGACGACGGGGCCTTCATACGGATCGTCAGCGCGGCTCCAGCCGGATCGCGGTGCCGCCGCCCGGCGCCAGCCACACATCCATCGTATCGCCCTTCTTCACCGTGCGCGTATCGTAGGCGATGTTGTGACGCGCCTCGGTTTCGTAAGTCGCGCCTTGGCCGTCCTTCCAGACGCTGGCCTTGTAGGTCTTGCCCGCATCGAGGAAGTCGAACTTCAGCGTCACCGTGCGCGCCGTGGCATCATTCACGCCGCCGACGAACCAGCGCGGCGAAGCGCGGTCCTTCCTCGCGAAGATCGCATAATCGCCCACTTCGCCCGCGATCAGGTGGCTCTCCGCCCAGTCGGTCGGCACGCTCTCGATGAAGTTCATCTCGCGCGGGTACTTGTCGAGCTGCTCGATGAAGTCCGCCGCCATCTGGATCGGCGAGTAGATCGCGAGGTACAGCCCCAGTTGCTTCGCCAGCGTCGAGGCGAGCGGGCCGTTCGCGCCTTCGAGGCTCAGCACGCCCGGCGTGAAGTCCATCGGCCCCGACAGCATGCGGGTGTAGACCAGCGTGGGCTCATGGTCCGGCCCGTTGGCGAACTTGCCCCAGGCGTTGTACTCCATACCGCGCGCACCTTCGCGCGAGACCCAGTTGGGGTAGGTGCGGCGCAGGCCCGTGTCCTTGACCGGTTCGTGCGCGTCGATGGCGATGTGGTGCTTTGCCGCATCCTCGACGACGGCGAGGTGGTGTTCGACCATGCGCTGGCCGTCGTGCCATTCCATCCGCACCGGGCCGACCGGAGCGCCGGGATAGTCGGTGTTGGCGATCACGCCGCCGTGGTCGGCGACATAGCCGGTCTTCACCGTATCGACGCCGAGCTTCTGGTAGAGCGCGAAACCGGCGTCCATGTTGGCTTCGTAATTGGCGATGTTGCCACCGGTCTCGTGGTGACCGATCAGCCTGACGCCCTTCTTCGCGGCGTACTTCGTGATCGCGTCGATATCGAAGTCGGGCGTCGCCTGCGTGAAGCTGAACTCGTCGCCGTGGCCGAACCAGTCGCCGTTCCAGCCCTTGTTCCAGCCCTCGACCAGCACGCCGCGGAACTTGTGCTGCGCGGCATAGTCGATGTACTGCATCGTGCGCGCGGTGGTGGCGCCGTGCTTGGGGCCTTCCGCCCAGGTCCAGTCGTTGCGGATCATGCCCCACCAGATGCCGATGTAGCGGCCCGGCTTCACCCAGCTGACATCGCCCAGCTTGTTCGGCTCGTTGAGGTTCAGCTCCAGATCGTTGTCGACCAGACCTTCGGCGTCATCCGCGATGCGCACCGTGCGCCACGGCGTCGCGAAGGGCAGGTCGCGCACGACGCGCGGCCCGCGCGAAGAGGGCGAGAGCGTCGTGCGGAAGGTCTGGCCGGTCGCGCGCTTGAACCAGTAGCCCGCATAATCGACCAGCGCCGCTTCGTGGAACGACAGGTGCGTGCCGTCCTCCAGCTTCATGGTGATCGGCGTGTGCGCGGTGGAGACGGCATCGATCGGGGTCTTCTGGTAGACCTGCTCGTAGCGGTTCCACTCGCCGCCGGGGATCCACCATGCGGTGCCCTTGGGGACGATGTCGAACTCGGTCGTCTCGTCGGCGATCTTCATCGTCTTGAGGCCCGGCTGTTCGGGGATCTCGTAGCGGAAGCCCACGCCGTTATCGAACAGGCGGAAGGTGACATTCATCATCCGCTCGCCGTAGGTCTTGCCCTGCTTGAAGCGGACGGTGACCTGATTGTACTTGTCCTTGACGAAGCGGCGCTCGCCCCAAGGCTGTTCCCAGGTGTCGTCGCCCTTGGCGGTATCGCTGCTCTTGATGGCGAAGCCGCGCGTCATGTTGAGGCCGTCGGTGAGGATGAAGCCCAGCTTGCTCGGCGCGATCAGCAGCTTGCCCTTGCGGGTGAGCGACCACATCGGGCGGCTGTCGTTGTCGGTGGTGACCGTCAGCACGATCGAGCCGTCGGGCGACTGCGCAGTGACTTGCGGCTTGGTTTCCTGCGCGAATGCAGGCGCGGCGATGACGATGCCGGCGGTAGCCAGCAGGGCGAGCGGCTTCATGCCGTTTCTCCTTCGATGATCCACAAGGCGCCCCATGCGGGGAGCGTACCGGGTTCGGCGTTATTGACGGCGGCGAGAACCTTGCCGTCGGTCGGAATTGCTGCGGGCCATGCTGCAGGCGCATCGCTCATGTTGACGATCACCAGTACGCTGTGACCATCAAGTTCGCGGCGCAGCACGAGGCGCGTGTCGTCGGCGAGCAGCACTTCGCCGGAGCCCCGGCGCAGCGCCGGATCGGCGGCGCGAAGCTGCAGCAGATGTCGCGTCAGGTTGAGCAGCGAGGCCGGGTCCGCCTCCTGCCGGTCGACCGCGCGCGACAGGTTCTGCTCGCTCAGCGGCAGCCATGGTGCGGACGAGGTGAATCCGCCGTGCTCGCTCTGCGCCATCCACGGCAGCGGCGTGCGCACGCCATCGCGTGAGAGAGTGAGCGGCCAGTTGGCGATCGCCTCCGGGTCCTGCAGCATTTCGAAGGGAATCTCGTCCTGCAGCAGTCCGAGTTCCTCGCCCTGGAACAGGATCGGATTGCCCCGGATCGACAGCAGCGTCAGCATCTTCATCCGCGCGAAGGCGTCGATCTGGTCGGGCGTACACCAGCGCGACAGGGCGCGCGGCGCGTCGTGGTTCTCGAAGGCCCAGCTCGGCCATCCGGCGTCAGGCTCGTCGGGCCAGAACTTCAGCACCTCGGCGATGTGCGCGGGACGCAGCGCGTCGGCATAGAGCAGGTCGAAGCCGTAGGCGCTGTCCAGACGGGCAGGGCCTTGTGTGAAGGTGCGCTTCTCCTCGCTCGCCCGCGCGCCGCCGACTTCGGCGAGCGAATAGGTGTCCGGATAGGAGGCGATCAGCGCCTGCAACCGCTCGATGAATTTCAGGATGTCCGGGTGCGACTGGTTGTAGACCTGCAGCTGGAAATCGTAGGGTCGCGTGCGCACCTTGCCATCATCGGGCGCGGGCGGATTGTTGCGCAGCATCGGGTCGTGCATCGAGTGGTTTAGCGCATCGATGCGGAATCCCGCGACGCCCCGGTCCAGCCAGAACTTCGCCACCGCCAGCAGCGCGTCCTGCACCTCGGGGTTATGGCAATTGAGCTGCGGCTGCTCGGCCAGGAAGTTGTGCATGTAATACTGCCCGCGCCGCGCATCCCAGCGCCACGCCGGGCCGCCGAACACCGACTGCCAGTTGTTGGGCGGCGAACCGTCCACCTTGGGATCGGCCCAGACGTACCAGTCCGACCGCGAATTGCTGCGGCTGGACCGGCTCTCGGCAAACCACGGATGCTTGTCCGAGGTATGGGCGTAAACCTGATCGACGATGACCTTGAGGCCGAGCGTCTTCGCCTTGGCGATCAGCGCGTCGAAATCCTCCAGCGAGCCGAACATCGGATCGACCGCGCAGTAATCGGAAATGTCGTAGCCGAAGTCCGCCATCGGCGACTGGTAGAACGGCGAGATCCAGATCGCCTCGACGCCGAGCCGGGCGACATGATCCAGCCGCGCGGTGATGCCGGGCAGGTCGCCGATGCCGTCGCCGTTGGAATCGGCGAAGCTGCGCGGATAGATCTGGTAGATCGCCGCGCCGCGCCACCATGGCGCCTTGGATGAGGTTTCAGGGTTCGTCATGGCGCTCTCTGGTACGTCTAGGTGTCGTTAGGGTGCCGTTGGGTGCCGCCCGCGTGCCGCTCAGGGACGGGCTGCGCAGACGGCGAAACCGAGCGGCGGCAGGGCTATCGAAACCGATCCCGGAGCGGCCGCCTTCATAGGGCATGCGGAACCCGCAAGCGTCTGTAATTGCGCCGATTTCGGTTCCACGGCGAGGTTGCCTTCGACCGCCTCGGTGGAGGTGTTGAAGGCCAGCACGACCTCGTTTCCGGTGGCCGGATCGAAGCGCGAGACTGCAAACAGCCCCGGCTTGTCGGAAGCGGCGCGCACCTTCGTCATGCCACCGGTCAGCGCGGGCGTCTGGCGGCGCAAGGTCGCCAGCTGCGCGATCAGCTTGTAGAGCGGGTGCGTCGGGTCGAAATGCTCGGCATTCGGGGCGCGGTCGGTGCCCAGCAGCGGTTCGTCCGTCAGGCGGAAGTCCTTGGAAGCAAACATATCCTGCCGCGACCACTGGTCGCCGCCATGGCCGACGAAGCCCTGTTCGTCGCCGTAATAGATCGTCGGCACGCCGCGCAGCGTCAGCAGCATGGCATGGGCCAGCATCGAGCGCTTCAGCAGCTCGCCATTGCTCGCAAGTGGTTGACCCAGCTTGAGAAACATCGGCAGGCGCCCGGCGTCGTGGTTGCCCAGGAACGTGGGCAGCTGCAGCGCCCCCGCCTTGCCGCCCGCATAGAGTGCATCGTCGTCGAACAGCCGCGCCAGCGTCTCGGGCCCGCCGTCCTTGGCGCCGCCGGCGGCATCGTCGACCGCGCGCATGAAGGCGAAGTCGAGCACGCCCGGCAGGCCCGCATTGCGCGTCCACGAGGCGAGGAGGGCAGGGTCGTAATCACCCGTCGCGACTTCGCCGAAGATATGGAAGTTGTTGATTCCCTTTGCCTTCGCGCGCTCCAGCATGGCTGGCACGAACTTGCGCCACAGTTCCGCATTGACGTGGCGGGCGGTGTCGATGCGGAAGCCGTCGATGCCGAAACGGTCGATCCAGTCGCCGTAGATCTCGATCATCCCATCGACCACGCGCGGGTTCTCGGTGGCGAGATCGTCAAGGCCGACGAAGTCGCCGTACTGCGCGCTCTCGCCCTTCCAGTCGGTGTTACCGCGATTGTGGTAATAGATCGGATCGTTGAGCCATGCGGGGACTTTCACGTCCTTCTCCGCTTTGGGCACAACAGGGGTGTAGGCGAACGAGGGATCGGTCAGTTTCGCCCAGTTCTCAGCGGTTTGTACCGTTTCCCCGAGGAAACCGGGATTGATCGCCGGACCCTTCACGCCGCCCCGGGTGGAGAAGGGATAGTCCGCCTTGGAACGATAGGGATACCCCTCCGAGACCTCTTCCTTGTACTGGATCACGTCCGCCGTGTGGTTGACGATGATGTCCATGTAGACCTTCATGCCTCGGGCATGCGCGGCCTCGACCAGTGCCTTGAAGTCGTCGTTGGTGCCGAAGTGCGGATCGACCTGTGTGAAGTCGGTGATCCAGTAGCCGTGGTAACCCGCGCTTTCCTGCCCTTTCGGACCCTGCACCGGCTTGTTCTTGAAGATCGGCCCGACCCACAGCGCGCTGGCGCCTAGGCCCTGGATATAGTCCAGCCGCGCGGTCAGGCCCTTGAGGTCGCCGCCGTGGTAGAACGCCTTGTCGGTGGGATCGAAGCCGGTCTGCAGCTTGCCGCCCTTCAGGCTGCCGGTGTCGTTTGAGGCGTCACCGTTCTCGAAACGGTCGGGCAGGACGAAGTAGATCACTTCCTGCTCGGGCGTGCGGGCGCGCATGTCCTCGACGGTCCCGGCGAACGCGGCGCCATGGGAAAGAGCCAGCGCGAGGGCCGAGAGGGAAGGTATCAGGCGGTTCATCACAGGCATTCTCCACGCGGGATGTCGGAAGCGTACCGTTCCTGCACATCGTCACCCTGAACTTGTTTCAGGGTCCATCGGGCCGCTTTGACCGGACAGTTCGGTCCACCAGCGGCATGGGTGGCTTGCGCCATCATGTCGCGGAGCTGGCGGCATGATGGACCCTGAAACAAGTTCAGGGTGACGTCGATTTTTACGCGGTTTTCGAGACCTCTTGCTGGCAGGGTAGGCGGAACCGGGAAGGGAGGGATCTTCACCGGTTCCGCCGGTGTGGCGCCGTTCAGGAGGAGGAGGAGAATTCCATTCCGGCGCCGGGGGGTAAGTCTTAGAACTTGTACGTGAAACCGGCCAAGAAACGGCGGCCGTAGGTCTGGTAGTCGATGACCTCGCGGGTATCGCCCGGATTGGTCGTGATGAACGGTGCGTTGGTCAGGTTCTGGCCCTGCACGTAGAGCGACAGGCCCTCCAGAGCGCTGCCTGCCTGGAAGTCGTAGCCGATCTGCGCGTCCACGATGGTTTCCGAAGCCGCACGGCGACGCACGCGGTTGGCCGCGAAGCCGGAGACTTCACCCAGGAAGGTCGAGCGGTAACGCACCGAACCACGGGCGTTGAAGCCCCACTTCTCGAAGTAGGCGGTGCCGTTGGCGACCCACTTCGAATAGCCCGGCAGGTCACCCGAGGGCGAGTCCGGCGTCGCCTGGATCTTGCTCTTGGTATAGGCCACCGAGCCGGTGATACCGAAGCCGTCCAGCGCGGGCAGGAAGGTTTCGAAGGGCAGGGTGGTCGCGATCACGACGCCGTAGAGCTTGCCGCCCTTGCCGTTGATCGGAACGTTGAGCTGCGCGG
>JASGGD010000100.1:0-17203 GCA_047605225.1 Novosphingobium sp.
GGTGAACGTCGTAGCCGTTGCCGACCCGGATCAGCGGCCTGGCGGCACCGAAATCGGCGGCGTAAGTCAGCTTGTGCAAGGTTTCGTCCCCTTCGACGAGTGCCACGTCCATGCCCCATGCCTGTGCGACCTGCGCGTCGTCCCCGGCATTGGTGGCGCCCTCCCAGTCCCGGTGTGCTGCGAGCACTTCGGCGAAGTGGAACGCCTGCGGGGTCTGCACCCGGCGCAAATCCTCGCGCCGGGCAGGGGCGCCCATGAGATCGCCCGCCGCATGCGTCAGGCTGTCGGCCACAGGCAGGACCGGGATCGCACCCTTGTGCTCGTCGAGCGCGGTCTGCAGGCGTGCGATGACTTCGGCGGGCAACAGCGGGCGGGCCGCATCGTGGATCAGGACGCAGTCGGGCTCGCAGCCGGCAAGCACTTCCAGCCCGAGACGCACCGATTCCTGCCGCGTCGCGCCGCCGGTGGTGAACTGCACGGCCGCAATTCCCGCCAGCGCCTCACGCGCCACGGCCTCGGCGCCATCAGGAATGACCACCAGAATCGGCGCGCATCCGGCCGCCGCCAGCGCCTCGACCGAGTGCCGCACGACCGGCTTGCCGCGCCAGCGGGCGAACTGCTTGGGCACCGGCTGACCGGCACGCAGACCCTTGCCTGCAGCCACGACAAGCGCTGCAGTCCGGACGCCAGCGCGGTCACCAGTACGGGCACGGGACGAATTCTGCGGCTCTGAGACGATTTGCGACATCGCCGATGCCGGTAATCGCTTGCCGCATTGAGGGCAATCCACTATGCGCTGCCTGTTTTTTAGGCAGCGCTGCACGTATCATGACTCAATTGCCCAATCCTCCGGCACTCAAGCCCATTTCCGTCGGTCCCGTGACGATCGACTGCCCGGTCGTGCTCGCGCCGATGACGGGGGTTTCGGACCTGCCGTTCCGCCGGATGGTGCGTGCCTTCGGGTCGGGCCTCAACGTCACCGAGATGATCGCCAGCCCCGCTGCCATCCGCGAGACGCGCGTGTCTCTGCAGAAGGCGATGTGGGACAAGGTCGAGGACCCGGTCTCGATGCAGCTGGTCGGCTGCGACCCTGAGCAGATGGGCGAGGCCGCCAAGCTGGTCGAGGATCGCGGCGCTGCCATCATCGACATCAACATGGGCTGCCCGGTGCGCAAGGTCGTCAACGGCGACGCGGGCTCGGCGCTCATGCGTCAGGTGCCGCTGGCGACGAAGCTGATCGAGGCGACCGTCAAGGCGGTCAAGGTCCCGGTCACCGTCAAGATGCGCATGGGCTGGTGCCACGACAGCCTCAACGCCCCCGAACTCGCGCGGATCGCCGAGGATCTGGGCGCGAAGATGATCACCGTCCATGGCCGAACCCGCAACCAGATGTATAAGGGCGAGGCCGACTGGGCCTTCGTGCGCAAGGTCAAGGACGCGGTGTCGATCCCGGTCATCGTCAACGGCGACATCTGCACCGTGAACGATGCCGCGCAGGCGCTGGAGCAGTCCGGCGCCGACGGCCTGATGATCGGACGCGGCGCTTACGGCCGCCCGTGGTTTCTCTCGCAGGTCATGCAGTGGTGGCGCGGCGAGGAAGTCTCCGCCGATCCCGACATCGCCGGGCAGTACGACATCATCCGCCGCCACTACGAGGACATGCTCGACCACTATGGCGCCGACACCGGCGTCAAGATGGCGCGCAAGCATCTGGGCTGGTATATCAAGGGCGTGCGCGGTTCGGCCGAATTCAGGAACAAGGTGAACTTCATCGCTGATCCTACTGAAGTCCTTCGCGAACTTGAGGAGTTCTACGCGCCGTTCTGTAACGGCGACGATAGTCAGCTTCGCGCCGCATGAGCCTCGACGCCCGGACCGATCTGCCTGACGCGCAGCGGCTGCTGGCGAGCCTGCCACATGCCGTGCTGCTGCTGGAGGACGGGCGGACGATCGCCTCGCTCAACCCGGCGGCGGAGCAGTTCTTCGGGCAGTCGGCCCGGCGCCTCGTCGGCACACGGCTGCGCGATATCATGTCGATCTCCGACCGGCGTTTGCTCGATCGGCTTTCGGATTCCGAGGCACCTGTCTCGGCCCGTGAGGTCGTCGTGCAGATCAAGGGCAAGGGCGCGCGCCGGATCGACATAAACGTCGGCCCGGTGGCGGACAGTCCCGGCTGGCAGGTGGTGTCGCTGCACGACAACTCCGCGTCCGAGGCGCTCGGCGACGACTCGGGTGGCCCTGATAACGCGATGCTGCGTGGTCCCGAGATCATGGCCCACGAGATCAAGAACCCGCTCGCCGGCATTCGCGGCGCGGCGCAGCTTCTCGCCCGCAAGATCGACGAGCGCGACAAGGCGCTGACCGACCTCATCACCGGCGAGGTCGACCGCGTCGCGGGCCTGATCGAACGCATGCAGAAGCTGAGCGGCCGCACGACGCCGCCGGTCGAGCCCTGCAATCTCCACGAGGCCGCGCGCCGCGCTATCGACGTTCTGAACGCGGCGAAGGCGGAAAAGCCCGCTTTCCGCCTCGTCGAGGAGTTCGACCCGTCGCTCCCGCCGGTGCTGGGCAGTCCCGACGGGCTGGTGCAGGTTATGATGAACCTGCTCTCCAACGCCGCCGACGCCTGCAAGAATGTCGCCGAGCCGCGCGTGACGATCCGCACCCGCTTCGCCAGCGGGCTGCAGCTTCACACCGGCGATGACGGTGCGCCGCTGCGCCTGCCGATCGAGGTGCGCGTCAGCGACAACGGCCCCGGCATCGATGCGTCGATGCGCGATCATATCTTCGAGCCCTTCGTCACCACCAAGAAATCAGGGCAGGGCCTCGGCCTGCCGCTGGTCCGCAAGCTGGTGCGCGACATGAACGGGCGCATCACCCACGACCGCGACGACGAGAACGGGATGACTCACTTCCGTATTCACCTGCCGCTCGCTCGCGAGACGCGCAATCGCCCCCGGAGAAAGCCGGCATGACGATGAATGTGCTGCTGCTCGAAGACGACATGTCCATCGCCATCGTCATCACGGCGGCGCTGGAGGCGGAGGGTTTCGCCGTCTCGCACTGCGTCACCATCGCCGAGCGCGACCGGATGCTGGCGGAGCGCGGCTTCGCGGCGCTCGTCACCGACGTGATGCTGCCGGACGGCGACGGCATCGAGACGATCGAGCGGGTCCGCGCGTTGCATCCGCACATGCCGATCGTCATTCTCTCGGCCCAGAACACGCTCGATACGGCGGTTCGCGCCACCGACACCGGCGCCTTCGAGTACTTCCCCAAGCCCTTCGACATCGACGAACTGGCGCGCACCGTGCGGCAGGCGGCCGGTGCAGCTCAGGGGCTGACGGCAGACGACGAGCCGGTGGCCGACGGTCTGCCGCTGGTCGGGCGCAGCGTCGCGATGCAGTCGGTGTTCCGCATGATCACCCGCGTCCTGCGCAACGACCTGACGGTGCTGATCCTCGGCGAATCGGGCACCGGCAAGGAGCTTGTGGCCGAGGCGATCCACCAGCTCGGCAATCGCCGGGACGGGCCGTTCATCGCCGTCAACACCGCCGCGATTCCCGCCGAGCTGATCGAAAGCGAACTGTTCGGGCACGAGAAGGGCGCCTTCACCGGCGCCGTCGCGCGCCATGTCGGCAAGTTCGAGCAGGCGGCGGGCGGCACCCTGTTCCTCGACGAGATCGGCGACATGCCGATGCAGGCGCAGACCCGTCTGCTGCGCGCGCTCCAGTCGGGTACCGTGCGCCGGGTCGGCGGGCGCGAGGAGATCCGCCTCGACACGCGCATCGTCGCGGCGACCAACAAGGATCTGGAGCCGGAAATCGCCGCCGGGCGCTTCCGTGAGGACCTCTACTACCGCCTCAACGTCGTGCCGATCCACATGCCGCCGCTGCGTGACCGGCGCGATGATATCGATGTGCTGGCGCGCCATTTCCTGCAGCACGCCGCCAACGAAGGCCTGCCGCGTCGCCAGTTGACGAAGGAAGCCGCCGATGTGCTGAGCCGCCAGCCCTGGCGCGGCAATGTGCGTGAGTTGAAAAACTTCATCTATCGCCTCGCCCTGCTGGCGCGTGAGGACGTGATCGATGCCGAGGCGGTCCTCCCGCTGCTCGCGCAGGAAGCCCCGGCGCCGGTCGAGGATGACACCGTGCCGCGGATCTTCGACATCGCCACGGCCGTCGCGCAATGGCTGACGGTCAACCGTCCGCCGAGCGGTTCGATCTACAACAGCGCGATGGCCGCTTTCGAGCGCCCGCTCTTCGCCGAGGTCCTGCGCGAGACGGCGGGCAACCAGTTGCGAGCGGCGCAAGCGCTGGGGATTAATCGCAACACCTTGCGCAAGCGTCTGGGCGAGCTGGCGCTCGATCCCGAGGAATTCGCTCGTCGTCCTTAGAAGGGGCTTGGTGGATTTACTCTTGCAGCGGGGTCACAGTCCTGTTGTAACAGCGCAACGATGAGTGAAGTTACCGTCCAGAAGCGTGCCTGGCCCCGATGGTGGCGGCGGATGCAGGTCACTGCGCGCCGGGCGAACTTCTTCGCGATCATGGCCGTCGTCGCGGTGGTCGCGTTCCTGGCGATGTCGGTGACGACGTGGCTGGCGCTCAACAGTGGTGCCGATCGGCGCGAACTGCTGCCTTCCGACCTGACCGCGAGCCTGCTGGTGGGCACGCTCGTACCGGCGATGGCGATCCTCGTCCTGCTCGGACGGCACATGGCCCTGCGCCGCGCGGCCGAGCATGGCACCGGCGGCGCCGGCCAGATGCACGTCCGCCTCGTGTTCATCTTCTCGCTGATTTCCGCCGTGCCGACCCTGCTCGTCGTGGTCTTCGCCTCATGGCTGTTCCAGTCGGGCGTCGAATTCTGGTTCTCCGACAGTTCGCGTGGGCTTCTGGAGAACGCGAACAAGCTGGCACGCGGCTACTACGAGCAGACGCTGCGCGACGTCGGGTACGAATCCGTGGCCATGGCCACCGATGCGCGCGAGGAACTGAGCCGCGTGCCCGTCGCAAGCCGCGATTTCCAGACGTTCCTGTCCTATCAGGTGGTTCGCCGCAATCTCAGGGGCGCCGCGATCGTCCAGATCGACGAGGGCGGAGAGCAGCGCACGCCGATCATCGCGGATCCCGAGGGGCTGGCCGAGAACAACCGGCTCAGCAAGGACGGCCTCGAACGGCTCGACAAGGGGGAACCCTATGTCGTCAGCGCCAAGGACAACCGCATCGTCGCGGCCGCGCCGATCGAGCGCTCCTCGGGTGTCTACCTGCTGGTGGTGCGCAGTTCGGACCTGCTCTCGCTGAGCCAGGGGCAGCGGGCTGAGAACATCGTCCAGGCCTACGAAGTCCTGACGAACCGCGCGCGCGTCCTGCAGCTGCGGTTCAACGTTGCGCTGTTCATCCTCTCGCTCGTCCTCGTGGGTCTGTCCGTATGGTTCGCCCTGCGCTTCGCCGACCGGCAGGTCGAGCCGCTCTACGAACTCGTCGATGCCGCGCGCCGGGTCGGCGCGGGCAATTACGCCTTGCGGATCGAAGGACGCACCGGCGCCGACGAGATCGGCCTGCTCAACCGCGCCTTCAATCGCATGACCGCGCAGATCGACAAGCAGACGCAGGCCCTGCTCGGCGCCAACCGCCAGTTGCACGAACGCAGCGTATTCATCGAAGCAGTGCTGGAATCGGTCACCTCGGGCATCATCTCGCTCGACGGGGAAGGGCGCATCCTGCTGCTCAACTCGACTGCGCAGAAGCTGCTGACCAACCTGCCCGAGGATGTGCCCGAAGGCATGCCGATCGCTGAACTGGCGCCGTCGATCGCGGCGATGGTGGAGCAGGGCGCGACCAGCGGCCTCGTCCAGTACAATCGCGGCGGCGACCTTCTCACGCTGGCGGTCAAGACCAGTCGCGACGCCACCGGCCACGTCATCACCTTCGAGGACATCACCCGCCAGTTGCTCGACCAGCGCACGGCGGCCTGGTCCGACGTCGCCCGCCGCATCGCGCACGAGATCAAGAACCCGCTGACCCCGATCCAGCTTGCGACCGAGCGCCTCAGCCGCCGCTATCGCAAGCAGATCACCGACAATCCCGAACTGTTCGAGGATCTGACCCGCACGATCATCCGGCAGGTCGGGGACTTGCGCAAGATGGTCGACGAGTTCTCGTCCTTCGCGCGCCTGCCCAAGCCGGTGTTCCGCACCGAGGACCCGGTCGCGCTCACCCGCCAGGCCCTGTTCCTGCAGGAAGTCGCGCGCCCCGACATCGACTTCCGCTTCGCGGCCGAGCGGGACATCCGCGTGATCGACTGCGATCGCCACCAGTTCGGGCAGGCGATGACGAACGTTCTCAAGAACGCGGTCGAAGCCGTTGAGGCAAAGGCGAAAGATGCGGATGAAGACTATCGCGGCGCCATCGCCGTCGAGGTCGTCGATCAGGATCAGTCGATCCTCGTGCGCATCACCGACAACGGCATCGGGCTCTCACACGACAAGGAGCGCCTGATCGAGCCTTACGTGACCACGCGCGAGAAGGGCACCGGCCTCGGCCTCGCCATCGTCAACAAGATCATCGAGGAACACGGCGGCGAAATGACCTTCACCGCCGCACAAGGGGGGGGCACCACCGTGACCATGCGTTTCGCGCATGATCCGCTGGCCCAGGAAGCAACCAGCGCAGCACCCGTACGCAAGCCGGAGGCCGCGCAATGACCCGTTTTTCCAGCACGAAGAAGATGGCCCATGGCACTTGATATTCTGATCGTCGACGACGAGCGCGACATCCGCGAACTGGTCGCCGGCGTGCTGAGCGACGAAGGCTACGAATGCCGCACCGCGGGCGACAGCGACGCCGCGCTGGCGGCCGTCGATGCGCGGCGCCCTTCGCTGGTGCTGCTTGACGTCTGGCTCCACGGCAGCCCGATGGACGGGCTCGAGATTCTCGACGCGATCAAGGCGCGCGAGCCGGAACTGCCGGTCATCATCTTCTCCGGCCACGGCAACATCGACACCGCCGTCGCCGCGATCAGCCGCGGCGCGGTGGACTTCATCGAAAAGCCGTTCGAGGCGGAGAAGCTGCTGCACCTCGTCGGCCGCGCCACCGAGACCGAGCGCCTGCGCCGCGAAAACGCGCAGCTGCGTCAGGGCACTTCGGGGAGCGAGGAATTCACCGGCTCCAGCGGCGCTATCAACCAGGTCCGCGCGACCCTCAAGCGCGTCGCCAACACCGGCAGCCGCCTGCTCATCACCGGTCCGGCCGGGTCGGGCAAGGAAGTGGCTGCGCGCCTGCTCCACGCCTGGAGCCCGCGTGCGGGCAATGCTTTCGTCAGCGTCAACTCCGCCCGCATCACGCCCGAACGTTTCGAGCAGGAACTGTTCGGCGAGGAAGCGGACGGCACCCTGATTCGCTCGGGCCTGCTGGAAAGCGCGGACGGCGGTACGCTCTACTTCGACGAAGTGGCCGACATGCCGCCTTCGACGCAGGCGCGCATCCTGCGGGTGCTGACCGATCAGGCCTTCGTGCGCGTCGGTGGCACTCGCCAGATTCGCGTCGACGTGCGGGTGGTTTCGTCCACCTCGCGCGATCTCGAAAAGGAGATTGCCGAGCGCCGTTTCCGCGAGGACCTGTTCTATCGCCTCAACGTAGTGCCGATCTCGATCCCGGCACTGAGGGAGCGGCGCGACGACATTCCGGCGCTGATCGACCATTTCTTTGCCCGCTATGCCAACGAGCAGGGCGTGCCTCCGCCACAAGTGAGCGGCGAGGCGATGACCGCGCTTCAGGCCTACGAGTGGCCCGGCAACGTGCGGCAGCTGCGTAATGTGGTGGAACGTACCGTTATTATGGCCCCGCGCGAGAAGCTGGCGAAGATCGAGGCGGACATGCTGCCGCCGGAGATCTTCAACAGCCGGGGAGGGGGCGATGCCGGCGTCACCGTGATGATGAGTGCGCCCTTGCGTGAAGCGCGCGAGAGCTTCGAGCGTGAGTACCTGCGCGTCCAGATCCGGCGGTTTTCCGGCAATATCTCGAAGACCGCCGCCTTCATCGGGATGGAGCGATCGGCACTCCATCGCAAGCTGAAGCTGCTCGGCATGTCGGAACGCCGCGAGGATGAAACGGACCTCGACGAAACGATCTGATTTGCGGTGTAACATTTCTGCTACAAAAACCCCGTTTACTGCATTGCAGCAAATGGGTAGTTTCCGATTCGAGAACGGCCCGCGCCAATAGCGGGACCAGATCGCGGACCGCATGGGCGGCCGCCAAAAAGAAGGAGCATACACATGGCTGGTCGTACCCTTTCCGCGCGCCCCAAAGCGACGCCGGAACCCGAGGCTGAAGAGGCTGCACCGCCTGCCGCAGCGCCCGCCGCACCTCCTGCGTCCACAGGCAAGGGTGGTCAGAATTTGCAGGACCAGTTCCTGAACCTGCTGCGCAAGAACAAGACCCCGGTCACCATGTTCCTCGTCAAGGGCGTGAAGCTGCAGGGTATCGTCACCTGGTTCGACAATTTCTCGATCCTGCTGCGCCGCGATGGCCAGTCGCAGCTTGTCTACAAGCACGCGATCTCGACGATCATGCCGTCCACCCCCGTGGATGCGCGTCAGTTCGGCAATGGTCCGGAGAACGCCAAGAAGCAGCGCGTGCTGCAGGACGTCTTCCTCTCCAGCATCCGCAACGCCGGTGTGCAGGTGACGATGTTCCTCATCAACGGCGTCATGCTTCAGGGCCGGGTTGCCGCTTATGACCTGTTCTGCATGCTGCTTGAGCGCGAAGGCTACGTGCAGCTGGCGTACAAGCATGCGGTTTCGACGATTCAGCCCGTGACTCCGGTCGACCTTCAGGCGCATGAAGAAGCCGACGACTGAGAGAAGCTGAACCAAATTGAACGATGAACTGAAGGGTGAGGTCACGCGCGGCGCGCGTGCCCTCGTCGTGTATCCGCAGATGAAGGGGCCAAGGAGCGAGAGAAGCGATCTCGATCCCGAGGCTCGCCTTGAAGAGGCGAAGGGCCTTGCGCTCGCGATCGGCCTCGAAGTGGTCGAGGCGATGGCGATCGTCATCCGAGAAGCGCGCCCCGGCACGCTGTTCGGCGAAGGCCAGATCCAGAACATCGCGACCGCCTGTACGCTGAACGAGGCGGAACTGATCATCGTCGATGGTTCGTTGTCGGCGATCCAGCAGCGCAACCTCGAGGAAAAGCTCAAGCGCAAGGTCATCGACCGCACCGGGCTCATCCTGGAAATCTTCGGCGAGCGCGCCGCGACGGCCGAGGGCCGCCTGCAGGTCGAACTTGCCCACCTCGATTATCAGACCGGGCGTCTGGTCCGCAGTTGGACTCACCTTGAGCGCCAGCGCGGCGGCTTCGGCTTCCTCGGGGGGCCGGGTGAAACGCAGATCGAGGCCGACCGCCGCATGATCCGCGATCGCATGGCCAAGATCCGCCGCGAACTGGAGCAGGTGCGCCGCACCCGCGGCCTCCATCGCGACCGGCGCGAAAAGGCCCCATGGCCGGTGATCGCGCTGGTTGGCTATACCAACGCGGGCAAGTCGACGCTGTTCAACCGCCTGACCGGCGCGGGCGTGATGGCGGAAAACCTCCTTTTCGCGACCCTCGACCCGACGATGCGCGCGATTCGTCTGCCGGGGCTGGAAAAGGCGATCCTGTCGGACACGGTGGGCTTCATCTCCGACCTGCCGACCGAACTGATCGCCGCGTTCCGCGCGACGCTGGAGGAAGTGACTGCCGCCGACGTCATCCTCCATGTGCGCGACATCGCCAACCCGGACACCGAGGCGCAGAAGCGGCAGGTGCTCGACGTGCTGGCCGACCTCGGCGTGATCCAGCCCCCGATCGACGACCGCAAACAGCGTCAGGCTCCGGCTCTCGACTGGTCGGACGACGAGCCCGAGGAAGAGCCCGAACCGCAAGTGCCGATCATCGAGGTCTGGAACAAGTGGGACCTGCTCGGTGCCGATCAGGCGCATGAACTCCACGAGGTTGCCGCGCATCGGGAAGGGGAGGTCATCGTCCCCGTCTCGGCGCTGACCGGGGAGGGCTGCGACGCGCTGCTCGAAATCGCAAGCCGCAATCTGACGCGCGACTCGAAGGTCTACAGCTTCGTGCTGCCGGTCGCCGACGGCCAGCGCTTCGCGTTCCTCCACGCGCGCGGCGAAGTCGTGTCCGAAGAAGATGCGGGCGAGGGCGAGCAGGGACCGCAGATGCGGCTCGAGGTCCGCATGTCAGAGCGCGAGTTCGGACGTTTCATGGCGCTTTAAGAAAGGCTACGTCCGCCTTTCGCCGCGCTTGACAGCCTGCCAGTAGGCTTCCTGCTCCTCCAGATAAAGTGTTGCAAAATCACGATTTTCCTGGGCTGACAAGGTTTCCATGGCGCGGAACCGGCGTTCGAACTTGATGTTGGCCGCACGCAGCGCATCCTCGGGCGCTATGCCGTTTAGCCTCACCAGGTTGACCGCTGCGAAAAGCAGGTCGCCGGCTTCTTCCAGTCGCTCCGCCGCCGAGGCTTCGGCGAGTTCCTGCATTTCTTCGTGGACCTTGTCGGCCGCACTGCTCGGATCGGGCCAGTCGAAGCCGACGCGCGCCGCGCGCTTCTGGAGCTTTTCGGCGCGCAGCAACGCCGGAAGCGACAGCGCCACGCCGTCGATGGCGCTGGTCGCGCCCTTGGCGGCGCGTTCCTTCGCTTTCAGCTTTTCCCAGCGGTCGGTCTGGGCATCACCCGTTTCATCATCCCCGAAGATGTGCGGATGGCGTGCCTCGAGCTTGTCGGAAATGGCAGCGGCGACATCGCCGAAAGCGAAATGCCCGAGTTCTTCGGCCATCCGCGCATGGAACACGACCTGAAGCAGAAGGTCGCCGAGTTCTTCGCGCAACGACGGCAAATCGTCGTGCGCGATGGCTTCGGCGACTTCGTAGGCTTCCTCGATCGTGTACGGCGCGATCGTGGCGAAGGTCTGTTCCTTGTCCCATTCGCAGCCGTCCTGCGGATCACGCAGGCGAGCCATAATGTTTAGAAGGCGATCGATCTGCTGGTGTGGGTTTTGCATCATACCTGAGTTGATAATGGTGAGTATGCAAAGCTGCCGGGAATGGTTTCTGGCGGCTTGTTAGAGGGCCGAATCAAGCAACGTGGCTTAGAGCTTTCCGGCAATCCGGCGAAGTTCGTACAAGGCCATAACTTGTTCGGCTCAGATGATCCGGCATTAGTCCTTGAGACCGCCGTGCGCAAGCTGGCTTGTTCGATCCTGCCGGAAGGGCAGAGTGCCGATGGTCTTTCAGTCGATGTAAACGAAGCCGTTATCAGTCGCATCGATCTTACCGCATCATGGATTTTGGATCGCGAATCTGACGTTCTGCCCTTCCTTCGCGCGATGGAAGAGCGTGTTTGGGTGCCGTATAGGGGGAGGGGGGTGCAATCTCATCCCGGCACCTTGTATTACGGCTATGCCTCTAAGGGCAAAAGGGCGAAGGACTGGCAGCTTAAGCTCTATGCAAAGGGCTTAGAAGTTGCGCACCGGCCTCTCCCCGGAGTAGCAATGCAGGTCCCCGGACTGCTCGATGAGGTTAACCGGACTGTCCGTGTCGAACTTACATTGAGAACGCGGGAATTGAAGCGTCTAGGGCTTAGGCGCGTTGGTGATTGGACACCCGAGAAAGTCGGGGAAGTGTGGCGGTCTTACGTGGACCGATTAGATTTTGGAGACGCGAAAATGTCGCTTGATGTGACTGACCTTGCCGCGCTGGGGATCAAGCCCCGGCTGATCGATACCATTGCCTCGTGGAAGGCTGGAAACGACATGCGCGCGGGCCGGTCTGCCACGACCTTCAAGCGTCTGCGCAAGGAAATCCGGGAGGCAACGGGATATGATATCGCCTCCCCTATGCCGAAATCCAATGTGGTGCCGCTGCGGCGAGTGATCGAAGCAAGACCTGCCCTTTATCCCGTTTGGGCCGATCAACTCACCGCAGCGTTGGAGCAAGCAGCCTGATTGGCCTCAGACTGTTTGCGCACCACGCGGGGGAGCCTTCTCGGAGGCTCCCCCGTTTTCGATTCCGGCTCTAGCTATGCCTCACGGTTGGCTAACGTCAATGCGGCGACTCGCGCAAATAAAGGGTTGAACCGCTGTCAAGTGTCTTGTAAGTCCATTGGTGCCAAACGGGAATAAAGGGTGACCTAAGGGGTCATCCAGATGTTCAACTTCGTAGAAATCACTGCAGAGCCCGTCATTCAGGGCGCACCGATGCAAGACAAAGCTACCGGCATGCTCAAGCCGGGTATTGCTCGCCAGAATGCTTACATGCATCAGGGTCTTTCGTACCCTCTGCCGTTTAAGGTCAAAGTTCCGGAGAGCGGTCCCTATCGCCCCGGTCGTTACTTGATCACCGGCGAAGTTTTCAAAACCGGCCAGTATGGCCTCGACTATCGCGGCGCAGACGTTGCGCTGGTTCCGTTCGAGGACGCGGCGAAATTCATCGCGCAAAAGCCTGCTAGCGTCGCCGCTGCGGCCTGATCGTGCCCCAACTGATCGTTCATTGCGTCGAAGCGCCTGACGGCGTTCCTGCCCCCCCCTGCGGGACTGTGGGCGGTGTCGCATTGATCCCGGTCGTTGGTGCTCCCGAAGCCCAGCCCATCGATACCAGCGCTGCGAACCACCTGTTCGCGTGGTCCTTCTCGGTGGTGCTGATCTCCTTTGTCGTCGGCCTGACGGTCGGCGCCATCGTGCGGGTCATTCGCGCGGCCTGATCCGCTTCCTTCGTCGAAGTCCGCGAAAAAGGGTGCTTACTATGTTCAAGAAGCTCGCAATCGTTCCCGCCGCTGCCGCCGTTCTGTCGGCTGTTCCCGCCGCTGCGCAGACGGCCACCGGCCCTGACTACTCGGCCCTGACCGGCGCTGTCGATTTCACCAGCACCACCGCCGCGATCCTGTCGGTCGGTGCTCTCGTGATCGGCGTGGCCCTCGCGACGATGGGCGTTCGCAAGATCGTCTCGCTCGTTCGCGGCGCTTAAGCCTCCCCGCCTCGGGGCTTTCGGGGTCGGGTCGCCTCTGTGCTTCCCGGCCCCTTCCTTTTCCGGAGTGAACGCTATGGACGGCTCATTGCTCTACAACCTGTTTGTCCTCTTCCTCGGGGCAACGTGCGCCATCAGCTTCATTTTCGGCATCTTGTCGGGGAACAAGTGATGCGGCTCGTGATAGCCATCGTCCTGGCTTCTTTCCTCATGCCGCAATCGACGTGGGCACAGACCACCGGGAGCGGCTATTCCGCAGCCAAGGCATCCATCCAGCAGGCAGTTTCCAACTCGCTTAAGGCGAACTTCGAGCGCAGGCAGCTTGAGGAGTGGGCGCAGGTGTCCACCATGGACAAGATCAAGGCGTACCTCGCCCAGCCCACTAACAACTTGGATAGCTGGATCAGGATCGCCCAGAGCCTCGGCATCCCTACCGGCACCAAGCTTTCGCCGCCTAGCGCTCGGGATAGCGCCTATTGCCAAGCCAATCCTACCGCCTCGATCTGCAGCGCATTTCAGGGAGAGGGTGACGGCGGTGGCGGTGCTGGCGTTGCTCTCGGGTGGGCCGAGCCCAGTTGCGATCAGAATTATCTGCTCGACCCGGCCGGTAACCTCATCGTGCCTGCTATGGGTCTGCCCGATCCGTGGAAGTATGTTTATGGGCAAACGTTGTTTCAGGCCACTACGGACACGCTGCTTAGAACAAACAATCAATGGACTGCGCTCAAAGTAAAACTGCACATGGAGAACAATCCATTAGCAGAACATCTTCGATACGCGCCCGTATATGCAACGCAATTCTGTGCCTCGTCTGCATGCACCTATACCGTATACGGCTCTAGGCTCGCCTATTTCGGCCCTAATGGGACTGTGGTTGCAGGTCAGTCTAAGGCGTTCTCTGTCGGCATCCTTCCGAACTCTATCGCGTGGAGCCAGAACGTCTCTTACGGCGATCCGCCGCCGCAGGATTACGAGTGCACCAACGGAATCGGTGCTGGCGCGAACAACCAGCACTGGAAGTCCTGCCTTGCTGCCCCCGGCGCGTGGTCGATCCCGACGCATGGAATGGTCGGTGCCGCCAATATCAGGGCTTGGTCCGAGGGCTCTGCAATGGCGCATTGCAAGGTGTCCGAAGAGTTCATCCGCATGATCGCGGATGCTGCCTACAAGGCCGCTTGCAATGACGGCTCCTGCGGTGCGCCTTATTCCAAAGTCGAGCCCGAGGACGTGCGCAACGGGGGGCAGTCCCCGACGATCCGGGACACCGCCAACGTTGGAAACCTGCCAGATAGCAACACCGAAGGCCAGCCCGTCACCGATCCCAGCGACACGCCTTCTGAAACCGGCCCTGACTGGACGGACCCCGGCACCCAAGCGCCTAATCCCCAGTCTCCGACCGCTCAAAGCATCTTCGATAAAGCGTGGGATTGGGGCTTCCCGGAAATAGAAATCAACCTTGGGTCTGCATCGTGCCCAACTTATACTGCGCAATTCTATACCTATACTTTGACGCTCGACAGTCACTGCCCGTTCATCGAACAGAACCGCGCAGCTATTTCCGCGCTCATGATCCTTCTTTTCACAATCGCCTGCGGCATCATTGTTTTGAGGGCTTAAATCATGTTCGCTATTCTCCGTTCAGCTATTAATTACCTGCTCGATTTCCTTCTAAAAGGATCAATTATTAAATTCGGTGTATTTACCGCGATATATTATATTGTGAGCGAACTAGGTTCGCTAGCCATGAACAAAATTGACAAGTCTGGTTTGTCTTCCATCGGCTCGCTTGTGAGCGGTCTACCGTCTGACGTTCTGTTTTTCTTGGGAGTGTTCCGCGTAGAGGTCGGATTGCCCATGATCATTGCAGCATTTGTTGTGCGGTTCGCAATTAGGCGGCTTCCCATCATAGGTTAAGCGCTATGGCTATCACGTCCTACAACGGCCCTCCGGGTGCCGGTAAGTCTTACGCGATGATTTCCCAAGTCCTGCTTCCCGGTGTCCGTGACGGTCGCCGGGTCGTCACCAACATCAGCGGCGTGAAACCTGACAAGGTTATCGAATACTGCCGCAAGAAATGGCCGGATAAAGAGTTAGGAGAGGTCGTTCTATTCGAGGGACGGCAAGCAAAGCTTCCGGGCTTCTTTCCGACCGAAGAGACGGGAGACGCCGAAACCTTTATCAAAGGCGGCGATCTTCTCATATTCGACGAATGGCGATTGACCTTCGCGAACCGTGGTCCGGTCGGCTGCGTCGATCTTGAGCCTTTTCTCCGTTGGCACCGGCATCTTACCGATGAGAAGGGCCGCGCAACTGATGTGATCATCGGAACGCAGTTGATTAGCGATGTTCATCGCGACTTTCGTGGATTGGTCGAAGGCTCTTTCAAGTTCCGCAAGTTGTCGGCTGTTGGACTCAAGAACTCGTACCAGTGGGATGCTTATGACGGTCATCTGCAACCCAAGGGCGAAGGCGTCTCTAAGGGAAATGGCAAGTACAAGCGCGAAATATTCGAATTGTACAAGTCGTACGACACGGACGAGGAGGGCAAGGAACTGAATACCGATAAGCGCCGCTCTGTGTGGTCGCTTTCTGTGTTCGCTCTTATCGGCGGCGTCGTCCTTATGTTCGTGCTCGGTGGCTGGGGCGTTGCCCGCTACTTCACGGGCTCGGGCGATCCTGTCATAAATCGTCCAGAACAAATCGTGACAGGCTCCGGGCCTGCTGGCCCCGCTGCTGTGTACGGTCCTAACTCGTCCATGCAGCGTCCGCGTTCTCCGTATCGCATCGTCGGCCAGATCGACGCGGAAACTGGTATTCGTGTCGTGCTGTCTGACGACAAGGGCTCCGTTCGGATGGTCCCTCCCGATGGCTTCGATTTCGAGGCTGGGAAGGCCGTCTATGGTGTCGTTGATGGGCAAGGCGTGGTCGCAGATGATCGCATCACCTTGACCGCCCCTTCCTCCGGTTTCGGAGCGCTGGTCCAATGAAAAAGCTACTTCTTGCGCTCGCGCTCGCGTCGATCGCCGCGCCGTCGATCGCTGGCACTTTGCCATCCACGCCGGGGCCGGTTCGCGTTCGGCTAGATTCGATGCCTACCGGCGCACTGGTCACGATGCTGATGCGCGACGTTATGGGCGTCCCCTACGTGATCGGCTCGGACGTGCTCGCGGATCGTCAGCCGGTTTCGGTCAACCTCGTGATGAGCCGCAGCGAGGTGCCGCTTAAGGTCGTCCAGTTCCTTCGCTCGCTCGGCCTGACGGTGAAGCTGCAAAGCGGTACGGTGTTTGTCAGTCGCAAGCCGCTGTCGGCCGCTCCCTCTGACGGCATGCCGCAATTTGCTGCAGCGCCCTCGATGCCGTCAGGGTCCTATTCCGCTCCTATCTCGGCCGCGCTTGATCGGATTGCGCCTTCCGATCCCGTCGCGCCGTCCAGCCCGATGACGGCCGTTGCCGATGAACCTCCCCAGACGGTTGCTATCATCGAGCCGGCGCACCTCTCCCCCGTCGATCTGGCTGACATTCTGCGTTCCGTCCTGCCCGGTCTGTCGATGGCCGTTCGCGAGAACAGCGCTCCGCAGTCGCAAAAGATCGTTGATCGCCTCGCGCCGTCCGTCCTCGTCCTGTCGGGCTCCAAGCGCGATGTTTCCATGGCCGCGCAGCTCGTGCGCTCCGTGGACAAGCCTCGGCCGTCTGTCTCGATCCGTGCTGTTCTGTTCGAGGTGCGTACCAGCAAGGCCCGCGGCTCTGCCCTCTCGGTCCTCTCTGACGTGCTTGGAGGCCGTCTAGGGCTCGGCATCAACTCGACAGGGGGAGGGGGCGACCACTTCGTGAAAATCGCCACAGGGGGTGTTTCCGCCGTCCTGTCGGCCGTTCGAACCGATGGGCGCTTTCAGGTTGTGGCCGAACCGTCTCTTTCGGCCCTCTCTGGCGCAACCGCGACCATCAATTCCGGGTCACAGGTGCCCACCATTGGCGAGGTCACCTATACCGACAACGGCGCGCCGATCCGCTCGGTCGTCTACCGGGACAGCGGCGTTTCCCTCACCGTCTCTCCCACGGTGCGCCGGGGTGAAATCGAACTGTCTGTGCTTCAGGAGCGGTCCACCTTCTCGCGCACGGAAACCGGCGTGAAGTAAGCGCCGACGGAACCCGGCCTTGTGCGGATGGGCATTGGCGTGAATTTCGCG
>JASGGD010000101.1:0-17175 GCA_047605225.1 Novosphingobium sp.
TGATTCATGGGGAGCCAGCTTTGACGGAGGCTGGCGATGGACGAGGACTGGCAGGCGGATCTTGAGCGTTGGCTCGCGCCTTATCTGGAAGGCTTGGGTAACAAGACGCGGCGTCGAATGTGCCCAGCCTATATTGCTGGTCTGATCGGACCTGGTGATCGCAAAAGCATCCAACCCATGGCATCCCGCTCGGATGCGATCCCTTATGACCGGCTTCATCATTTCATCGGAGCTGGTCTGTGGGACAGCGCCCCGTTGGAAGCGACCTTGTGGAGCCAGGCGGATGAATTGGTTGGTGGCGATAGAGCCTGGCTGATCATCGACGACACCGCCTTGCCCAAGAAGGGCAAGGCTTCGGTTGGCGTCGCGCCGCAGTATGCCACGGCGCTCGGTAAGAATGCCAACTGTCAGACGCTGGTGTCGGTGACGCTGGCTGCGAGCGAAGTTCCGCTCATGCTGAGCTTGCGGCTGTTCCTGCCGGAAAGCTGGACGAGCGATATCGCTCGCATGGACAAGTCGGGCGTGCCTGTCCCTTTGCAGGAATATCGTACCAAGCCCGAGATCGCGATCGAGGAGATCGATCGCATCATCGCTGCCGGCGTGCGCTTCGGCTGTGTGCTGGCCGATGCCGGTTACGGGCTGTCGGCTACGTTTCGGCAGGCGCTGAGTACACGCGGCCTTTGCTGGGCTGTCGGCATCCCCAGGCACCAGAAGGTCTATCCGGCCGACGTGCAGCTGATCTTCCCGGTCGCAGGGCGCGGTCGCCCTCGGGTGCGGCATGTGCCAGACGTCAAATCCATGGCCGCGCACGCGATGCTCGAAGGCGCGAAGTGGCGGCAGGTCAGTTGGCGCAAGGGGACCAAGGGACGGCTGACAGCCCGTTTTGCGGCCATGCGCGTGCGCATTGCCGATGGTGCACCTCAGCGGATCGGCTCTGCCGGGGCCCAGCACATGCCGGGCGAGGAAGCCTGGCTGGTGGGTGAGCATCGCTCGAATGGCGAGCGAAAATACTATCTCTCCAATCTACCCGGCGACATCCCAATCAAAGCTCTCGCCGGCGCGATCAAGGCGCGCTGGATCTGTGAACAAGCGCATCAGCAACTCAAGGAAGAACTGGGGTTGGATAACTTCGAAGGACGTTCCTGGACCGGACTTCACCGCCATGCCTTGATGTCGATGATGGCATACGCCTTCCTGCAATCCCGAAGGCTCGCTCAGGCGGGGCGGAAAAAAAAGAGTCCTCGGTCCACCTCCCCAACCTACATTGCCAGCAGTGCGCCAGGCCATCATTGAGCGCCTGTCTCGCTCACCGCCGGACTATTGTCCTCATTGTGGATGTAGCCTTACCAAACGTCTCAATGAACTTCTGCCAAAGTAGTGCTAGGTTAGCGCCACGACGCTACACATTGAAATATATTTCCATAAAATCGCATAAGTCATTAAATCGTCATGGTTTTGACCGCGAAAGGTCATGCGTGCTTCCTAGTGGCGCCCCGGCATAAAATCACTTCGGGGCACATCTCCTATGCGTATCACTAAGCGGGCTCTGTCGTCATCGACGTCGGCCATCCTGTTCGCCGTTCTCGCAATGCCATCATCCGCGCAGTCCGCTGCGCCCGGTGCGGATGATGGCGTCAACGGCGAGGACATCGTCGTCACCGGCAGCTACGCCCGCAGCCTGCGCGCCGCGACCGAGGCGAAGCGCACCGCTTCATACCAGGTGGACTCGATCAATTCGACCGACATCGGCAAGTTCCCCACCCAGAACGTCGCCGAAGCGCTGCAGCTGGTCACGGGCGTCGCCATCACCCGTCCGCGCGGTGAAGGTCTGAACGTCAGCGTCCGCGGCCTTGGCCCGCAGTTCCAGAACACCCTGCTGAACGGCAGCCCGGTGGCGGTGAACGAAGTGATCGAGAACGGCGGCGCCGCAGGCCGCCAGTTCCGCTTCGAGATGCTCCCGGCCGAGTTCACCTCCAGCATCGACGTGGTGAAGACGCCGACCGGCGACATGACCGAGGGCGCGCTGGGCGGCAACATCAACGTCAAGACCTTCGAGCCGTTCGATGTCGGCACCAAGACCACACTCAACCTGCGCGGCACCTATACCGAGCAGACCGGCAAGGTTAAGCCGAACGCCACGCTCATCACCAGCTGGGTCAACAAGGACGATACCTTCGGCATCCTCGTCGGCGCCCAGTACTGGGCCAAGGACGTGCGCAACGACCGCTGGTACAACGCCGGCTGGTACAAGGACCGCTTCGCCTCGCAGCTCGGCCAGAGCGGGCTCTACCTGCCCACCCGCACCCGCGCCACGGTCGAGACCGAGAAGCGCGAGCGTCTTTCGGGCATGATGTCGATGCAGTGGCGGCCGAACCCGGAGATGACGACGACGCTGAACGTCCTCGCCACCCGTCTCGACGTTGCTTACGACGAGTTCGGCCTGGACATCTATCCGGACGACACCAGCGTCGCCGGTCACCGCCCGACCATCGTGCCGGGCAGCGTCGTGATCGACGGCGATACCGTGGTGAAGGCCACGATCAACGACGTGCGCTTCATGGCCTCGCGCGAATACAGCCTCAACCGCCACGACCTGTTCAACGTCGGCCTGCGCCAGACCTGGGATCATGATGCCTGGCATGTCGCGGGCACCGTGAACTGGTCCTATGCGCACAGCTATCATCCCAGCTACGACGTGGGCACCGTGCGCAGCCGCGCCATGTTCTTCGCGCCGCTGACCTATGATGCGACCCGCGGCTACAAGGAAGTGCCGGACTTCAACACGACCGTCGATCCGACCAACCCCGCCAATTACCAGCTCTACCAGTTCAACATCGCGCCCAAGAACAGCAAGGACTGGAACTTCTACGCCCGCGGCGACGTGGCGCACGATTTCGACGGTTTCCTGTCGAAGATCGCGGTCGGCGGCGAGTACCAGTTCCGCAAGCGCGACTATTCGCGCCGCGATTTCATCGTCAACCCGGCCGCAGGTACGCCGCTGTCGAGCCTCGGTTCGGGCGCTTACGAACAACTGCCGTTCGACGATTACCTGAGCGGGCTGGGCGGCGACATTCCGCGCAGCTTCCTGGTCCCGGTGACCAGCGCCTATCTTGACGCCTTCTTCACCTCGGACGTCGAGAATTCGGCATTGACCCCGGCGGATCTTGCGGCCTCGTTCAAGACCACCGAGAAGATCCTGAGCGCCTATCTGCGTGCAGATTACGACTTCTCGCTGGGTTCGGTGCCGGTGACCGGCAACGTGGGCCTGCGCTACGTCCACACCAAGCAGGTCGCCAACGGCAACCTGCGCACCGGCAATGCGATTACCCCGGTCAGCTACCCCAAGACGTTCAACAACGTCCTGCCCAGCTTCAACTTGCGCGCCGAACTGACGCCGACGTTAATCGGCCGCCTCAGCGCCAGCCGCGTGCTAACTCGTCCGAACGTGACGGACAGCGCCCCGCGCATCACCATCTCGACCGACGCGCCGACCGCCAGCGGCGGTAACCCGGACCTCGTGCCTTTCCTCGCCACGCAGTTCGACGGCTCGCTGGAGTGGTACTTCAACAAGTCCGGCTCGCTCACCGGCGCGGTGTTCTACAAGGCGATGGATGACTACATCACCCAGCAGAACGTGCCGATCGACATTCCGGGACGCGGCACGGTGCAGCTGAGCACGCAGGTCAACGGCGGCGACGCCAAGGTCTACGGCTTCGAGGCCGCCTACAGCCAAGTCTTCACCTTCCTGCCGCAGCCGTTCGACGGTCTGGGCTTCCAGGCGTCGTACACCCGCACCTCGGTCAAGGCCAACTACACCGCCGGTTCGCGCGTCATCAAGGACGAGATGATCGGCCTGTCGAAGAACAGCTTCAACGTCGTCGGCTTCTTCGAGAAGGGCCCGGTTTCGACCCGCCTGTCCTACGTATGGCGCGACCGCTACCTGTCGGGCACCGGCAGCACCACGCAGGCCCCGACCTACACGGCCTCGTTCGGTTCGCTCGACGGCTCGCTGGCGTACCGCCTGACCAGCAACGTGACGCTCAGCCTGGAGGCGATCAACATCGCCAAGGCGCGCCAGTACACCTACAACGACCTGCCGATCCGCTACGGCGACATCAACGACTACGGCCGCACGATCCTGTTCGGCGCGCGGGCGGAATTCTGATGCGCGGCGTCAGAGTAAAAACCGCCGCGATGCTGTTGGCCGCAATGGCGTTCGGGGGGGCTTCGGCCTCCCCGGCGACGGCGGGCGAGGGTAAAGCGCTGCGCATGAACGACATTCAGGTCGTGGGTTCGCACAACAGCTACAAGGCGCGCATTCCTGCCGCCATCATGGACGAATTGCGCCGCCGCGATCCGAAGATGGCCGAGGCGCTGGACTACTACCACCTGCCTCTGTCCGCGCAGCTCGATGCGGGCGTGCGCCAGCTGGAGATCGATATCTTCGCCGATCCCGAGGGCGGCCGGTTCGCGCAGCCCAAGGGCGAGACGCTGCTGTCCGATGCGGACCGTGCCCATGCCAGGGCCGACGGGTTCGATGCGGCGGCGATGAAGAAGCCCGGCTTCAAGGTCCAGCACATTCCCGATGTCGACTATCATGTCGTCTGCACCACCCTGATCGGCTGCCTGCGCGAAGTCGATACATGGTCGCGGGCACATCCCGGCCATCTGCCGATCATGATTACCCTCAATGCCGCCGATACGCCGAACACGCACGGCCTCACCCAGCCGATCCCGCTCGACAACGCGGCGCTGCTGGACGCGCTGGACGGGGAAATCCGCAAGGCGCTGCCGGGCAAGCGCCTCATTACCCCGGACGAAGTGCGCGGCAAAGCCGCCACGCTGGCTCAGGCCGTGAAGACCACCGGCTGGCCCACGCTGGATGCAGCGCGGGGCCGCATCTATGTCCTGCTCGACGTTCGCAGCGCGGTTTCTGAAGTCTATCGCGCCGGTCACCCGTCTCTGAAGGGTCGGGCGATGTTCGGCTGGTATCCCGATGGCGAGCCGGAGAGTGCGATCCAGATCGTGCAGGATCCGATCGTCGACGGCGCGAAGATCCGCGAATGGGTCAAGTCCGGCGTTATCGTGCGCACCCGCACCGACGCCAATACCGTCGAGGCACGCGCGCACGATTTCGCCAAGACGAAAGCGGCGATCGAAAGCGGTGCGCAGGCGGTCAGCACGGACTATTACCCCGGCGCGCCAGACCCGCTGGGCCTGCACTTCACCGTCGCGCTGCCCGGCGGTGCTATGGCGGGCTGCAGCCCGGTGCTTGTGGCCGGTCCCTGCAGCGTAAAGCCCTGAGATGACGGTGCGCGCCATCCTTGCCGTTTTGGCGCTGCTGATCCCAGCGGGGGTTTGCGCGGCTCCCGCCCATTCCGGCGATCTGGTGACGGAGCGCGCCGTGCTGGTCATGCGCCACGGCATCCGCGCGCCGCTGGACGGTGAAGTGCCCGATGGCACCCGCACCGATCGGCCATGGCCGGTCTGGAGCGTGGCGCAAAGCGTGGTCACGCCGCACGGCGAGCGGGCGCTTGAGATCGTCGCCGAAACCGACCGCCGCCTGCTGGCGTCTCGCGGCCTGCTGGATGCCGCCGGTTGCCCAAAGGCCGGGGCGGTGTCGATCGTCGCCAATACCTCGCCGCGCGCGATCGCCAGCGCGGTGGCCTATGTGCGGGGCTTTGCGCCGAAATGCGATCTCAAGGTCTCGCACCTTGAGGAACCGCAGGCCGATCCGATCTTCGAGCCTTTGCGTGCCAAGGCGACTGCATTCGATGCCGATGCGGCCGTCGCTGATATCAACCGTTCGACCGGCGGCATGGCCCGCCTTGCCGAGCGTGATCGCAAGGAACTCGCGCTGCTGAACCACGTACTGGGCTGCGGCGAGGACGACTGCCTGCCTCCGGCCGCGCCCGCCGTTACGGGGCAGGGGCACGATATCGTGCTGTCCGGCCCGATCCGCAGCGCGTCCGGCATCGCGCAAGTGCTGTTGCTGCAATATCTGGAAGGTATGCCCGTCGAACAGGTCGGCTGGGGACGGATCGACGCGGCAGGGCTGCAACGGCTGGGTCGCCTGCATGCCGATCTCTTCACCGTCTACACCCGGCCGCCTTACATGGCTGCGCATCAGGCAAGCGCGCTGGGCCGGCGCATCCTCGATACGCTGGACCACGGCGCCGCCTTCGAACTGCTGATGGGCCATGACACCAACGTGACCGCGCTCGCCGCTGCGCTGGGCGTCAATCTGCCGGCCGAAGGTTATGCGACGAACGACGTCCCCCCCGGCGGCGCGATCCTGATCGAACGCCTGCGGGACGTGCGGTCGAACGTTCGCTACGTGCGCGCATTCTATCGCACCCAACCGCCCGAGGCGCTGCGCGGGCTGAGCCCGCAGGTCTCGCTCACGCCGCTGCGCATACCCGAGTGCGCCAAGGGCCCATGCCGCTACGATGCCTTCGCCGCTACATTCGGGCAGCGCCTGGCAAAGTGAACAATCAGAAGTCAGTCGGTGGAATGAGCGGTCAGGTTTAGCGATGAATCATCCGTAATCAGGGCGACATTGCAGCCGACGCAGCGCAAGGCGCGAGCGAACGACGGCGCACGCCCTCAGCCGCGCGGGTCGACGTCGACGATCCAGGTTTCACTGAATTTGTCGGCTAGCATGCCGTACAGCGGGGACCAGGCCGATGGGCCAATCGGCTGCAGGATGCAAAGGTCATTGCTTGAACTTCTGGATCTACGGCGGCACTCGTTTTCACCGGCCACCTCCTGCATAACGGCACCCAACTGCCATGTTCCGTCAGGAGGCCGTGCCGCGATCCGATCGTCTCCTTCGACTTCTCCACGCGATGCGCACCATGGCCGGACCACTCACGGCGGCGCGGCTGGCGCAAGAGACCGGCGTATCGCCGCCATCCCTTTACCGTGACATTGATGCGCTACGCAGTGCCGGTGCACGGGTCGAAGGTGAGCGCGACTATGGCTATCGCCTGCAGGAAAACCCGGCGCTGCCTCCGCAGATGCTCGACCAGGACGAGATCGAGGTGCTCGCGCTCGGCCTCACCGAAGTGCGCGCTTGGCGCGACCCGGCGCTGGCGCGGGCAGCGGATGCGATTCTTGCGAAAATCGCCGCGACCCTGCCCGACGAGCGCGAACGGCAGCTGCTCCACGCGATCGCGCAAGTGTTCCAGCCGGAACCCCGCTATGTCGCACCCCTCGATCTCGCACCGTTGCGGGCGGCCTGCGGGCAGGAGCAGGCGGTCAACATCGCTTATGTTGATGGCAATGGCAACATAAGCACCAGGACGATCTTACCGCTTGCGTTGTTCTACACGGAAACTTGCGTGACCGTTCTGAGTTGGCGCTGCCTGCGCGAAGACTTCAGGATGTTCCGGACCGATCGTATGGCCGACATCCGTGCGAACGGTAGAAGCTTTCGTCCGCTGCGGCACTATCTTGCGCAGTTGCAGGCGCAGCGCCGCTCGCGAGACGATCGCGGCATCAATACGGCCTTGGTACCCGCGAACTGAGTTAGGCACAGTTTGCGGCCATCTCTCAGTTGAACGGTGGCCCGTTTAAATCAACACCTCCCGGCGTGACCGACACTGCCGAAGCCGCAGTCCAGCAATGCGCTTAGCTTTGGCAGCCATATCTCACGAACGACCCTTATACGACGCTCAGGCGCCGATTTCGCTCTCTCATGTGCGGACCGGCAGCTTCCTCATTCTGGATGCCCAAGACCGGCCGGTAGGCGACTGTCCCGTTTCGAAGCGAGCAACTAGTAGCAGCCTCTCGGCTAGAGTAGGGTCGGCTCTCGCCCCTTTTTTCAACCGCTCGGACGGCGCTTTCAGCCTCCAGATAGCGGACGTCTTGGCGCTGACGGAACGCAGGCCCCTTGGAACCAACCGTCCCAGTTCCTCCAAACAGGCGATGGGTCTCGTCAAAGTATATGCTCAGATTCTTTTTACATCCTGGTTGCATAGGTCTTTCACTTCGACGAACATGTCCGTTCCGCCACCACTGAATGAACCGCATAGCCCATCTCCCGAACAGACACAGCAGCTGCAAATTGGGTAACAATGACCACTTTTTCGCCTTGAATTTCAAATATCGACATTAACCGGGAGACTGAATTTGCCGCTTCATCGAGAAGACGTAGCGGAATGACAAGCATCGTAGTAAGAGAGCTCAACAGGTCTGCCTGATAATCGATCACATTTCCCACCGTATCCTACTCGGCCTGACAGCGGTAGAACCGTCGCAAATGATCCACCTGATGCTCATGCACCTCGATGTCGGTGCCAGTTCACCAATCCTGAGGTTCAGAATCGCCCAATCTTGAACGCCAGCAGGATAATGCTTTGATCTGGCTTCTCGGTCAGCGGATCGCTCCCTCTGGTAAAGCTGACCGAAACCCCGGCCCTCCAGCCAGAGCTACCCGGCGCGGGCTGCGTGAAGAAATAGGTTGCGGAGGCTGTGCCGAGTCCCGCCGAACGTCCTATGGCAGCTGAGCGTGTGGCAGATGCATGCAGACGGACGCGGACCTGGCCTGCAAACTCAAGCTTGATCTTGCTGTCTGAGCCTACGAATAGGCCGAATTTCGCGCTTGGCGCAGCCGACAGATAACCACCTGTCTCCACGACGCCGGTCTTGGCGTTGATTTTATTGTCGAGCAGGTGATCGTAGGCCAGATCGATGCCGGGACTGAACTCGTAACGCAGTAAGGAGGACCCAATACCACTGCCGCCGGATTCAAAAGGGACATTAAAAATCGCCCCGGCAACGGATCGGATGCTTTCCTTATACTGAGTATCACATTGCCTCGCCTCAGGCGTTGCCACGCACACCGCTTTTTCCAGATCGGCATAGGTGGCAGTGCGCGCGTATCCGAGATCAAGACCAAACGCAGCATCCCACTTGGGCGGATTGGCTTGCGGCAAAGGTCGGTCAACTTTGGGTGGAATAATTCGTGTTGTGCTTATGGTTGCCTTTATCCCAGCTTCAATATTGTTCTGCCGCGCCTTCTCTTGAGTATTCCGATTGAAGACAAGATAGGGGCCAGCTTCAATCTGACGATAAAAGCCTTCACTGGCTGGCAATCTTGCCACATCCCACGCCAGGGCTGTGTTCAGTTGGACATTGATGCTGTCTTTCCCGCGAGTGTCGATACTATAGCTTAAAAGCGCCGGATCTTCCCAAGGTGAGGCTGTCGGCTTGCGCTCCTGTGTCAGCGTCAAGTCTGGCCCTTGCGCCCAAGCGCTGAAAGGACACAAACCGCAAACACCCAGCGCAACAGCCGCTGTGAATAATCCGCGCCAGCTCATGCTTTGGGGTCCAGCAAGACAATAGCTTCCGCGATCGTCGTGGTGTGCTTGATGCTGCCGGATTTAAGCTTCTCCAGCCCATATTCGTGCCGCATGACGTTAATTGAACCGAGCAGATCGACCAGCCTTCCTGAAGTCAGATAAAGCTCGGCCATATTGCGGGCGAGGGGTATAGCATCTCTGGCGAGGTCAAAATCCACAGCATAATAATCAATTGCCATAATTACACGCGAACGACGCTCGCCTACCACTTCATTCGTGTAATCCACCATTTGAACCCCCGCTCAATGTAGGATTGAAATATTACATGAAATAAACGATCAGACAAGTTTCATAATTCACGAATTAATCTTGTTTCCAACGATCAAGTTCGTTCCGCATATTCGGCAGCGATTGGCTTGTTGACCGCCATAGCGCAAGTGCGCATTGTAGCGCGTACCTCCCCACACGACATGGCGGCCGTAGCCGATACCTTCACTCCCGTCGATCTCTCCAAACTCTGAGCGCCTACCGTAGTGGAGACACTCGACTATGAGACGATTTTTACTGAGTAGATCACCGAGTATCGCACGTTCGAGCCAGATTTCGACGCTATCATCGAAACGATCCGGTTCTCAGGCTCATCCAGACCTTGGCCTTTCGCGAGTTGAAGTGTGAAATCAGCCGTTTTGCATCTCGCCATGAGGTTCGGCTTTGAGATTGGGTGGGTCGAAGGATAGGTTGACCACCTGAATGACTTTTTCCGAATTAGGTCAAAAGCTATCAACGACCGCTGGGGCCGCAATCCGGTGGCCTCCGACCCTTCTAAGACATTCAGCCGCCAATTTTGCGTTCCCAGGTGCGGAACGGCAGCTTTCCCATTCTGGATGCTCACGACGGGCCGAATCCAGTCAGGCAGCTTTCCGCGATATTACGAGGACTAGCTGCCGTTCCCACGACGTATCGAGGCTCGTATTGGCGGGCGGCATCGCACATGTTGCAAATCCCTCGCAATAAGCTATCAGCGCCGCGAGTAGGCTTGGCGATCAGGGATGCCGGAAGGGGGACGTGGTGGACGGGGTGCGGGCTCGATTGCGCATCTATGCGGAACATCGTCCAGCCCTGGTCGACTATGCAACCCCGATCGTCGGTTCGTGCGACAGCGCCGAAGATGTTGTCCAGGAAGCCTATTTCCGCTTTGTGCCGACCAAGCCATCGCTCCTCATGGGCCTTCGGACACCGGTCGGATATCTTTATCGCATCGTCCGCAACATCGCGATCGACTGGACAAGGCGCGATGCTGCTGAATTGCGGCGCAATGCCGCTTATGCACTGACGCGGGACGTCCAGCCCCTCGCACCGTCCGCCGAAGAAGAGATTCTTTGCAACGATGAGGCGCGGCAAGTGCTGGCCGCGCTGGCCGAACTGCCTGAGCCGAAGCGGCGAGCTTATGAAATGAGCGTGTTCGGGGAGATGTCGTCGGCGCAGATCGCGGACCATCTTGGTATTTCGAGGGCGACCGCGCATCGCATGGTGCAGGCTGCGATGATTCATGTCATGCGGCGCGTCGAGCGTCTGGTCGATGAGGGTGAAAACCGTGCCATTTGAGACGAACGGCGGCGGCATTCGTCACATCAATGAGGAGTGCGGTTTTCGTATCTTCGCAGATAAGGCGGTTTTGCGCTGATGGGCATGCCGGACGACATCAATGCCACAGGCTCGCTTCCCGATCAGGCGCTTGTCGAAGCGTCCGACTGGCATTTGCGCTTGCAGGATACGCCAGACGATCTGGATATGCGCGTGGCGTTCGACGAATGGCATGACGCCAGCTCGGATAACCGCGGTGCATGGGCGTTGCTGGAAAAGACGCTTGGCCTGACGAAGCTGACCGAGCCGGTTTATCAGGCGGATTGGCATTTCCCCTCCGCCGAACAGAAGGCACTGCCATCCGCTGCCAGACGTCAGCGGCACAGACCCGGCATCACGAAGCGGCCAGCACGGCGGATCGCCCTGGGCGCCGTCGCGGCATCGCTGCTTGCCCTGGTCGCAGGTCCGGAGATCATTTACCGCCTCCGTGCAGATCACCTGACCGGCGTGTCACAAAGCCAGACCATTCGTCTGTCCGATGGCTCCACCGTTATCCTGGGAGCACAAAGCGCGATCACCGAGCGGCTGAGCAGCGGGAAGCGGGAAATCGCCTTGCTTGGTGGCGAGGCATGGTTCGACGTCGCCCACGACCGTACCCGTCCGTTCACAGTACAGGCGTCAAACATGACTGTGACTGTGACCGGCACGACTTTCGATGTTTCGATGACGGATCGAACGCTCGGCGTGGCCGTCGCACGCGGCTCAGTGTGGGTCGAGCGTGCCGGTACATCTCCGGTGCAGATAGCCTTGAAGCCGGGGCAACACTTCACCATCGACCGAGACGGCGGCACGCAAGCGGTCACGAATGTCAGTGCCGCTGAAATCGGGACATGGCGCAGCGGGCGGCTTGCGGTTCGCAATGCCAGCCTGGCGGACGTCATCGAGATACTGGACCGTCACTATCGCGGGCATATTTTCCTGCGGGGGAATCGACTGGAAGGTGTGCGGGTGACTGGCGTGTACGATCTAGCCGATCCGGTCGGCTCAGTGCGTACATTGC
The DNA here is from genome assembly GCA_047605225.1 of Novosphingobium sp. Classification (GTDB taxonomy): domain Bacteria; phylum Pseudomonadota; class Alphaproteobacteria; order Sphingomonadales; family Sphingomonadaceae; genus Novosphingobium. The sequence goes on from JASGGD010000101.1 coordinate 11,950, forward strand.
TGTCGTCGTCGGGTGCGAGCATGCTTCAGATTACCCCCTGGCTGATCGTCCTTTCCGACCGGCGGGACGGACCCGAAAAATAAATTCGCCAGCGGTGAGACAAGGGCTGGCTGAGGCTCGTCACATTCACGAGCGGCTATTGCGACTGAAATGCATGTGCCGCCGTGATTGTTCGAATCCTGGGGGTTTTATGAATGAAGTTATGTCGTCGATCCGCGCGCGCAGCGCGGCGATGAAGTTTGCCCGGATGCTGTCTTTGGGCGTGAGTGTCATCGCACTGGCACCTGCGTTGCCGGCCATGGCACAGAGCCAGCCGGCTGCTGCGGCTCGAACCCAGTTCGATGTTCCTGCGCAGTCGCTTGAAGGTGCGGTCACGGCCTTCGGTCTCCAGTCGGGCCTTCGCATTTCAGCTGACCAAAGCATCCTGGCTGGGCGGCAAAGCCCCGGCGTAAGCGGCAACATGGGTTCCTTCGAGGCGCTCAGCCGCTTGTTGACGGGAACGGGCATCACCTGGCGGCAGATCGATGCGCGATCGGTCACGCTGGTCAAAGCGCCGGAGAGCGCGGACAGTGGTGCGATCCAGCTGGGCGCGGTGCGTGTCGAAAGCGCGACGGGATCTAAAGGTGGAGCCAGCGCCAGCCTGACGAGCGACCCGGCTGCATCCGAGGGCACCGGCACCTACGCGGCCAAGGCTGTATCCATTTTCAAGGGCGTGGAGAGCCTTCGCGAAGTTCCGCAGACGGTCTCGGTCCTGACCCGCACTCAGATGGATGATCAGGGCCTCATCTCTCTGTCTCGCGTATTCGCTCAGCTCCCCGGCACGCGCAACTATGGCTATGACTGGCATACGCGGATCATGTCGCGCGGCTTCCAGATCGTCATGCAAGTGGACGGGGTTCTGGAACAGCAGCAGTATGGTGGCTCCAGCAACCGGATGGATCCTTCCATCTACGATCGTGTGGAAATGCTGCATGGGCCGGCGGGCTTCCTGAGCGGTAGCGGCGATCCGGGCGGGACTGTCAATCTCGTTCGCAAACGGCCGCAGAAGACCTTCCAGCTTTCCGGCAACGCCTATTACGGATCGTGGAACGACGTCCGTTCGGATGTCGACGTGACAGGTCCGCTCAACGCCGATGGCTCGCTTCGCGCGCGGGTGGTCGGCGTCGTGGAGGACAAGGATGAATTCTACGATGTCGGCAAACAGAACCTCAAGCAGATCTACGGCATAGTCGAATACGATATATCGCCCCGCACCACGGCGAGCCTTTCAACCACCCAGATGAAGAAGGTGTTCAACAACTACTACGGCCTCCCCCGCTACCCCGACGGTTCATTGCCGGGCCGGAAGTCTTACGTCGGAACCAATGATTTCGATGCCGTATCGAACAATGTCGATTACACCGTAGATCTTCGCCATGATTTCGGAAACGAATGGGCCGGTAAGGCGACGTATATCCATCGTAACGACAAGAATCTCGTTGCAGGCTACTATGCTTATGAGATGATGGATGAGGACGGCCTCGCCGATTTCGGCGGCGTGTACGCCAAGCGCAATGAGTATTATCGGTCCTTCGACATCAATGTGCATGGACCTGTGTCGCTGTTTGGCCAGACCCACAAGCTGGCGCTCGGCTTCAATCACTCATCCCGCGATCAGTTGACCCTGTCGCAGGCGCGTCCCTATTTCGAGGATGCGGACGTCCTTAATTTCCACACTTTGGGAACGACGCTGGCCGATTTCACTCCGGCGGGTGAAAAGCTGGAATCCACACAATATGGTTTGTACGGATCGGCCAACATCCTTGTGACAGACCGGCTCGCGTTCACGCTTGGTGGCCGATACTCCAGCCAGGATTATTTCACGCGCAGCGCTTATGGCGCCGATCGCGTGCATGCCCAGAAAGTGCGCGGGAAATTCACGCCCTATGCCGGCGTAACCTACGACCTCAGCAAGTCCCTCACCGCCTACGGCAGCTACGCCGATATCTTCATGCCGCAAAGCAACAAGGATTTCGCGCAGACGATCCTTCCCCCCCGCACCGGGCGGCAGTTCGAGGTCGGCTTGAAAGGCGCGTTCCTCGACGGAAATCTGAACGCTTCGCTGGCCGTCTACGACATGCGCGACCGGAACCGCGCGATCAGGGATGACGATCCGACCCACGTCTGTCCGGGTTGGCCGGGCTATTGCTACCGCGCGGCCGGAGTGATCCAGTCCCGCGGGATCGAGGCGGAGGTTTCGGGCACACCGTTCCCGGGCCTCAACATTACCGGCAGCTATTCGCTTTTCGTCGGGAAGTATCTCACCGCTGACGACTTCGCCGTTTCGGGCGAGCGTTTCGAAACGGCGAGCCTTCCCAAGCACAACTTCAAGCTCTGGGCGCAATATCGCTTCGGAGATACGAACATGGAAGGTGGCCTAGCCCGCTGGACCATCGGCGGCGGTGTTACGGCCCAAAGTGCGCTGTATTACACCGATACCGACACGCGCGTATCCATGCCGTACCGGCAGGAAGCCTATGCGATCGTCTCTGCAAAGCTGGGCTATCGTGTGAACCGCCATCTCGATTTTGCGATCAACGCGGACAACCTTCTGGACAAGACCTACCTGCGCGATCTGGGCGTCGACTATTACTTCAACATGTACGGAGAGCCACGCAAGATTCTGGCGTCCGTCAGGTACAAGTTCGACTGAACGCAGCGGAGCGTTGATCGTGAGAGACACGTTCCGCCAGTCCATGGCGTGGTTGCACACATGGGCGGGGCTGGTTCTGGGCTGGGTGCTGTTTTTCGTGTTCGTCACGGGCACCCTGTCCTATGTCCGGTTCGAGATCGATCGCTGGATGATGCCGGAGAAGCCCATGGTTTCTCCGGCAGGCACCGCGCGGGATACCGTGCCGCGTGCACTGAGCTATCTGGCCGAGCATGGCGCGGATGCGCAAAGCTGGACGATCATCCTGCCACGGCGACGGACCTATGAGGAGATCGTCGTCTGGTGGTCGCCACGATCACCGGGTGGCGAGCGCGGCAGCGCCAGTCTCAACGCGGAGACCGGTTTGCCGGATACGGCCAAGGTCCGCGACACTGGCGGCGGCGGCCATTTCTTCGAGATGCACTATTCGCTCCACTATATCCCCTATGAGACGGCGATCCGCATCGTAGGTCTGTGCGCGATGGCCATGCTGGCTGCGCTCATCACCGGGATCGTGGTTCACAAGAAGATCTTCCGGGACTTCTTCACATTCCGGCCCGGCAAGGGGCAGCGTTCCTGGCTCGATGCGCACAATCTGCTGGGCGTCGCGGCGCTGCCTTTCCATGTGATGATATGCTGGAGCGGGCTGGTCCTGTTCCTCTTCACCTACATGCCCGCCGCACCGGCGCTGATTCATGGCGACAATGGCGAGCGGGTGATGGAGGAGAGTTTCCCCTCATTCTTCCCCGGCGCGCTGCTGATGGCACCTGCCAGCGCCACTGCGCCGATCAGCCCCATGATCGAGACGTTCGAACGGCGCAGACCCATGGACATGCTCGGTTCGGTCACGGTGAATGCCCCTGGGCAAACCAATGCCGAGGTAATCCTGCGCCCGATGGGCCACGAGCAAGTGAGCCTGGAGCACGACTCCATGACGTTCAGCGGCGCGACCGGCGCACTACTGCGTGATGCACGACCGGCCCTGTCCACCGCCGCGCAGACGCATGACATGCTGCTTGGCCTGCACATGGGCGATTTTGCCGGGCCGGTGCTGAGAGCGTTTTATGTGCTGGCCGGGTTCGCCAGTTCGGCGATGATCGCCACCGGCCTCGTCCTGTGGACTGCCAAGCGACGCCAGAAACAGGCGGCTCATTTGGGTTTCCGGCTAGTGGAGGCGCTGAACATCGGCACCATCGCCGGGCTTCCCATCGCCATAGCCGCCTATTTCTGGGCGAACCGCCTCCTGCCGCTGAATATGGCGGATCGCGAGCACTGGGAGGTGCATGTCATGTTCCTCGCCTGGGCCGCAATGCTGATCTGGCCGATATGGCGCTCGCCGCGATGGGCATGGTTCGAACTGCTGGGATTAGCGGCGCTGGCCTTCGGCCTTCTACCGGTTCTGAACGCACTGACCACCGATCGGCATCTGGCTGCAACGATACCGGCGGGAGACTGGGTGCTGGCAGGCTTCGACCTGATCGCCCTGGTCGTTGGCATCGTATTCGCAGCCATCGCGATCAGACTGCGTCGCAGGGCAGCAACGGTATCAGCCCGCCGCTTCGAAGGCCGCGCGGCATCGAACACCGATGTTCGTGACCGCCTGTCCGTCGCATCGCGCACGGTGGCGGGGGTAGCGAGCGGCTACGTCCTGACCTCGCTCTTCGTCGTGCTGGTGCCTCTTGCTCTTCCGCAGATGCAAAGTGCCACGATGCTCTGGTCCAGTATGGTGAGCTTCTTTCTCTACGCCGCGACTCTCATGGCAGTCTTCCACGCTCGTAGCCCGACGCGCGCATGGTTATGGATCATCGGGACTTCTGCGCCACTGACGATGCTTGTGGTCATCCTGTTGAGCGGGACAGCGGCATGATGGCAGCTTCATCCTTCTTCTTCAGCCTAGCCGGCTTCGCCATGCTTGCGCTGTCCATGGCCAGGCATCATCGCGACCTCTTCGCTCGCGCGCCCGCACGGTCGCTCGAAATCATCCTGCGATGTGGTGGGTGGGTGGCCATCGCCGTCTCACTCGGGCTGTCGATCGCAGTTGCCGGAACCGCGATCGGCATCGTCCAGTGGACCGCCTTCCTCATGATGGCAGCATTCTTCGTCGCCCTGCTTCTAACCTACAAGGACATCTGGTGGCGCGCATGACCTTCGACACCGCAGACATTGTGATCCCGGATCAGCACGCTGGGCACGCAGCTCACTTTGATGGCACGAAGCCGAGTGTCGTTCCTGCGAAGGAGCCGCTCTGGCAGCCATCGCCTCGCTATGCTGATCAGCCCATGAGCTGGCGAACCCGCCTGTTCGGCGCAGGCGGCACAACGATGATAGGCCTGCTGATCCTCGGCGGCGCGCTGTTCGCATGGACCAGTTATCAGGCTGCGCCCGTACCGACGACACTCAGCGCGTTCGACGTCGCGCCGCCGGCTGCCCCCCCGAGCCCCCAAGCGAAATTCCACCGGGGCCGGAGCAGGTGCAAAAGGAAAAGGCACACCCTGCTGGCGACGCACTCCTGCCTCGCGCGGATAGCGTTTCACCTT
>JASGGD010000102.1:0-17014 GCA_047605225.1 Novosphingobium sp.
GCCGCCCCGACGCAAGCTGGGCGGTTCATGGCCAGCGGTCCCGGATCAAGTCCGGGACGACGAATGGCTAGGCCAACAGTCCCGCCAACTCCCGCGCCACATCCCCGGCCGCATCCAGCCGCCCGACCAGCGCGTGCAGATCCGGCACCAGCGCCGCATCCAGCCCGCCGAACGAAAAGCACTTGCGCGCCTTTTCCAGCTGCTGCTCCAGCGTCAAGGGCCACTCCGGCGCGCCGAATTGCTGCGCGACATCGACGCGGAAAGTCTGTCCGTCCACCAGACGCACATGCGCAAAAGCGGGCACGAAAGCCGCAAGATCGGGGTTGTCGTCCGCAACGACGGTGATTTTTGCCGCAATCGCCGCCAAAGCCGGATCGCCCAGCCGCTCGGGCGTGAAGGCGTCGAGGCCCACGTCACCCTCGGTCAGCACCACCGCGCCGAGCCAGGCGAAGCACAGCCGCGCATAGGCTACCGTCATGTCCGCCTGCGGGCGGCGACCGACCAGCCGGTGGATCAGCGGCGGCGCGCGGTATTCCAGCGCTTCCAGATTGTCCGCCGTCACGCCGTGCTCGGCCATCAGCGTCTTGAGCGCGACGATCGCTCCTTGCGCGGCGCGCCCGGTGGGGAACGGCTTCCAGCTGACTTCCTCGACGCGCCAGACTTTGCCCAGCTTGTCGAGTTCGGGCTCAAGCAGCGGGTCGTTCTCGAACAGCGCCATGTAACCGAACGGCCCGCCGATCGCGCCTGCGGGCGAAGGCACCCCGGCGCAGGCGAGGTCGAACGCCTCGACTGCGGAGCGCGCCGCGCCCGCGACCTGCAGCGCCAGCGTCGGCTTGCCCTCGATATGCGACTGCATCGTCCCGCTCGCCAGCGCGAGGGCGTGGCCGAAGGCGCGATAGGCGACCTCAGGCTCCACCCGGCGCAGGCGCGAAAGCGCGGCGACGCAGCCGAAGATGCCCGCCGTCGCCGGGCGGAAGAACTTGAGCGGTCCCTTCACCGCCACGCCCAGCGTCGCCACCACGTCGATCCCGGCGACCACGGCGGCGAGGAAATCCTCGCCACTCGCCGGAGCGCGCCCAGCCTCGGCCAGCAGCGCCGCGCAGACGGTCGCCATCGGGTGAGCGACCGCCGGTTCGTGCACGCAGTCGTATTCCTGCGAGTGGATCTGGTAGGCGTTGACGTAAGCCGCATAAGGCGCGGGCAGGCGCAAGTCCGGTGCGCCCAGCACCATGCCCTCACCTGTCGCGCCGCCGGTCCAGACTTGCGCGGCCTTGCGCACTTCAGCCGCATAGATGGCGGAATGGCCCGCCACGCCGACCGCAAGGCTGTCGAACAGGAAGGCGCGCGCCGCCGCCTGCGCCGAGGGAGGCAGCGCCGTCCACTCGATGGACAGCGCGTGATCGGCGAGGCGGGCGGCGGGGTCGGCCATGGTCGCCGGGCTCATCAGGCGACCTGGATCATCACCTTGCCGAAGTGATCGCCCGAGTGGAGGTAGGCATAGGCATCGCCGGCCCGGTCGAAGGTGAACACCTTGTTGACCACCGGCTCCATGCCGTTGATCGCGATCGCGTTGACCAGCCTCTGCAGCATCGCACGGCCGCCCGCAGCGATGCCGTGGATGGCGAGGTTCTTGCCGATGATCGTGCCGAAGTTGGGCAGCGGATCGCTGACGGTGCCGCCCAGCGCGCCGATGATGGCGATGCGGCCGTTAGGCGCGGCCGCCGCGATCGACTGGCGCAGGGTGGCGAGGCCGCCGGTCTCGACGACGATGTCCGCACCGTTGCCCAGCGCGGCGAAGACGGTCTTCTCCCACTCCGCATCGCTACGATAGTTCACCGTCACGTCGGCGCCGAGCGCGCGGGCCTGTTCCAGCTTCTCGTCGCTGGACGAGGTGATGGCGACGCGCGCGCCGCACATGCGGGCAATCTGCAGCGCCATGATCGAGACGCCGCCAGTGCCGAGCGCGAGAACGCTGTCGCCCGCCTTGACCTTGCCGACCTCGACGATGGCATTCCACGCGGTCAGCGCCGCGCCGGACAGTGCCGCAACCTGGCGGTCGGTCAGCGAATCCGGCACCTTCACCAGCGCATGCGCCGGGACCAGCACGTATTCAGCCAGCCAGCCGTCATGCGTCACGCCAAGGTCGTGGCCGAAGTAGGCGGGCGAGAACGGCCCGTCGGTCCAGCTGACGAAATGCGGCGCGGTGACGCGCTGGCCGATCTCGACCCCGGCAACGCCCTCACCCAGACCGGCGACTTCGCCGACACCGTCCGACACCGGCACCCGGTCCTCGGGACGCGGCGCGCCGTACTTGCTGGAGACGATGAGCAGGTCGCGGTGGTTGAGCGACACCGCGCGTACCTTGACCAGCACTTGCCCTGGGCCGGGCTGCGGCACGTCCTTGGTCACTGCGGTCAGCGATGCGATGCCCTGCTGCGAACCGATCGTATAGGCCTTCACGATACCCCCAAGCGTTGGATGATGCTTTTTGTATCGTAACTATAACAATATAGATGCGCAAGCGCGCGGTCATCTAATTGACCGCGTAGCGGGTTCCGTGAAGATCCAGCCGGATCGTGAACTTGTCCGAGCGGTAATGCGCGAAGGTCAGCAGGAAGGGGCGCTCGTTCGCGTCGTAGCTGGTCCGGCTGATCCGCAGAAGCGCGGCGAGTGGGGCGATCTCCAGCGCCTGCGCCAGATTGGGGTCAGCCTGAAGCGCGCCGATGGTCTGGTCCGCATGGACCGCCTTGTACCCGGCATCGGCCAGAAGCTGCAGGATCGGCCCCTTGCCAAGATTGCCCGGCGTGATCAGCGATGCCAGATCGCCCGGCACATAGCTGACGACATAACCGATCGGCGTCCCGTCGAGATAGCGGATACGCACGGCGCGGATCACGTCCTCACCGGCATCGACCTGCAGCGCGGCGGCGACGGTGGGGTTGGGTTTCTCGCGGTTGACCTCGATCACGTTGACGGTGGTGCCGCTGCCCAGCGCCATCAGCGAGTCCATCGCCTGATCGATATCCGCCTCTATCGGCTTGGCGGGAGACTTGAAGATGACCGTGGTGCCCAGCCGCCGCTTGCGCTCGACATAGCGCTGTTCGGCCAGTTCGTTGAGCACCCGGCGCGCAGTGATGCGCGAGACGCCGAAGAGTTCGGCCAGTTCGTGCTCGGTCGGCATGGCGCTGCCGAAAGGGCGCTGACCGCTCAGGATCTCGTCACGCAACTGCAGGTATATCTGATAATAGAGCGGCACTGCAGCGTCGCGATCGACCACCCCGATACTCCCGAACATCCAAGACGGCACCCGCGCGGGACTGCGCGAGCCTGATCGTCAAACCTCGCGTAGATATGTCAATTGGGCACGCAACGGCAAATTCGGCAGGCGAAAAAGTCGGGCAAGAAAAAGGGGCGCCGAAGCGCCCCTTTCCCTGTCGTGGTGTCTATTTTCTTCAGAACTTGAACCAGACGCTGCCGGTGAAGCGGCGCGGATCGCCTGGGAACAGCGAGAGGAAGTTTGCCGTGATCGTCTCCTGCTTGGTCAGGTTGGTCACCCCGAACGACGCGCCGAAACTGCCGTCGGTCTTCTCGTACGAAACCTTGAGGTCCACGAAGTCCTCGCGCGGGGCCGCTGCGGTGTTCAGCACGGCGATATAGTACGAAGAATTGTGGCGGTATGAGCCGATCAGCTTGATGTCGCCGTCCAGCGCATCGACCGGGATCGTGTAGGTCGCGCCACCGGTGAACTGGAAGGTCGGCGTACGCACCGGACGGGTATCGGTGGAGATCTGCAGCGCCTCGGACACGCCCGGCAGGATCACGACCGACGAATACTCGCCATGCGACAGCGAGCCGTTGGCGAAGAATTCGAAGTTGCGCACCGGCGCGAAGACGGTCTCGAACTCCAGGCCGTAATCGACCAGTGTGCCGGCATTGCGCGCGAGGCTGACGATCACCGTCTCACCCGGCGGGACGATACCCGAGGTGATCTGCAGGTTCTTGGTGCGCGCATAGTACCCGTTGAGGTTGATGCGCACCTTGCGATCGAACAGCTCCGACTTGACGCCGCCTTCGTAGGACCACGTGACTTCCGGCTCGAACGCCAGCACGCGGGTCGCCACGGCAGCGTTGCCGTTCCAGCCGCCCGACTTGAAGCCGTTGGTCGCCGAGGCATAGAGCATGACCGAGGGCGAGAGCTTGTAGTTGATCGCGAAGCGCGGCGTCACGCGGTTCTGCGTCAGCTTGAGCGGGATGCCCGCCGCGCGCACATCGGCGCTGTTGAAGCCGAAGCCGGGGAAGCGTTCGGAATCGAAGTATTCGATGCTCTTCTTCTCGTAAGTGTAGCGCGCGCCCACGGTCACGGTCAGGTCGGGCACGACCTCGTAGTCACCCTGGAGGTAGCCGGCGACAGTCTCGACCTGCTGGCGGAAATGGCGATCCTGCAGGAGATTGAACGCAGTTGCCGTCGCCGAACCCTGGAAGTCGGCCGAGGCGAGGTGGTTGACTTCGCGCAGGTAGAACACGCCGGCGACATACTTCAGCTTGTCATCGAGCGCTTCGCCGGTCCACTTCAGTTCGGTCGAAACCTGATGGTTCTTGATCTTGTCAGCCAGAATGTAGGCGGCGTAGACGTTGGTGGTCGTGCCGTTGTAGTTGTTGATGTAGCCCTGTTCCTGCGAACGATAGCCCGCGATCAGTTCCAGATTGCCCGCATCGGTGTTCCAGTTGACGTCGGCGGTCGTCGCATAGCTGTCGGTCAGCGAGCAGTTGCCGGTCACCGTGGTCAGCAGGATGTTCACCGGATCGCCCTTGCAATTGCCTTCAGGCAGGGCGTTGCGGGTGTTGTAGAAATCCGGCGTGGTCGTCGTCTTGTAGCGATCCGAGGCGACCGGTGCGGCATAGACGCCAAGGTAAGTGCCCGTGTTGCGGGTGTATTCGCCCGACAGGTCGATGGTCAGGTCGTCGGTCGGCAGGAAGCGCAGGTCGCCGCGGAAGCCGTAGTTGCGCTCGCCGTTGAGGCGGTCGCCGGTGGTGACGTTCTTGAGGTAGCCCTTGTCGTAGACGTAGTAGGCCGACCACTTCGTCAGCACGCGCTCGCTGACCGGCAGGTCCACGGTGGTCTTGGCGGTGACGCGGTCGTAGGAGCCGTAAGTCGCCTCGAACTTGGCGCCCATCTGGTCCGACGGCTTCTTCATGATCACCGAGACGGCGCCGCCGGTGGTGTTACGGCCGAACAGGGTGCCCTGAGGCCCGCGCAGCACTTCCACGCGGTCGACGTCGAAGAACTGGTAATTGTTGGCATTCTGGCGCGCGACGTAGACGTTGTCGACATAAGTGCCGACCGGCGGATCGAAGGTTGCGACCGACTGGCTATTGCCGAGGCCGCGCAGGTAGTAAGCGTTCGCCGTGCCGAGCCCTGCGTTGTGCGTGGCGATCATGCCCGGAACCATCTGCGCCGTCTTGATCGCGTCGTTCAGGTTGAGGTTGCGGATCATCTCTTCGTTGAACGCGGTGACGGCGACCGGCACTTCCTGAAGACGCTCAGGACGGCGCTGCGCGGTGACGATGATGTCGCTGCCGAGATTGCCGCCAGATTGAGCACTCACCTGAGCGTCAGCACCCTGCGCTTCCTGTGCATGGGCCGTGGTGGCGGTAATGGCCAACAGTGCGACTGCACCCAGAGCGCGCGCACGAATACCCCTCGTCGAATCAAGCATGACGACTCCTCATTGTCCTGAACCTGGAACCTTGAAACGCGGGCGCATCCTGCCGCCGCCGCTGCGATCTTTATTTGTTATGCATTGATGACATAATAGATTGCGCTTTGTGTCAACCCGCCAAATCGCTCTCGCGTCGATTTACCTTGGCGCTGGGGTGCAAAAGTCACATCATCATAAAATATCTTTATTTTTCAGATGTTTTTGGATATGTGCCCATAGCCAGAAGCAGTACGGCGCCTGTGATCAGGCACGCGGAGCCAGCCCTCAAGGCGATCGTGTAATTGCCGATCATATCGAAGGCATACCCAAAGACGACCGGCCCCAGCCCCCCCGCAAAAGCAATCACGGCATAGAAGCAGCCGTAGATCGCCCCGTAGTGCCGCTGCCCGAAGAAGCGGCTGATGAGGTAGGCGAGCAGGTCGAATTCGAACCCTGCGCCGAACCCGAGCGAGATCACGGCCAGCGTCGCGATCAGCGGCGACAGCGCCGAACTCGTCAGCAGCCAGCAGCCGAGCGCCGGGAACGCAAGAATGACGAGCGCGATCAGCGGCGCCCAGAAGCGGTCGAGCAACCAGCCACCGATGAGGCGCCCGGCGATGACCGAAAGCCCGAAAGCAGCGGTGATCTCGCCGATCTGCGGCAGCGTGAAGGCGCGAGTCTTGAGGATGTTCTCAAGGTTCGGTGTCGGCGCGGTGAGGGCAAAGGCGATGAAGAGGAATGCCCCCGCCATGATCCAAAGCCGCCGGTCGCGCGCGGCCTCGGCCAGCGTCAGGCCGGGCTGGACGATCTCTTCGGCGGCTTCGACTGGCTTGTCGGGGGCCGGGGCGCCCCGCGCCATCTCGCGAAACAACAGCACCACCACGGGCACGCCGACGACGATGGGCAGGCAGCCGATCACCACGACCGCGGTGCGCCAGCCATGCGTCTCGATCAGATGGGCGCAGAGCGGCTTGATGATGAACCCGGTGATACCGGTGCCGCAACTCGCCAGGCCCAGCGCCATGCCACGCCACTTGTCGAACCACTGCGTCACCACCCGCGTCCAGGTCGCGGACAGGGTGCCGACGCCCAGCACCGCCATGATTACCCATTGCGCATAGTACAAAGTCAGCGATCCGTTGCCGAGCGCGAGGCTCATGAACGAGAGCCCGAACAGCGGCAGCGAAACGAGCGCGACGGGCCGCGCGCCGAAGCGGTCGATGGCGATCCCGGCGAGCGGACTGGCGATCATGACGACGCCCGACTGCACCGTGATGCTGGCCATCAGCGCCGCGAAGCTCCAGCCGAATTCCGCGGAAAGCTGCGGTGCGAGCATGCCGATCGTGTAGAACGGGATCGGGCTCAGCCCCAGCGCCACCCCGACCATCGCGGCGACCACCACCGCCCACCCTCGCGGGTCGTCGGGATGGGGGGCAGGCCGCGAAAAGTCACTCTGGCGCATCTTCACTCGGTTCGATCTCCGGGCTGGACAACCCGATTTTTATCGATCACGAATAGATATATGTCTATATCAAAATGAGGGTCACAGCGTCATGTCCTCCCGGCAACCCGCCGCCGCTTCCGCGTCCGTAAGGATCGCCCGGCGCTACGTCGACGTCAGGGGACGGCGTGTCCACTTGCGGGAGGCGGGGGAAGGCAGGCCCGTCGTCCTGCTGCACGATTCGCCGCGATCTTCGCGCCTGCATCTGGATACGATGCGGCTGCTGGCGCCGCATTTCCGGGTCTTCGCGCTTGATACGCCGGGCTATGGCAATTCGGAGCCGCTGGGCGTCGATACGCCGACGATCGGCGACTTCGCGGCCGCGCTCGGCGAGGCGCTGGAGGCCCTCGGTCTTACCGATGCACCAATCTACGCGACGCACACCAGCGCCAAGATCGCGCTGGAGTACGCAGCCTCATCGGGACGTCCTCCCACGTTGATCCTCGATGGCCTTTCGTTCCCGGAAGCGCTGGCCCCGGCTGCCTTCGTCGATGCCTATATGCGGCCCTTCACCATCGATGCGCACGGCGCCTACATCGCCGCGGAATGGACCCGCACGCGCGACATGCTGCGCTGGTTCCCGTGGTTCGCGACGACTGCCGCCAGCCGCATGGCGATGGAAACGCCCTCGCCCGAATGGATCGAGCAGTACACCATCGACCTGTTCAGCGCCGGGCCGAACTATTCCGGGGCCTATGCCGCCGCGATGCGCTACGACTGCGGCCCGGCGCTGCATGCAATCAAAGTGCCGACGCTGGTGGCCGCGCGCCGCGACGACGTACTCTACGGCTACCTCGACCGCATTCCCGTGGCCGAAAATCCGGCATTGAGCATCGAACGCCTAGAAAGCGACCGAACGGCATGGGGCGAATGGTTGCTGGCGCGCCTGCGCGATGTATCGGCCTCGGATGCGCCCGTTACCGCGCCTTCCTACACCGGCTACGTCGAGCACGAAGAGGGCCAGATCCACGTCCTGCGCCGTGGCCCCGAGGGTGGCCGTCCGCTGCTCATTCTTGAGGCATCCTCGACGCTGGCGGCGATGCAGTGGCAGGACGCTCTCTGCGGCTCGTACGACACCGTCGTTCCCGACCTGCCCGGCTTCGGCGAATCCGAGGCGCTGGATGATCCCTCGGCAGCCGGTTACCTCGCCGCGCTGACTACGCTTGCCACCCATCTCAGCGGCAAAGTCGACGTTCTGGCGGTCGGCCCGGCCTCGTACCTCGCACTCGCCTTCGCCGAGGCGCAGCCGGAGATGGTCGACCAGTTGATCCTCGACGGTGCGCCCGAAGCGCTCGCCGATCCCGAGGCGCTATGCCCTCCCCTCGCCTTCGACATGGCCGGAGGGCACCTCCACCGCGCCTGGCACATGCTGCGCGACGGGCAGGTGCAATGGCCCTGGTACTCGGGCACGCTCGCCGCCCAGCGCAAAACCGAGCCCACGCTCGACGGCGAGGCGCTGCACCGCGCGCTGCTGGGCGTGATCAAGCAGCCTGTGCACTACGGCGACGCCATGCGCGCCGCGCTGACCATCGCCGACACTCCGCCTCGCCCCGCATGCCCGACGCTGGTGTTTGCGCGCGAGAACGACCCGTTCTACGCCGCCGCAGCCCACCTCGGCCATGCGACGGCCCCGCGCCCCAACACCATCGCCGAGACCGCCGTGCTGGTCGCACAGTTCCTCACCCCGACGACCGCCGAAACGGAGAGCGCGGCGTGACGCCCGGCGCGCCGCAGGAAGTCTGGCCCGCCCGGGGATACGCCTGGTACGTGATCGCGCTGCTGACGCTGGCCTATGCGCTGGCGATCCTCGACCGCGTCTCGATCGCCCTGCTGATCGAACCGCTGGAGCGCAGTCTCCACCTCAACGACACGCAGTTCGGCCTGCTTCAGGGCATGGCCTTCAGCATGGTCTACAGCCTGCTGGGCCTGCCGCTGGGCATGCTCTGCGACCGCTCGCGCCGCGTGCCGGTGCTGGTCGGGGGCCTTACCGTATGGAGCCTCGCCACGGTCTGCTGCTCCTTCGCCTCGAACTTCGAGCAACTGTTCCTCGCCCGCATGATGGTGGGTGTGGGAGAGGCGGCGCTGGTGCCGGTCGCCACCTCGCTCATCGCCGACTACTTTGCGCCGGACGTGCGCCCGCGTGCCTATGGCGTGTTCGTAGTCGGCAGCTCGATCGGCACGGCGGCGGCAATGGCGCTGAGCGGGTTGTTCATCCGCTGGGCCGACGCGCTGATCGTGGGCCTGCCCTCGCTGTTCGGGTCGAGCATGCCGTGGCAGATCGTCTTCGTGCTTTGCGGGCTGCCCGGCCTCGTCCTTGCGCTGATCGTTTTGGCGAGCGTGCGCGAGCCTTCGCGCAAGGGCCTCGACACACAAGTTACCAGCATCAGCCTGCGCCCGATCCTGAGCCTCTTCGTGGAGCGGCCGGTGGCCTACGGGTGCTTCCTCATCGGGACGGTGATGAACCTCGTCTGCGTCTATGCCATCGTCGGCTGGTTCCCCGCGCTCTTCATCCGCGCGCACGGCTGGGACGCAGCGCATACCGGCTACGCGCTTGGCGCGGTGGGCTTCCCGGTGAGCGCCTTCGCCGCCGTGAACAGCGGCTGGGTCATCGCCTGGCTGCTCAAGCGCGGCCATCGCGACGCGCCCGTACTGGCGGCGATGGGCTGCGCGGCCTCGATGGTGCTGTTCGGCACCGCTGCCTGCCTCGTGCCTTCGGGCTGGATGGCGCTGGTGTTCTACGCCCTCAACGCGCTGTTCCTGAACTGGAATATCTCGGGCGTCTATTCGGGGATTTCGGCGATGACGCCCAACCGGCTGCGCGGGCAGGTCATGGCGATCCACACGATCTGCTCGGGCCTGATCGCGCTGACGGCGGGCAACTTCATCGTCGGGTTCCTGTCCGACACCGTCTTCACCGGGCCGGGCGGCATCGCCTGGGCGCTCGGCATCGTCTTCTTCGGCTGCGGCACGGCCGCTGCGATCACGCTGGCCGTGGGACGCCCCGCGTTCCGCGAGGCGGTGATTGCGAATGAAAGGGAATAGTATGGCTTGTGCAAGCACGATCGACGACGCGCTGGAGCGCGACCTTTCCGCGATCCTCGGCCCCGACGGACTGCTGACCGACGAGGCATCGATCGAGCTGCACTCGTCCGACCTGCTCGGCCGTGCCGGGCGTTGCCGTCTGGTAATCCGGCCGGACAATCAGGCGCGGCTGGTCGAGGCTGTGTGCCGCATCGCGCCGACCGGAATGCCGCTGATGCCGCGCGGCGGCGGCCTTACGTATGTCGGCGGCTATGTCGGGAGCGGGGTCGACTGGGTCGCGGTGGACCTGCGGCGAATGAACCGTATCCTCTCCATCGACGAGGAGGACATGGTCGTTACCGTCGAGCCGGGCGTGACATGGCTGCAGCTTTACGAGGCGCTACAGGAGAAGGGCTTGCGCCTGCCGTTCTTCGGCACGTTCTCGGGCCGGGGCGCGACGGTGGGCGGCGGCCTTTCCAACGGCGCGCTGTTCCTGGGCACCGCGCGCTACGGGACTTCGGCCGACATCGTGCTGGGGCTGGAGGTCGTCACGGCGGACGGCACAGTCGTCCATACCGGGCAGAAGGCGGTGGCGAATGCGCCCAAGCCCTTCCTGCGCAGCTTCGGGCCGGACACGACCGGCCTATTCATCCACGACGCGGGCGCGCTGGGCATCAAGTGCAAGGCCAGCCTGCGCATGATCCGCAAGCCCGCGCATACCGACTTCCTCTCGTTCGGCTTCTCCGACCGTGACGCCGCCATCGCCGCGATCTGCGAGATCGGCCGCGCCGAACTGGCGGAGGACGCCTATGTCATGGACCCGGACAAGACGCGGCAGGCACTTGCCGCCCCGTCCGACCTGATCCGCGACGTGAAGACGCTGGGCAAGGTCGTGGCGCAGGAACAGGGTCTGCTGCGGGGCCTCAAGGCCGGTGCAAAGCTGGCGCTGGCGGGGCGCGATTTCATCGAGGAAGGCTGTTTCTCGCTTCACCTCGTTCTGGCCGGTCGCAGCCGCGCCAGCGTGGACGAGGACATGGCCGCCGCGCGCCAGATCGCGGCGAGGCTGCGCGGCAGGGAACTGCCCAACTCCATCCCCAAGGCCGGGCGGGCGGAGATGTTCTCGCCCCTCGACGCAGTGCTGGGGGCGACGGGAGACCGCTGGGTCGCGCTCAACGGGAAGGTGCCGCACAGTCAGGCCAAGGCTCTGGTGGACGATCTGGAGCAGTTGCTGGCGGACAATGAGGACGCGCTGCGCGAGAGCGGCGTGGTCGTCTCGCGCCTGATCACGATCATGGGCAACCATGCCTTCAGCTACGAGCCGGTGTTCAACTGGCACGACGAATGGCTGCCGATGCACAAGGCGACCCTGAGCGCCAAGGCGCTGCGCGATCTGCCTCGCCCTCCGGCCAACGAGGCGGCGCGGGCGCTGGTCATGCGGTTGCGGCAGGAGATCGTCGCGGTGTTCGCGCGCCACGGTGCGGCGTCGAACCAGATCGGGCGGACGTATCCTTATGCCTCGGTCCTGCGACCGGAATCACGCGCGCTGCTGGAGGGTGTGAAGCGCACGCTCGACCCCGACATGCGCATGAACCCCGGCGCGCTGGAACTTGGCTAAGGCGGCGATGGCGCGGCCGCACATCGAGTTCATCCAGACCCAGAACGTCGACTGGCGTGAGCGTCCGGACGGCGTTCTGGATAAGCTGCTCAGCCACGATCCGCTGAGCACCGATGCCACGCTGATCGTGCGGCTGCCGCCCGGTTTCGTATCCGGGCCGCGCACGGCAGGGGAGCCCGGCTTCGAGTACTTCGTGCTGGACGGCGCCGTAACGGTGGACGAACTGCGCTGCGCGCGGCATGCCTACGGCTTCATCCCGCAAGGCAGCCGCGATGGCGCTGTTTCGTCGCAGGACGGCGCAACGCTACTGGTCTTCCGGCACGCGCTCGATGATCCGAACGCCCTTGTGGAATGTGCCGAGGCGATCGCCATCGATACGGCGCGGATGCCTTGGGATACCTCGACCTACGATCCGAAACTCGGTCATCTGCGGCTTGCCCGCAAGGTGCTGCGGCTCGGCCCGAACGACAGCGGGCGCACTTTCCTGCTCACCGGCCTCCCGCACGGCGTGCCGGAGGAAACCCACCTCCCCACCGAGACGCATCACCACTGCGAGGAAGCCTTCATGCTGCAGGGCGAAATGTGGGCGCCCGAAGGCCGGATGCGGCAGGGGGCCTACTTCTTCCGCCCGCCGGGGATCGTCCATGGGCCGCATGTTTCGGAAACCGGGTTCCTGCAGATCATGCGCTCGCCGGGCTCGAACCGGGTGGTGAACCAGTGGTCGGACGATCTCCAGCCGCTGCCGATCGGGGCGGCCTATGCGCCCGTGGTGCCAGAGGGAACGCCCGTCGAATGGCTGCGTCCTCTGGAGGATGCTCCGGCGTATTGATCGCCCAGCTTTCCATGAAACACGCCGTCACCCTGAACTTGTTTCAGGGTCCATCAGGCCGAAAGCTCCGTGCTATCCGGCGGGAAAACGTGATGGCAGTCTTGAGAATTAGAGCGCTGGGCTAACCGATAGATGGACCCTGAAACAAGTTCAGGGTGACGGTAGGGGGGACAAGCGACGACATGCGCTCTGCCCCCCACACCCAATCAGCTGCGCTCGAATTCGACCAGTTCGTACCACGTCTGCATGTAGCCGCCGACGCCGCCCTGCACGAAGATCGCGTCGTCGTCCGCCGTCACCCACACGTCGTAGTCGGGGTGGCCGCCGTTGGTGGTGGCCATGCCGCCGTCCGGATCGGTGAACTTGTAGTGGAAGCAGTCGAAAGTACCGGCCTTCACCGTCACCGTCTCCTCGCCCACGTAAGCGAGGTGGATGTTCACCTCAGACACCATCGGCGGCGTCGCGCCGCGGTGGTCGGGCGAGGGCAGGAACGTGCGGAAAGAACGGGTATGAGGCCCGCGCGAACGGTCCATCTTCTTGGTGATATAGGCATCGCCCGCGATCGGGTGGGTGCCGAAGCCGTCGAACTCGCCCTCGATCTTCACCTTCTGCGACAGACGACCGATCGAGGGGCCGTAGCTCTCGCACTCGACGTAGCCGTCGCGGATCATGAACAGGCCAGAGCCCATGAACTCGTCGCCGATGGTGAGGCGCACAAAGCAGTCCATCGGCATGTCGTTCTCGTCGAGCGAATAGGTGATGTCACGCAGCACCGTAGGTGCCGGCTCGTCGATCTCGCAAATCGCGCGCATCGAGCGCTTGCCGTCGCCGTGGACGGTGAACACGAAGTCCTCGCGCCCGCGCTCCTGACCTTCGCGGCCGGGTTTGCGCGAAGTGTAGAGGATCTTGCCGGTGATTCTCCGGTGCTGCTGCATGAGTCTCTCTCCTTGAAGGGGGGCTTAGACGGGGGTGGCGATGCCGAGGAAGCTGGCGGTCAGGACCAGCACCCAGATGGTGATGACGCTGATCCGCGCGCGGCCGTTGACTTGCGCGATCACACGGTCGCTTTCAGGCGTCGGGCCGTGGTCACGCATCTGCACGATGGCGCCAAACAGCGGCACCAGCTGGCGACGCACCAGCAGACCGAGCGCAACGCAGGTGCCGAGCACGAGGCACTTGAGCGCGATGAACAGCGGCAGCTCGATCTCCTTGGAGAGCGCCAGCATCGCCGTGGCCCAGAGCGCGAAGACGACGACATAGCGGATCGCGAGGTCGATCTTCTTGTAGGTCGCACCCGCCGGGCCGTGCTTGAGATGGACGACCCACGCCAGCGCCAGCCAGGCAAGGCCCGCGACCCAGGCCGCGATCACCCATGCATCGGCGATCTCCACCCAGCCGCGCTGCCACACCAGCGTGAAGCCGGTGGGGAAAGCCATGATCAGCGCGGTGCGCGGCGCCATGTCGATGTTGTTGAGGATCTTGAGCGCCATCATCCGCTCGGCCACCGAGCGTTTGGGATCGACCATGAAAGTCGAACCATAGAAGGCGCCAAGGTCACCCCCCAGCCAGTAGACCGGGATGAGGACGTGCAGCAGGACGAGTAGCGAGGCGCCGATCACGGTGTTGTTCTCTCTCTTATTGGGCGGATGCGAAGAAGGCCTGCATCGCGCTGAGGCGACCGGAGGCGAAGGCGGGATCGTCGAAGCGCGCCAGCTCGACGTAGCTGCCGGTGGGCACCATGGCGGACAAGTCGCGCGTCTGGTCGATCAGCGGGTCGTTCTCGCCCGCCAGCAGCAACGCAGGGCGCGTCAGCAGGGGCAGGCGGTCGAAGCCGTTCCAGCGGAACGCGGCGCGGTAGTTGAAGTGGTAGGTGTCGTGCGCCTTCATCACCTCGGTCGCCCAGGCGTGGAGGTCGGCGGGCGCGCCCATGCCGTTGTCGCGGCGACCGGCGCGGGTGCGGTTGTACCACGGGAAGAACATGTACTGGTCGCGGCAGAACTGGAACAGGTTGACCAGATAGGCGCCGTTGATGTCCGGCTCGAACGGGAAGGCGTAGTTGGCGAGGATGTCTTCCAGTTCCTCGGGCGTGAAAGTGCTGACGCCGTCGAGCACCACGCCGCTCACGCGGTCGGGCGCAAGGATCGCCAGCTCGGTCGCGATGCAGGCGCCGGTGTGCGAGCCGTAGAGGTCCACCCGCTCCAGCCCCATCGCGTCGAGGAAACCGAGCATCGCCTCGGCCAGCCGGACCACGGTGGTCTCCTCCCGCGCGAGACTAGGACTATCGCCGTTGCCGGGCGTATCGGGGGCGAGGACCCGGCGCGTGGCGCCGAGGTCCTCGATCAGCCGCACCAGCTGGCGCGAACTGCCCGGCGAGGCGTGGAGCATGACCAGCGGCAGGTCTTCGCTTGCGCCCGCCTCGCTACCGGCATGGCGGTAGTGGATCTGGCCGTGCGCAACATCGGCGAACCCGCGCTTCACGATCGTCATGGCATTCCCCTTCAGGATGTGGGCGTCAGAGGACGCGGCCGCCTTCGATCACTTCGAGCAGCGCGCCGTCGGGCATGCGCAGCAGGCCGACTTTCGCGCCGTTGTAGAGCGGCCCTTCGCGGACCTCCGGACGCACCGCCCAGTGGCCTTCGAGGCGGGCGAAGTCAGGCAGGTTGATGGTGCAGATCGACACCCCCGGCGGCAGCGCGCCTTCCACCTGCGGGCGCGCCGTCGCGGCCTGCGGATACTGGTCGAGTTCGAGAAAGGTCTCGCCCTCGTACTTCGCGGTGACGAGCGCCACCTTCTCGCCTTCCGGCAGGTCGAAGGCGAGCGAGATCATCGAATAATGGATCGAGACGGGGTCGATCATGTCGAAGCCCAGCACGTCGCGCACCCAGTCGATCGAGGCCTGCAGGTCCGAGCAGGCAAGCACGAGGATGAACGGACGATCGACCAGCGAACGCGGCGTCGGCAGGCCATGCTCGGCGCCGTTGACGCGGATTTCGGTGAGGTAGACGGTTTCGAGGTCCGGCCCGCGCACCTGCATCGGCTTGACCGTGGGGAAGCCGTCAAGCGGCTTGGGCGGGCCGATCACCTCGAAGTCGGGCGAGGCGAGCATGCGCTCGTTGACGGCCTCGACATCGGTGACGCAGATCTCGATCGCGGCCCAACCGTAAGTGCGGATCGGCGCATAATCGGGCACCACGTCGCCCTCGACGAAGCGCAGGAAAACGTCCGAGCCCGAGGCCGGGCGCATCAGCACATAAGCCTTGCCCGCGCTGGCAGGTGCCTGCCACAGCGCGGCGAGATCGTCGCTGACGACGCCCTGCTCGACCACCGAGTAGTCGAGCCAGCGCGCGTAACGCTCGGCCACTTCGGCGACCTTGCTGACGGTATGGGTGGCGCAGCGCAGGAGTGTCATGAGCCCTCGATCCTGATAGGCCCCGGAGGGCTCTTTTGCCGATATTGATATAGTATTATATCAATTGGTAAGCGGAAATCGTGGCTGACCGTCAGTCGGCCAGATATATCCACGGGCGCACGGCGGCGTCGCGGGCGAAGAAGCTCTCGATCTCGGCGCGGTGGCGCAGGGTGAGTTCGATGGCGTCCGCGCCCTCGATCAGCATCGTGCGCGCCTCGTCCTCCATGGAGAACGGGAAGACCGCAAGGCCCATGCGAACTTCGCATGCCGGCATGTCGATCGTGACCGGGGTGCCGTCCGCAAAGCCTGCCGCGATCGCCTCCACCGCCTCGCGCGGGAGGACGATGGGGGCGATGCCGTTGCGGATGCAGTTGCCCTGGAAGATCGGGCTGAACGACGGCGCGATGACGACGCGGAAGCCGTACTCGGCCAGCGCCCAGACCGCATGCTCACGGCTGGAGCCGCAGCCGAAGTTGGAGCCGCCCAGCAGGATCTGCGCGCCCTTGCTCTCCGGCTGGTTGAGCACGAAGGCCGGGTCGATCTCGCGCCCGCCGATGGCGGTGTAGCGCCAGCCCGCGAAGAGGCCGTCGGCAAGGCCGTCCTTCGACACCGAGCACATCTCACGCGAGGGGATGATCGCGTCGGTGTCGATGTTGTCGCGCAGCAGCGGGACCGCCCTGGATTCAAGCGTGACGAGCGGGGTCATGCCGCGATCTCCGAAACCGGAGCGATCCGCCCGGCGATGGCCGAGGCCGCCACCGTCTCCGGCGAGGCCAGATGGGTGCGCGTGTTCGGGCCCTGACGGCTCTCGAAATTGCGGTTGGTGGAACTGATCACACGCGCTTCCGGGGCGAAGCTCTCGCCGCCGGCGAAGAAGCACATCGAGCAGCCCGCCTCGCGCCATTCGAACCCAGCTTCGAGGAAGACTTTGTGCAGCCCC
>JASGGD010000103.1:0-16966 GCA_047605225.1 Novosphingobium sp.
CGGTCAGCGGGTCCTCGGCCACCAGTTCCACCTCGACATCGACCGAGCGGGTGCCGACGCGGGTTATGCGGCCGGTCGCCTCAATCAGGTCGCCGACGTGGCCGGGGTTCTCGAAGTCAATGCGCTCCGAGCGCGCCGTCACGAATGGCGCGCGGGCGTGGCGGGCGGCGACGAGGAAGGCGATCTTGTCCATGTGCGCCAGTGCGACGCCGCCGAACAGGGTACCGTGGTGGTTGGTGTCGCCGGGGAAGACGGCGTCGATAAGCTGTACCGCGTGGCGCGCGGGGGGGGGGGGCGTCAGGGTCATGTCATACTCGTCGATTCGGGTCACGGTCGCCGGACGCGCAAATGCGCGGCCGTCGGCCTGGTCGGGAATCGTCTCCACGGGATGGACGACCGGCTCGGCATGGAGGGTAGCGCCTGCGCTCCCGTGGCCGGTCTGTCAGCTGCGGACGGCAAGGCTGCCCGTCAGAAGGCAGCGCACCTCGCAGGTGCACAGGCCCCGGTCAAGCGAAAGCGCGGCAATTGTCTTGCGGGTAATGCCACTGGTGTTGCCTTGTCCGCACCTCGGGCATAAGCCGCCCCTGACCTCAGGCCCGTGCAAGGATCTTCGCACCGTGACGCTTCATACCTGGTGGCTGTTCGTCGCCGCCGTCTTCGTGGTTTCCGGCACGCCGGGGCCGAACATGCTCCACGTGCTGTCGCGCAGCGTCGAGATGGGCGCGCGGCGCAGCACGATCGCGATGGCGGGGTGCCTGTGCGCGATCTTCCTGCTGATGGGCTCCTCCGCCGCCGGACTGACGACGCTGCTGCTGGCGCTGCCCGGCTCGTTCGAGGTGCTGCGTTATGCGGGCGTCGCCTATCTGGTGTATCTGGGCATCAAGTCGTGGCGTTCGCCGGTAGCCCCACTCGACCCGACCGAAGGCGAACTGCCGCCCGCCCCCTCCACCGCGGCGGTGTTCCGGGGCGGCTTCGCGATTGCCATCAGCAACCCCAAGGCAATTCTTTTCGCGGCCGCTTTCTTCCCGCAGTTCATCGACCCCGCGCTGCCCAAGGCGCCGCAGTTCGCGATCCTGTTCGGCACTTTCACCGTCATCGAGACGGCCTGGTACTGCACTTATGCGCTCGGCGGCCGGGGACTGGCGCGCTACCTGAGTCGCCCGGCGATCAAGCAGGCGTTCAACCGGGTGACCGGCGTGTTCTTCATCGGCTTCGGGCTGGCCCTGCTAAAGGCGCGGCCGCACTGACGATCAGCCGCCGCGCGAGAGCAGGAACACCGCATGCTCGGCGCGGAAATTCGCCGCCGCCGCGCTGCACTGGGTGTCGCCCGAGAGGAACCAGCGGCCTTCCACCGTGATCCCGCGTTCCTGCAGCAGCGCGCGGAAGTCGTTCACCGTCAGGTGGTGGATGTTGGGCGTCTCGTACCAGGCGATCGGCAGCAGGCGCGTCACCGGCATGCGGCCGTTCCACAGCAGCGAGGTGCGGACCCGCCAGTGCGCAAAGTTGGGGAAGCTGACGAAGGCCTTGCGGCCGATGCGCAGCAGTTCCTCCAGCACCTGATCCGGCCGCATCGTCGTCTGCAGCGTCTGCGACAGGATCGCGTAGTCCACCGACTTGTCGGGATAGAACGCGAGATCCTTGTCGGCATCGCCCTGGATCACCGAGAGGCCCTTGGCGACGCAGGCGCCCACGTTCAGCGCGTCGATCTCCATGCCGCGCGTGGCGCAGCCCGAGCCGTCGCGCAGGGCCTGCATCAGGGTGCCGTCGCCGCAGCCGACGTCGAGCACGCTGGAATCCAGCGCGACGTTCTCGGCGATGATCGCAAGGTCCGGGCGCAGGCCGGTCTTCATCGCCGGAGTCATGACGCCACCTGCAACTGCGCGGCGAACTGGGGCGAAAGCCGCTCCATCAGCCGCTCGGGCCGCATCAGCGGGTTGAAGCCCAGCGCGGCGTAGACGCCGTGCGCGTCCGCCGTGGTCAGCGCGAAACGGCGCACCGTCTGATAGTCCGGATGGTCGAGGAACCACTGCACCATGCGGCGACCCAGCCCCGCCCCGCGCGCGGGCTCGTCCACCCAGACGTCGGCGAGCCAGGCGAAGCTGGCGTGGTCGGTGATCATCCGCGCGAAGCCGACCTGACCCTGTTCGGGGTGATAGGCGCCGAGGCAGTGCGAACCGGCGATCTGGCGCTCGATCTGCTCCAGCGCGACGCCGGGCGTCCAGTAGCTGGAAGCGAGCCAGCCGTGCACGCGCGCCACGTCGAGGCGGGTCTTGTCGTCGGAAAGCTGGATCATCCGATGAACCCCTGCACCACGCGGTCGAGCGCGGGCACGTCCAGCAGGAACGAGTCGTGACCGAACGGTGCCGAAAGCTCCACGAAGCTCACCGGCAGGCCCGCCGCGTTGAGGGCATGGACGACGTTGCGCGATTCCGCCGTGGGATAGAGCCAGTCGGTATCGAAGCTGACGAGGCAATAGCGGGCCTTCGACTTGGCGAAAGCATTGGCCAGCATGCCGCCGTGTTCCTCGGCAAGGTCGAAGTAGTCCATCGCGCGGGTGATGTAGAGGTACGAGTTCGCATCGAAGCGGTCGGTGAACGACAGCCCCTGATAGCGCAGGTACGACTCGATCTGGAAATCCGCGTCGAAGCCGAAGGTCTTCTCCTCGCGGTTCTGCAGGCGGCGGCCGAACTTCTCGGTCAGGCCCGCTTCCGACAGATAGGTGATGTGCGCGGCCATGCGGGCGACCGAGAGCCCCTTTTCCGGCCCCTTGCCGAAGGCATAGTAATTGCCCTCGCGCCATTCGGGATCGGCCATGATCGCCTGACGGCCCACTTCGTGGAACGCGATGTTCTGCGCCGAATGCCGCGCGGTCGAAGCCAGCACCAGCACCGCGCGCGTGCGCTCGGGGAAGTTGGCGGCAAGGCTCAATACCTGCATCCCGCCCATCGATCCGCCGACGAGCGCATGGAGGCTGTCGATCCCCAACGAATCCAGCACCGCGATGTGCCCCCGCACCATGTCGCGGATGGTGATGACCGGGAAGCGCATCCCCCACGGCGAGCCGTCGGGGCCATCACTGGCGGGTCCGGTCGAGCCCATGCACGAGCCGATGACGTTGGCGCAGATCACGAAGAAGCGGTCGGTGTCGATCGGCTTGCCCGGGCCGACCATGCGCACCCACCAGCCGGGCTTGCCGGTCTTGGGGTGGTTCGACACGACATGCTGATCGCCCGTCAGCGCGTGGCAGATCAGGATCGCGTTGTCCTTGGCCGCATTCAGCGTGCCGCAGGTCTCGTAGGCGATGCGCGCGCAGGGCAGCATCTGCCCGCCGTCGAGCAGCAGCGGCATGTCGAGGTCGAGGTGGCGGTTCTCGATAGGGGGATTGAGGGCAGTTGCCATGATCCGAGCCCCAATAGAGGCTCAATCGGGCTCTGTCATTAGCCGCCATGGTGCGTTATGGGGCCGGCCGTCATGAGCGAAACGATCACCACTCCGAAAGCCCCGATTCCCAAGCCCTGGATCGAGGCGATCCACGCCTATGTGCCCGGCAAGTCGAAAGGCAAGGACGGCCGCCCGCTCATCAAGCTCTCCGCCAACGAGAACCCGCTGGGCACCAGCGAGGCCGCGCTGGCTGCGAAGGCCGCCGCGCCTGCACTCTATCCGGACCCCGACAGCACCGCCTTGCGCACCGCGATCGGTGCGCGCCACGGCATCGACCCGGCGCGCGTGGTCATGGGCACCGGTTCCGACGAACTGCTCAACCTTGCCGCGCAAGGCTACGCGGGCCTCGGCGACGAGGTGATCTACGTGCGCTACGGCTTCTCGGTCTACGACATCGCCGCGCGCCGCTGCGGCGCGACGCCGGTGGTCGCGCCCGATGCCGATTACGGCACCGACGTCGATGCGCTGCTCGCACTGGTCACCGACAAGACCCGCGTGGTCTTCGTCGCCAACCCCAACAACCCGACCGGCTCCTATCTGCCCAAGGGCGAGATCGCGCGGCTTCACGCCGCCCTGCCCTCCGACGTGCTGCTGGTGCTCGATCAGGCTTACGGCGAATATGTCGCGCCCGAGGACGAGGACGGCGCGCTGGCGCTGGCCGCCGCGCACGACAACGTGCTGGTGACGCGCACCTTCTCCAAGATCTTCGGCCTTGCCGGAGAGCGCATCGGCTGGGGCACCGGCGCGCCGGGGATCGTCGCCACGCTCAACCGCATCCGCGGCCCGTTCAACGTCTCCTCCACCGGGCAGGCTATGGCCGAAGCGGCACTGGCCGACACCGCCTTCGTCGAGGCGAGCCGCGTCCACAACCGCGACCAGCGCGCCCGCTTCGTCGCGAAGCTGGAAGCGCTGGGCAACCACGGGTTGCGCCCGCTGCCGAGCCAGGCGAACTTCGTGCTGACCCTGTTCGAAGGCGCGCTCACCGCCGAAGCGGCGTTCGAGGGCCTTGCGGATCGCGGCTACATCGTCCGCTGGCTGCCGGGCCAAGGTCTGCCGCAGGCGCTGCGCTTCACCATCGGCAAGAGCGCCGACATGGACGCCATCGCCGAGGCCCTGCGCGAAATGGCGGAAAGCCCGAAATGAGCTTCGCCAACATCGCCATCATCGGGCTTGGCCTGCAGGGCGGCTCGATCGGTCTTGCCGTGCGCGAATTCCTGCCCGAAGCACGCACCACCGGCTTCGATCTCAGCCCCGACCACCGCGCCCGCGCCGCCGAGCGCGGCCTCGTCGACAAGGTCTGCGCCACCGCCAGCGAAGCCGTGCGCGAGGCTGACCTGGTGATCTTCTGCGTGCCGCCGGGTGCGATGGGCATCGCCGCCGAGCAGGTGCGTGACGCCCTGCCCGCGACCGCGCTGGTCAGCGACGTCGGCTCATCGAAGCAGGCCATCGCCAAGGCACTGGGCGAGGCCCTGCCCGACCACGTCGTCATCCCCGCGCACCCCGTGGCGGGCACGGAGAATTCCGGCCCCGACGCGGGCTTCGCGCACTTGTTCCGCAACCGCTGGTGCATCGTCACCCCGCCTGCCAAGGTGGACATGGTCAAGCTCTCGCAGCTCGTCGGCTTCTGGGAAGCGCTGGGCGCCAACGTCGAGATCATGACTGCCGAGCACCACGACCTCGTCCTCGCGGTGACCAGCCACCTGCCGCACCTCATTGCCTACACCATCGTCGGCACCGCCTCGGACCTCGAGGACGTGACGCAGAGCGAGGTCATCAAGTATTCGGCGGGCGGTTTCCGCGACTTCACCCGCATCGCCGCCTCCGACCCGACGATGTGGCGCGACGTGTTCCTGTCCAACAAGGACGCAGTGCTGACGATGCTCCAGCGTTTCACCGAGGACCTCACCGCCCTCCAGCGCGCCATCCGCGTCGGCGACGGCGAGCAGTTGTTTGACCACTTCGCCCGCACCCGCGCGATCCGCCGCTCGATCATCGAGGAAGGCCAGGACGACGCCCGGCCGGACTTCGGGCGCGGGGATCACGAAGGGCGGTAAAAATTCCTCCCCGAGCTTGTCTCGGGGAGGGGGACCGCCGACGCAGTCGGTGGTGGAGGGGGAGAGTTCGGGACATTCCCCCTCCGTCAGCGCTGCGCGCTGCCACCTCCCCGAGACAAGCTCGGGGAGGAATTTCATCGGCCTTGGAGCCTCCCGCCATTTCGCGCTTTGAGCGGCCGAACCTCCTGCTCGAAAGCCCGACGCCATGCAGCTTTCCATCCAGACCACGCTTGAATACGCCGTGCCCGGCCCGGTCGACGTCCTCCTCCAGATCGAGGCCGCGATCATCCCGGAACAGCGCGTCCTCCACGCGCACATCGAACTGCCGCCGCTCGACCATTTCGCCCGCGTGCCCGCGCAAGCCTGCATCGGCGAGCGCATCTGGCTGCGCACTGCCGCGCCGCTGACCGTGCGCTACGAGGCCACGGTGGAAGTCGACCGCTTCCTCGCCCCGGTGGACGTGCTCCCCGCCGTCCCGCCGCACCTGCTGCCGGGCGAGACGGTCGATTACCTGATGCCCTCGCGCTACTGCACCTCGGACACGTTCCACGACTTCGTGGAGAGCGAGTTCGCCGGTCTGCAGGGCGGCGCGCGGGTCGGCGCCATCCGCGACTGGATCGCGGGCACGCTGACGTACGAGCCCGGCTCCAGCGACGCCTTCACCACCGCCGCCGACACGTTCGAGAGCCGCAAGGGCGTCTGCCGCGACTTCGCGCACCTGATGATCGCACTGGTCCGCGCCAGCGCCATTCCCGCGCGCTTCGCCAGCGCCTACGGCATCGGCGTCGAGCCGCAGGACTTCCACGCCATCGCCGAAGTGTTCCTCGACGGCGCCTGGCACCTGGTGGATGCCACCGGCATGACCACGCCCGACCGCGTCGCCAAGATCGGCGTCGGCCGCGATGCCGCCGACGTTTCGTTCCTGTCCAGCTTCGGCGACGTGGAAATGCTGCTGCAGAACGTGAAAGTGAGCGAAACCGGCGGCGCTGAGTGATCTGCCCAGTTCGACGCGATCAGTCGGGCTTCCAGCCGATCTCTGCGGCAGCGGCGGATTTGGGGATGTCGGTCAGCGCTTCGTTGACGGTGATCGTCTCGCCCGGCGCGAGGCGGTTCTTCGCAGGCACGACTTCCTTGGCGTAGACGACGGTTTCGCGCCGGTCGCGCAGGACGACGAGGAGCGAGGGCACCTTGCGGGTCTCGGCGCCGATGTTGGTGATCGTGCCGCTGACGCTGAAGAATTCGGTACCGTCGGGCAGGGGCTTGCGATCCTGCCGTCCGCGCGGGAAGTCCAGCTTGAGGTCGGGCTGGGCCTGGCTGAAGGTCGCGCGCGGGACCGGCAGCCAGTCGGGCAGGCCGCCGACCGCGACGGCGACGGCGAGGCCCAGCGTCGCGACGGCGAAGGCGATCGCGGCGAATGTGCCGATCCGCGACCAGTTGCGGCGCGGGCGGAAGGGCGGCGAAAAGTCGAAGCTCGACGGGCCTTCGTCGGAATAGGGCCTGGTCGAGGTGTCGTCGTAGTAGACCGGGCCGGAGCGCCGCGAAGGCGTCGGCGGCGGCATCGGTTCGGAACGCGGGGGCTCGGCGGCCGGTTCGGGCGCACGAGGCACGACGACGGCGGGACGCGGCGCCGGGCGCGGGGCAGGCTGGGGGATCGGTTCCGGAGCTGGCTGCACGGGCGCCGCTTGGACCGGCGCCGCTTGGACGGGAGGCGTCGCGGCAGCCTCCGCCTCGACCGGAGCGGCCATCGCGCCTTCGGTTTCCAGTTCCGGGCCTTCCTGGAACCAGCTGTGACGGCACTTGGCGCAGCGCACCGTCCGGCCTTCCACGCCGATGGCGCTGTCGGGAACAGCGTAGCGCGTGGAACAGGCAGGACAGGCGATGATCATGATCGCATCCATAAGCACGCCTTGCTCGCGCGCGACAAGCACCCCGCCTGTGGGTTCGCGCCATGACGCTCTTTTTTCCACATGCATGGATGGCTATAGGCATGGAAGTCGCCCGTTCGGCCCGACTGGAACACAGTAGTTCTGCAACACGATCCTTGACGAGCATGACCAGCGACGGGGAAATCATCCACTTCGACAATGTCGGCCTGCGCTACGGCACCGATCGCGAGGTGCTGAGCGACCTGACGTTCACGCTTTATGCCGGGCGGTTCTATTTCCTCACCGGGGCGAGCGGCGCGGGCAAGACGTCGCTGCTGCGGCTGCTCTATCTGGCGCAGCGGCCATCGCGCGGGGCGATCCGCATGTTCGGGACCGATGCGATCACCCTGCCGCGCGCAAGCCTGCCGGTGATGCGGCGGCGGATCGGCGTGGTGTTCCAGGACTTCCGCCTGATCGAGCACTTGTCCGCCTTCGACAACGTGGCGCTGCCGCTGCGCGTGGCGGGCCATGCCGAAAAGGACATCGCCGGGCCGGTGCGCGACATCCTCGAATGGGTGGGCCTGACCGACCGTATCGACGCCAGCCCCGCCACGCTTTCGGGCGGCGAGCAGCAGCGGGTCGCCATCGCCCGCGCGGTCATCGCGCGGCCCGCCATGCTGGTGGCGGACGAGCCGACCGGCAACGTCGACCCGGACATGGCCGCCAAGCTGATCCGCCTGTTCGAGATGCTCAACCGGCAGGGGACGACGGTGGTGGTCGCGACGCACGATCTCGACCTGCTGCGCAAGGTGCCCAACAGCCTGATCATGCGGCTGGACAAGGGGCGCCTCTCGGACCCGACCGGTGCGCTGCGCTATCCGCCGAGGAAGCTGACGTGAGCTTGCGTAGATGGTTCACCGCCGGAAGCCGGGTCGAACTGATCCCGCAGGGTCGCATGTCCGGGCCGATGCCCTGGGTCATCGCGATCATGGTGGCGATGACCGCGATCGCGCTTGCGGCGGGCCTGGCGCTGGGCAATGCGGTTTCGGCGGCCAAGGCCGAGATCGACGGCGGCGTCACCGTCCAGATCATCGAGCCGCGCGCCGACATGCGCGCCGCGCAGGCCGCTCGCGCGGTCGAGGCGATCAAGACTATGCCCGGCGTCGCGGGGCTGCGGCAGGTTCCGCAGGCTGAACTCGACGCGCTGATCGAGCCATGGCTGGGCACCGGCATCGCCGCGGCGACCGGTTCGGCGATCCCCGTCCCCGCGCTCATCGACGTGCGGCTGAACGGCCCGGCGAGCGCGGCGCAACTGGCGGCGATCGGCAGGCGGGTGACGCCGGTGGCGCCGTCCGCCCGGATCGATGCGCAGTCGAACTGGCTGCGCCCGGTGTTCGACGCGATGGTCTCGCTGCAGGTGCTGGCGATGGTGATCGTCGCCCTGCTGGCGGGCGCGCTGGCGGCGGCGGTGCTGCTGGCGGCGCGCTCGGCGCTGGGCGCGAACCGCGACACGATCGAGATCGTCCACCTGCTCGGCGGCACTGATGCTCAGGTTGCGCGGGTGTTCCAGCGCTCGATCGGATACGACGCGGCGGGCGGCGGCGCGGTGGGCCTCGCACTGGCGCTGGTGGTGATCCTGACGCTGGGGCGGCGGTTCGAGGGGCTGGGCGCCGGGCTGGTCGACAGCGGCGCGCTGGTGTGGAGCGACTGGCTGATCCTTGCGGTCGTGCCGGTGCTGGCGACGCTGCTCGCCATGCTGACGGCGCGGCTCACCGTGCTGCACGCGCTGCGAAAGATGCTGTAACCGGCGCAAACCCCTATATAGCTATTCACCTATGTTCCGCCGCTTCACCGCCTCTGTCGTGCTGCTCTGGGCCTTCGGGTTCCTGTGGTTCGCCGTTTCGCTGCCCGGGCCTCTGCCCGCGAGCGTGAAGACCGATGCGATCATCGTCCTCACCGGCAGCCAGGGCCGCATCGAACATGCGGTCAAGGTGCTGGAGGCGGGCAAGGCGCCGGACATGCTCGTCTCGGGCGTCGACCGCGAAGTGCGCCCGCGCGAATTCGCGCATCAGTTCCGGGTGCCCGCGCGTCTGATGCGCTGCTGCGTGACGCTGGGTTACCGGGCCTACGACACCCGCTCCAACGCGGTCGAGGCGGTGCAGTGGGTGACCGAGCACAACGCCAAGTCGGTGCGGCTCGTCACCGCCGACTGGCACATGCGCCGCGCCGCGCTGGAGATCGCGCGCGAGTTTCCGGACGACGTGCGGCTGGAACTGGACGGCGTGCCCTCGCACCCCAGCCTGAGCACGCTGTTCCTCGAATATCACAAGCTGCTGGCGCGTGCTGCGCTCAACCTTTGGGAAGCCCTGCGATGAATTCCGAAAAGGCGAGTCCGCTCGACGTCGCGCGTTCGCTGCTGTTCTACTTCGTGTTCTATTCCGGCACGATCGTGATGGTGACCGCCTGCCTCATCGCCTCGCTGTTCGGAGATGAGCCGCTGCGCCGCGCGGTGTATGGCTGGTCCTGGCTGCACCGCTGGAGCGCGCGCTGGTTGCTGGGCATCCGTCTCGTCATCGAAGGGGAACTGCCGAACGAGGGCGTGCTCGTGGCGATCAAGCATGAGAGCTTCTTCGAGGCGATCGATCTGCCCGCGCAGATGGATTACCCGGCGCCGTTTCCCAAGGCGGAACTGGCCGAGATCCCCGGCTGGGGATGGGCGGCGCGGCGCTATGGCGCGGTCGTCGTCGAGCGCGGGGAAGGGGCCAAGGCCCTGCGCGCCATGGTGTCGAGTGCGCGTGGCTTTGCTGCGAAGGGGCGTCCGCTGGCGATCTTCCCCGAAGGCACCCGCGTGAAAACGGGTGAGCGGCCGCCGCTGCAGTCTGGCTTTGCCGGGCTCTACAAGCTGCTGGCGCTGCCGGTGGTGCCGGTGGCGGTGAACAGCGGGCGGCTCTATCACCGCCGCTGGAAGAAGCCGGGCACGATCACCCTGCGCGTCGGCGAACGCATCGCCCCCGGCCTCCCGCGCGAGGAGGTGGAGGCGCGCGTTCACGCCGCAATCAATGCGCTGAACTTCTAAGGTTCGTTCCCAAGACCCGGTAACGGCCTGCCGAGCCTGCCTCCCATACATGCAGGAAGGGAGGGGCTGCCGTGACAAATCATTCATTTGCCGTATGTGCCCCATGCCCGCAAACACCATCAAGAGGGTATTAACCTTCACGAGGGCGAGAAACTTGGAACGTGGGCAAACTTGAGACGAATGACGGCAAAGGGGCAAGACCGGTCCAGGGCGGACCGGAAGCTGACACCATGCCTGCTCGGCCTGATCGGCGTCTGCGCGGCTTTTGAAGCCCGAGCGCAGAACGCCTCGTCCCGTGATGCCTCTGCAGGCGATACGGCGATTTCCGTTCAGCAGCGCGCACGCCAAGAACTCGACCCCATACCCATGCGTTTCGGCAGCTTTGAGGTGCTGGCTTCAGCCGAGACGCGCGTCGTCTACGACGACAACATCTACGCCGCGCGCGTCGATACGGCAGGCGATGCATTGACAACAGTTGCGGGCAGCCTTGCCGCACATTCCGCCTGGAACCGCCACGCCATTTCGCTCAACGCCGACGCTGCCCTGGTTCGAGGCCTGTCGCAAACCAATGAAAATACCGCGACATACGACGCCCGTCTCGGCGGGCGTCTCGATTTCGGCACCCAAACCCGCGTGTCCGCCCACGCAGACTATTCGCGTGCCTACGAAGCACGCGGTTCGATCGGCGACACCACTTTGCGCGGGCCGCGCATCGCTTACAATGCATTGGAACTTGGCCTGAAGGCCGAGCACACTGCGGGGCGCCTGATCTTCGACGCGCAGGCGCAACTCGATTCCTACCGCTACATCCCTTATCGCGCAGATGGCGTGCAGATTGCGCGGGGTGATCGCGACTATCGCACCTGGAAACTGGGCGCGAGTGCGGGCTACGCCATCGCATCTGGCATTGCTGCGTTCGCGGAAGGTTCCGTAAATCAAGCACGCTACCCCGACGACACCGGAGCCTTCGACCGCAGCTCCAGCGGCTGGTCGCTGCGCGGTGGCCTTGGCTTCGGAGTGACCCGCCTGATCCGGGGCCGGGCGGCGATCGGCTACCAGGACCAGCGATACAACGATCCGGCCTTCCCCCGCATCAAGGGGCTGGATTTCAGCGCCGGACTTGAATGGAGCCCGACACGGCTCGCAACATGGACGCTCGAAGCCCGCCGCTCGCTTCAGCGCTCTCCCCTGGTGGGTGTCGCTGGGATCCGTCAGAGCCGTTACGGTACAAGGCTTGACTACGAGGTGCGACGCGATCTGATCCTGTGGGGGCGTCTGGATCGCACCGTCAGCGAGTATGCCGGGACCGGACGGAGGCAAAACGATCTCGCCGGCAGCCTCGGCACAGACTGGCTACTTGGCCGCAAGTTGCGCCTTACCGCCCAGGCGGGACTTCAGCGCACCCGCAGCAATGGGATGGATGGCCGCGAATTCGACCGCAAGCGGATGTCGGTGTCGGTTCGGTATGCGCTGTAACACTTTAAGTCGTGCGGATACTTACCTGAACCATTGGACAGTGACGGCGAGGTAATTTCGGGCGGTTTTCTCGAAGCGCGTGACGAAACGGCGGAACTGTTTGAGCTTGTTGAGGCAGCACTCAACCAGATCTGCCGGGCATGGATATGCTTGCCGAGGGTATGCTTGCGGGCGCGCGGCGGGTTGCTAGGATGACAGCTATAGCGCCCTTTTCGGCGATGGGCTGACGGAAGTAGTCGGCATCCCAAGCGGTATCGGCCATGACGACTTTGGCGAGCAGGCACTGGATCAGCGACTCGGATTGCGGAACATCGCCGCGATGACAAGTTGTGAGCGCGAACCGGACCGGACAGACCAGACTGCAGACCACAAGGCGGCCCATTAGAGGCCACACAACCCAGAACACCCTTGGTACAATCAGCACTACCCAATGCTCTCTGTCTCGGTGGATGCTTCTGGGGAAGATCACTTGCTGAGGCTTCCCGGCGAATTTCCGAGACGCGCATCATGCTGGCAGGCAGCCGTCAGTCCAGACACCGCCCCAACCGCGTGAATTTAGCTAAGCTGACCAAACCCGCACATTCATGACGCCGTGTTTTATCTTTGCTCACCCGAAGGACCCAATTGCCAGGGTCAAAAGTACCGCTCCAGAACACGTATCGTATCGCCCGGCATCACCACCACGACCTGCCCGGCATTCAATTCGACCGATTTCTCAACAGGATCAGGAGTACGACGAAGGTTCACCCGCCGAGCATTAGCGCGATAACTGAACCCACCTGCAGCCGCCACCGCCTGCTCGATCGAGATGCCTGCAACGTAAGGATATTGCCCCGGCTTCTGAACTTCTCCCAGAATGTAATAAGGTCGATAATTGAGCACTTCGACACTGACTTTCGGATTGGTCATGTAACCATCCGCAATCCGGACCGTCAAAGCGCGTGAAAGGTCTTCAACCGTCTCACCCTCGGCATCGACAAACCCTATCAGTGGAAACGCGATCTTGCCCGCGCTGGACACGGCATACTCGCCAGAAAGGTTCGGCTCGTTGTAGACCGTGACCCGCAGTTTGTCGCCGGCACCCAGACGATAGGCATTCAGTCCTTTCCGCGCTTCGACGGCACTCAGCGGCAAGGCTCCCGAAGTGACGCATCCCTGCACAAGCAAAGCCAATACGCTCGTCACGACGGCACCGATCATGCGTCGGCGCGGATTACAGACCCCCGTCACTTGCACCAATCTCCTTCCAGAAGCCGTACACGAAGTATGACAATCAGAACGAAATTCCTGACATTACTCCAATTACAAAAATGAAATAATCGACTACGAACAACATTATCGGCAAAAAACTTTATGAAATAATATTCAAGTCATTACATTTTTGAAATTCTGTAACTGATACTTGCATGGCCGACACGAACCGGTCGAAATTACCGCTGATTCCAGCAGGCCATCGCAGCGCCGCCGGACAACAGGGGTGGTATCAGCGTGAATCAATCCATCGTCCTTGCGCCCCCGCCTGGCGCCCTTGCTTCCTTGCCGCAGGCAGTCAGAGCCGACCCGCTCGACCGTATCGATCCCGGCGCGCTGATAGCGTTTTTGCGCCGGCGCTGGCCTGTCATGTTGGGCGCTCTTCTGACCGCGCTCGCCATCGGCTTCGTCGTAATTGAAATGCAAACTCCAACTTATCTCGCGACCGCTGAAGTCACGCTCGACCCGAAAGTCGAGCCAATCGCCCCATTGACTGACGAGGACCGCCTTGCCGCCCAGGGTAGCATGGGTGAGACTTGGATCGACACGCAAGTCGAGGTGATCACATCCAGTCACAACGTAGCTGCCGTCGTCGATAAACTCGATCTTGCACACCGCTTCGCCTCAGATAAACGCAATGTTCCAGATGGGCGTCAAGTCGCAATCGACTACGTCGCCAAAGGAGTGTCAGCTTTCC
The DNA here is from genome assembly GCA_047605225.1 of Novosphingobium sp. Taxonomy (GTDB): domain Bacteria; phylum Pseudomonadota; class Alphaproteobacteria; order Sphingomonadales; family Sphingomonadaceae; genus Novosphingobium. The sequence continues at coordinate 13,861 of JASGGD010000103.1, forward strand.
GCTCAGGCGCAACCTACACGCTTTCAATCAGCTTTGAGAGCGAGGATAGGCAAGAGGCCCCGCGGATCGCCAACGCCTTCGCCGCGCAGTACACGCAAGGCAGCGTCACCGACAAAGAAGCCGCGGACACTCGTGCACTCGCCAAGATTGGCGCACGAATGAACAAGGCGAGAGTGCAGGCCTCGACCGACGCCGCCGCGCTGGCGCATTACCGCCTCGTAAATGATCTGCCGAGCAGCAGCGACCGCTCGCTTACCGAGCAGGAGATTTCCGCCTACAATCAGGAGGTCACCTCAGCCCGCGCGCAGGCAGCAGAAGATGTCGCGCGGCTGACGACCGCACGACAGCAACTCGGCGCAGGATCGAGCGGCGAAGACGTCGGTGAATCACTCGATTCGCCGGTGATCGCGTCATTGCGGCAGCAGCAGTCGGCCTACGCCGCCGAGATCGCCTCGCTTTCCGGCAAATACGGACCGCGCCATCCAGACCTCCAGCGCGCGCGCAACCAGCTTGCCTCGGTAAATACTCAAATCGCGGAGGAGATTGGCCGCGTCGTATCGAACCTGTCCGCCAAGGCATCGGTTTCGCAGCACCGTCTGGCCTCTCTTTCAGGCTCGCTTCGTGCATCCGAAGACGCCCTTCGCCGCGACAACATCGCAATGGTCGGCCTGCAGGATCTTGAGCAGCGCGCACAAGCTTCACGCCAGCTCTACGAAAGCTACCTCGGTCGCTACAAGGAACTCGCCGCGCGCATTGGCATCCGACCGCCCCAGGCACGAATTCTGCATCCTGCCAGGCCCAGCGACCGACCAGCGCACCCTGACATCGTCCTGACCATGGTGCTTGCGGGGGCGATCGGTCTCGGTCTCGGCCTCCTCGGCGCGATTGCGGCAGAATTGATGTTCAGCGGTTTCAGCACTGGCGAGGAAATCGAAAGACGCCTCGGTCTGCGCTACTTATGCGCAATTCCAGAGTTCGGCTCAGTCGCAAGCCGAAAACAGGGCAGCGATCCCGTCGATGCAGTGGTCGAACAGCCGCGCTCCGCCTTCGCGGAAGCATTCCGCAACTTGCGCGCCTCGATTGCCTTTGCGGTCGAAAATCCACGTATCATCGCCGTGACCTCAGCGCTACCTGCTGAAGGCAAGACAACCGTGGCGCTGTGCCTCGCCCGGTCGATGGCCGGGGCGTCTGACGCGATTCTCCTGATTGACTGCGACGTGCGCCGACGCGGAGTCAGCCGGTGGATCGACGGCACGCGTGAAGCCGGCCTGCTCGAAGTGCTGCGCGGTAATGCGAAACTCGAAGATGCGATAGTCATCGATTCACGCACCGGGCTCTCGATCCTGCCACTCAGCGCCACGCATGAGGAAGACCACGCCCTGCTTACAGGCCCAGCTATGGACGCCCTGCTTGCCACAACAGCGCAGGCCTTCGATGCCGTGATAATGGACACGGCCCCCGTCCTACCGATTGCCGATGCACGACTGCTGCTGGGCAAGGCCGACGCCGCCGTCATCGCTACACGCTGGCGTCGCACCCCGGAAGCCGCTCTGCGCTCTATGCTCCGATTTCTTCCAGAAGGGGCAGTCGGCCTCGCCGGGGTGATCCTCACCCGCGTAGACATACGCAAGCAGGCCGCTTTCGGCCTCGACGAAAATGCGTTCTACAAGGCTTACAGGGATTACTATGCTTAACCTGCGGCCAGTTTCCGATACCGGCGACGACACCCTTCTTCACCACGTCCGTCAGCGCTTTCGCAAAGTGGCGATCGTGCATTACTGGCTGGTCACGATGAGGGGGGGAGAGCGCGTAATCGAACGACTGCTGCGCCTTTTCCCAGAGGCCGACATCTTCACCCATGTCTACGATCCGGGAAAAGTCTCGCGCACCATCGCCGCGCGCAAAGTAACGACCAGTTTCATCCAGAAACTACCCGGCGCTCGCAGGCACTACCAAAAGTATCTTCCGCTCATGCCCATGGCGCTCGAGGAGCTAGACTTACGCGGCTACGACCTTGTCATCAGCAGCGAGAGCGGCCCCGCCAAGGGGGTCATTACGGATCCTGGCGCCATGCACTTGTGCTACGTCCATTCGCCGATGCGATACTTGTGGGACCATTACCATCAGTATCGCGAAGGAACCGGACCACTGAACCGCGCGCTCATGCCCTTCCTGTTCCACCGACTACGCACTTGGGACGTGGCATCCGCCTCACGCGTCGATCGCTACGTTGCCAATTCCCACTTCATTCAGCGCCGTATCGAACGCGCGTGGCGCATGCCCTCTACTGTGGTCCATCCACCGGTCGATGTCGATCTCTTCGCATCGTCTCTCGAAATCGATGACAACTATCTGTGGGTGGGTCAGTTGGTGCCCTACAAACGCCCCGACCTTGCAGTCGAGACCTTCAACCGCCTCGGCTTGCCTCTGACGGTGGTCGGTGATGGCCCGATGGCACCGCTTCTGCGCCGTTTGGCAGGTCCGACCGTGACGCTCATTCCCCGGCTCGATTTCCCCAATCTGCGTCGACACTACGCACGCTGCCGCGGATTCGTCTTCACAGCTGAAGAGGATTTCGGGATCGCACCAGTCGAAGTCATGGCCTCAGGCCGACCTGTACTGGCTTTTGGCAAAGGCGGCGCGCTCGACACCGTCGTCGATTGCCAGACCGGCCAGCATTTCGCCGAGCAGACCGTTGAATCCCTGTGTGAAGCCGTGTCCCGGTTCGAAGACTGGTTACCTTCGTTCGACCCGGATCTCGCCATGCTGCAAGCACGACGTTTTACGCCCAGTGCATTTGATGCCGGCATACTGAGGTCACTGATGTGACGGAGAAACCGAGATGGAACTGACCGCCATCGGGGCGATAGAACTGCTCATTGCCGTCGCCTTATTCGTTTTCGGATCGGTGCGGGCACTTTTCGTGATGGTGATGGCGGCAACCTTGCTCGGCGGCTCGGCTGCAGCGAACCTCACGACCTTGGGTGGATCGTCGATCTCCCCCGCTCATTTAGCCCTGGGAATCCTGTTGCTACGCTGCCTCGCCCCAGGAGGCATCGGCAGCGCCAGCCTCTACGCAGCGATGAAAGGAAACATCTGGCTGATC
>JASGGD010000104.1:0-16907 GCA_047605225.1 Novosphingobium sp.
TATACAGCGGCAGTTCGATGCCGTGGCCGATCGGCTTGCACGGTTTCTCCGGGATTTCCGCCGTGCCGGTCCACAGCCACGCCAGCACCAGCGCCAGCGTGAGCACGCCCGAGACGAGCGCGGCCCAGTAGAAGTGGTAGGTCGTCAGGATGAACACCCCGCCCAGCGCCACCGCCGTCATCATCGGCAGCCAGCTTGGTCCGCCGAGGCGAATGACGGAGACGGGCCGCGCGTCCAGCACGGAGGTCACGATCGTCTCGCGGCGGCCTTCCTCGGCGTCCGGTAGGAAATAGCGGCCTTCGTCGACCTTGCGCACGAAGTCTTCCTGATCCCAGATCGGGTAGCGGCTCTCGATCAGCGGGATCGAGCGGATGCCCCAGTCCTCGTCATCGGGATGGGCGAGCCACTCCAGCGTGCCCGCAGCCCAAGGATTGCGCGGTGCCTTGGCCCGCCATGGCGAGCGGCACAGGTCGAGCACGATCACCGCCACGCCCGCCGCGATCACGAACGAGCCGATGGTGGAGGTAAGGTTGAGCCCGCCGATGCCAAGCTCTTCCGGGTACGTGAATACCCGGCGCGGCATCCCCTCCAGCCCTGACAGGTGCATCGGGAAGAAGCACAAGTTCGCGCCCACGAAGATCAGCCAGAACGCCGTGCGACCCAGCCGGTCGGACAGCTTCTTTCCGGTTATCAGCGGCCAGTAGTAATAGAGCCCGGCGAACAGCGGCATCAGCGTGCCGCCGATCAGCACGTAATGCAGGTGCGCGACGACGAAATAGGTGTCGTGCGCCTGCCAGTCGAACGGGGCGACGGCGACCATCACCCCGGTCAGCCCGCCGATGACGAAGATCGCAAGGCTCCCGGTCGCGTAGAGCAGCGGCGTCGACCACACCACGCGTCCCGCCCATAGCGTCACGATAAACACGAAGATCTGCACTGCCGTCGGGATCGCCACCGCCTCCGACGCTGCGGAGAAAAACGCGAGGCTGATCTTGGGCAGTCCGGTCGCGAACATGTGGTGGACCCACAGCCCGAAGGACAGGAACGCGGTGCCTACCGCCGCCAGCACGATCCACGGATAGCCCAGCAGGTGCCGGCGCGCGAAGGTGGGAACCAGCATCGCGAACAGGGCGATGGAGGGCAGGAAGACGATGTAGACCTCCGGGTGCCCGAAGATCCAGAACAGGTGCTGCCACAGCAGCGGATCGCCGCCGCGCTGCGCGTCGAAGAACGGCCAGTCGAGCAGGCGCTCCATTTCGAACAGCACGTCGCCCGCGATCAGCGGCGGGAAGGCGAACAGGATCATCACCGCGACGACGAGGATGTACCAGGCATAGAGTGGCATCAGGTTGAGCCGCATCCCCGGCGGGCGGCATTTCAGCACGCCGACGATTAGCTCCACCGCTGCCGCGACGGACGACACCTCGATGAAGGACAGGCCCAGCATCCAGACATCGGCGCCAAGCCCGGACAAGTCCGTGCGCGTGGTCAGCGGCGGGTACATGAACCACCCGCCGTCGGGCGCGGCGTCAAAGAAGATCGAGCCGGAAACGAAAACGCCGCCGATCAGGAAGGACCAGTATCCGAAGGCCGACAGGCGCGGGAAGGGCAAGTCGCGCGCGCCCAGCAGCTGCGGCAGGAGGATGATCGACACCGCCTCGAACATCGGCACGGCGAACAGGAACATCATCACCGAGCCGTGCAGCGTGAACAGCTGGTTGAACGTCCCTGCATCCACCAGATCGTTGTCCGGAACCGCCAGTTGCGTGCGCATGATCAGCGCCAGCACACCTGCGAACAGCATGAAGGCAAATGCAGTCAGCACGTACCACACGCCCACGCGGTTGTTGTTGGTGTCCGTCCAGCGCAGGAACAGGCCCTTGGGAGGCTCCCAGACCTTGCGGAGCCTCGCTTCCTGCGCCTCGCGCAGCGCCATGTCGTCTTGATCGTGGAGGCTCATCGTCCGTCCTCCTTCAGCCAGCGGGCGATGGCGAGCGCGTCCGCCTCGGGCATAGCGGCGTAGGAGGGCATGCGGGCTCCGGGCTTGAACTTGTGCGGATCGCGGATGAAGGCGGCGGTGTTCTCCACGGTGGGGGCAAGGATACCCGCGCCCAGCGTACGGCGCTCGCCGAAGCTGGTAAGGTCGGGGCCGATGCCCGATCCCTCGCTCTGGCCGCCGTTCAGCGAATGGCATGCCGCGCAGCCATTGGCGGCGAACAGCGCGGCCGCGCGTCCCTGCGTGCGGACAGGCACGTCACGGCTGGCGGTCAGCCATGCGTCGAAGGCGGCGGGCTCCATGGCGATCACGTCAAACGCCATCAATGCATGGCTGAGGCCGCAGAACTCCGCGCAGACGCCGCGATAGGTGCCCGCCTTGTCGGCCTTGACGACGAGGCGGTTGGTACGTCCGGGGATCATGTCCATCTTCCCTGCGAGGCCGGGTATCCAGAAGCTGTGGATCACGTCCGCTGCGGTCAGTTCGAACACGACGGTGCGGCCCACAGGTATGCGCACCTCGTTGGCGGAGATCAGGGGAGGCCGGCCTTGCGGCCGGTAGCGCACGCGCCACCAGAACTGCTCGCCCTCGACGTGCACGCGCAGGTTCTGGGCGGCATCGGGCAGCGGACGCATCGCGGGCAGAGCCCAGACCAGCAGCGCCGTCAGCACCACCGTCGGCACGATCGCGCCCAGCCAGAGTACCATGCGCATGCCGCCCGCGTGATCCAGCCGTCCTTCGGGCGCACGCACCGCCAGAATGAAAACCAGTGCCATACCAACTGCTATGATGAAAGCGCCGATCACCAGCACCATGGTCATCGTCAGCGTTGAGCGTGCCTCCAGCCCGAACGGTGCGAGCGCGGACTGGTGGCTATTGCACCCGGCCAGCAAAGCCGCGCAGACGATGATCGATTTGCGCAAGATACCCCTTGTCCCGTGCTATCCCCTGTGTGCGCCTGACAACGCGCGAGCAGGGCAAGAGTTCGGAGAGGCGGGCGTTACAAAGGGTTTCTGGCCCCCGTCACAGCAGCTTGTCGAGCGTGATCGGCAGGTCGCGCACCCGTTTTCCCGTAGCGTTGTATATTGCATTGGCGACCGCTGCGGCCGTGCCGGTGATCCCGATCTCGCCGATGCCGCGCACACCCATCGGGGTGTGCGGGTCGGGGATGTCGGTCCAGATCACGTCGATCTCGGGCACGTCCATGTGGACGGGGATATGGTATTCGGAGAGGCTCGGGTTCATGACCCGGCCATTGCGCTCGTCGATCTGGGTTTCTTCCATCAGCGCAAGGCCCAGCCCCATGATGATGCCCCCGCGAAACTGGCTGGTCGCAGTCTTGGGGTTGAGGATGCGCCCGCAGTCGAAGGAGCCGAGGAAGCGGCTGACGCGCGGTTCGCCCGTGATCGCATTGACGCGCACCTCGCAGAACATCGCCGCATGACTGTGCATCGACCAGTGCATGAGTTCCAGCGGCGGCGGCCCTTCGCCTACTACCTCTATGCTATCCTGACCGGCGCGGGCGAGGATCGAGGCGTACGTCTCATGGCGTTCGGGATCGTCGCGCTTGCAAAGGCCGGAATCCCGGCATGCCACTTCATCAGGCTTGAGGCCCGCCAGCGGGGAATCGTTGCCGATGATACCCAGCAGTTCCTTGATGAGCAGACGGTGCGCCGCGATAACGGCCGCGCCGATGGCGGCGGTCTGCTGCGATCCTCCCGCCAGCACCGTGCCGGGAAGCGTGGAATCGCCGTACTCGAAGTCCACCGCCTCGATCGGCAGCCCGAGCCGTTCGGCGGTGACCTGCACTTGCGCGGTGGCGGTGCCCATGCCCATTTCGTGAGCGGCGATCCCCACCCTGGCGCCTTTCGGCGTCAGGGTCAGTCGCGCCGCGCCGCCGGGCATACGGTAATAGGGATACGTCCCCTTGGCGCAGCCCATGCCGATGAGCCATTCGCCTTCGCGCCGGCTGGCGGGCACCGGATTGCGCCGCTCCCATCCGAATGCCTGCGCACCCGCGCGCCAGGCATCGACGATGCGGCGCGAGGAGAACGGCATGCCGTTCAGGGGATCGACCTCGGGTTCGTTGCGGATGCGCAGTTCGATGGGATCGATGTTCAAAGCTTCGGCCAGTTCGTCCACGGCCGACTCCAGCGCGAATGTGCCCACGGATTCGCCCGGCGCGCGCATGAAGGTATTGGCCAGCAGGTCCAGTTCTACCGTATGTACATCGAGTTCGATCGTCTCGGCGGCATAGGAACTGCGCGCGGCGAGGATGAACGGCTCGGGCATGACGTTGGAGGGCGTCTTCGCGGTGAGGCCGCGATGGATCAGCGCCTTCAACCTGCCGTCCGCATCCGCCCCGAGGCTGATCTGCTGCTCGGTCAGTGAGCGGCCGCCGACCAGCCGATAAACCCCCTCACGCGACAGCACGAGCCGCACCGGGCGGCCGCAAAGCTGCGCGGCGGCGGCGGCGAGCACATGGTGCTGCCACATGCACTTGCCGCCAAATCCGCCGCCGACGTAAGGCGAGGTCACGATCACCTTGTCCTCTTCAATGCCGAACATCTGCCCGAGCGACCATGCTGTGTGACTGACAAGCTGGGAGGCGTCATGGATGCGCAGAACATCATCCTGCCAGGCTACTGTCACGGCATGCAGTTCGATGGCGTTATGATTGTGGCGCGGAGTGCGATAGGTTGCATCGATGCGCACCGCTGACGCATCGAGTGCGGCTTCTGCTTTGCCTTTCTCGTCATGCAGCGGCTGACCCATGAACATCGCAGGCCGTGCATCGGCGCGGGCATCCTCGAACGCCGTGACGGCAGGAGCGCTTTCACAGGTCACGTCTACCAGAGACGCCGCATGATCGGCCTGTTCCTGTGTCTGCGCCAGCACGATGGCAACGGGCTGGCCGTTCCAATGGACCTGATCGTCCTGCATCACCGGTAGATTGTCCCCGCCCGCCGCTTTGGGGTTCGACATGAAGGCGGGCGGCGGCGAGAGGCGCGGGGCGTTGTGGTGGGTCATCACCTCGACCACGCCATCGGCGGCCAGCGCGCAAGCGGTATCGAGGCTGGCGATGCGGCCCTTTGCGATCGTACTGAAGACGATCGCCGCATAGACCATGCCCTCCATCGGAAATTCTGCCGCGAACCGGGCCGTGCCCGAGACCTTGAGCGGACCGTCAATCCGCGACACCGCACGGCCCAGATGGCCATGCTGCCGCCCGATCAGCGGATCGGGCACACCCCCCGGCACCCAGTTGTCCGGCGCCAGTGCGACGGCTTTGGCCATTAGGCTTTGCACCATGCCCTGCGCGAGGTCCTTGGCGTCCCTGGTGACGCTCATGCCGGATCTCCCGTCAGTTCCTCAAGCACGGCGACGATGGTGCGGCGGGCGAGTTCGATCTTGAAGCCATTGTCCCGCAACGCTTGGGCATGGCTCAGTTCGGCATCGGCGGCAGCAGCGAACGCGACTTTGCCGATCGGGCCGCCTCGCAGGACGTCCTCGGCGTGATAGGCTCGCCAGGGCCGGGGCGCGACGCCGCCAAGGGTGAGGCGCACGTCCCGGACATGCCCGTCCGCCACGTCGATTGCGCCTGCGACCGAAACAAGCGCGAAGGCATAGCTCGAACGGTCCCGCACCTTGCGATAGGTCGAACGGGGGAGGGCCGGCGGCAGTGAGATGCCCGTGATGAGTTCGCCTGGTTCGAGCACGGTTTCGATGTCAGGACGGTCGCTTGGCAATCGGTGCAGGTCGGTCAGCGCGACTTGCCGTTCGCCTTTGCAGGTGCGCGTGTGGACAACGGCATCAAGCGACGCCAGGGCGACGGCCATGTCGGACGGGTGTACCGCGACACACGCATCCGAAGCACCGAGGATCGCGTGGTTCCGGTTGAATCCGCCGAGCGCGTCGCAGCCCTGTCCCGGCTGACGCTTGTTGCAGCGCGATCCGCTCTCGTCGTAGAAATAGGCGCAGCGGGTGCGCTGGAGCAGATTGCCGCCGGCCGTTGCCATGTTGCGGATCTGGGCGCTGGCACCGGCAAGGATGGCGCGGGCAAGTACGGGATAGCGCTGCCGGACAAGGGGGTGCGCCGCAATCGCGGTGTTTCGTGTGCCTGCGCCGATCATCAGGCCGCCGTGCCCGGTTTCCTCGATACCGACGGCAAGAGCCGATACGTCCACCAGACCTTTGGGACGCTCGATCGTCTCGCGCATCAGATCGACGAGATTGGTGCCGCCGCCCAGATACCGTGCTCCGGTCGTGGCCTGCAATACGGCGTCCTGGGCGTCGATAGCACGGGCATAGCGCATCGGGGTCATTCCGCTGCCTCGGTTTCGGGCTCCGGGAGCGGGGGGAAAGTCGTCGCGATCGCCTCGATAATCCCGTTATGTGCGCCGCAGCGGCACAGGTTCCCGCTCATCCTCTCGCGAAGTTCCTCACGGCTGAACAGCATGTCCGAAGCACCGAGATCATCGGTTACATGGCTTGGGACGCCGCGCCGGATTTCGTCCGCCATGCCGATCGCCGAGCAAATCTGACCGGGGGTGCAATAGCCGCACTGGAAGCCGTCATGGTCGATGAAGGCCTGCTGGAGCGGGTGCAGATCGGTGGCTGAACCGACGCCCTCTATCGTGGTGATGGAGCGCCCATCGTATTGTATCGCTAGTGCAAGACACGATAGGATGCGTTCGCCGTCCGCCAGAACCGTGCAGGCGCCGCAGGCACCCTGATCGCAGCCTTTCTTCGTGCCGTGCAGGTGGAGCCGCTCGCGCAGGAAATCCAGCAGGGAAACGCGGGCGTCGGTGGGGGCGTTGGCAGGCACTCCATTAACGACAATGCTCATCGCAGGAACCTCCTGATTCCGGACGTGGCTGATGATCGGAAAATGCGCGCATCTGTAACGCAGCCGGTGGCTCCGCGTGCCGGCGGCGCGCCATGGCGGTAGTGCCTTCAGACGAAGCGATAGGGACCGCCGCGTTCGAGCGCAGCCTGATACGCGGGTCGCGCGTGGATCTTGTCGAGCCAGTTGATCGTCGCAGGGCGCCCGATGTCCAGCCCGCCTCGATCGCGTGCTGCTTCGAGCGGAAAGCTCATCATGATATCAGCGGCGGTAAATGTTTCGCCCGCGAACCACGGCCGGAACGAGAGTTCGTGTTCGACGAAATCGAGATGGACATCGATCATCGGCTGTAACTTCTTCTGCGCGGTTTTGCCCAACAACGGGATGCGCCCCAGCACCAGATTGACCAGCAACGGGGGCATCAGCGAGCCTTCGGCGTAATGCAGGAAGTGCCGATAGAGCAGGGCTGCATCTTCACGGTAGGGTTTGCCCAGCAGCCCGTCGGCCTTGTTCGTGAGATATTCGACGATAGCGCCAGTCTCCGCGATGATTCGCTCGGCGCCTGACGGGTCGCGATCGACGATTACCGGAGACTTGCCGAGTGGATGAATGCGCCGCAACTCCGGCGGGGCCAGCATCGTTCGGGTATCGCGGTCGTAGCGCTTGACCTCATAGGGCAGGCCCAACTCTTCCAGCAGCCACAGAACGCGCTGCGATCGTGAGTTTTCCAGGTGGTGGACGACGATCATCGGTGCATGGCTCTCCGTCGATTATGCGTACGATGCCAACCGACGGCGAGCGGCAAGGTTGCCGCCTTTAACTCCTCCGCTTCAGCGCGCCGAACGCCTGCTTCATCTTGGAAATCCCGAAACGAAGCGCCTGACCGGGGTCGATATGCGGCATCGCGGGTATCTCGTCGGGATTGACGACAGCATGGAGTATCGCCGGGCCGGGTTCGGCGAGCCAGGCTTCCACGGCGGCGGTCAGTTCGTGCGGCTTCCTCGCAGTGAATCCGCGCGCGCCGCATGCCTGCGCGAAAGCCGCGAAGTCGAGGTTTGCGAACGTTGCGCCCTCGCTCGGCGGCACGCCCGCGCCCTCCATTTCGAGGTGGACGAGGCCCCAGGCGCTGTTGTCGTAGACCACGACCTTGACCGGCAGCCTGTGCTCCACCGCCGTCATGAATTCGCCCAGCAGCATGGTGAACCCGCCGTCGCCTGCGTGCAGGATCACCTGCCGCGAGGTATTGAGTGCCTGAACGCCGTTGGCGATCCCCATGCCGGTGCCCACGGCGGCGTTGTTGAACGAGCCGGTGATCTGCTGGCGCCCGCTCTGGCGCAGCCAGTTCGCCGCCCACAACGTGACCTCGCCGGTATCCGTCACCCACACCGCGTTCTCGCTCGCATGGTCGCTTACCGCGCGGGCGACGGCCTGCGGGTGCAGCAAGTCGGGCGAGCGATCGAGAGCGGCCTTCTCGTCCAGCATCGCGTCCCACTTCGCGCGGTCGGCATTCACCGCATCGAGAAAGGCAGTGTCGCTGCGCTGTGGCAGGGCGTCGAGCAGCATTCGCAGGGCCGGGCGCACAGATCCGACGATGCCCAAGGCCACAGGCGTCCGGCGGCCCAGCGCGAAAGCGCGTTCGTCGATCTGCACCACACGCATCTTGGTGGGAAGGAATTCGGAATAGGGGTAGTCGGTCCCCAGCATCAGCATGAGATCCGCCTTCTGCAAGGCATCGACGCCGGGGCGCCCGCCGATCAGGCCGATGCCCCCGATCCAGCGCGGATCGTTGTAAGGCAGGATGTCCTTGCCGCGATAGGTATGCATCAGCGGTGCATTCAGACGGTCGGAGAGGGCCTTTAGTTCCTCGGCCGCGCCGTGACAGCCAAAGCCGCACAGGACGGCCACGGTCTTCGCCTCGCCGATCATCTGCGCCAGCGCGGCGATGTCGGCGCCCGCCGGTGCGACCTCGGGGCGGGGACGCAGGGTGGCGATGCTGGGCACCGCCCCGGAAACTTTCGCCGCGAAGACCTCGGGCGGGATCGAGATATGCGCGACACCGCGCTCACCATAGGCATGTGCGATCGCCTGCTGGATGACCGCTGCTGCCTGATCGGGTGAGGCGATGATCTCGCTGTAGACTCCGACGTCGCGGAACAGCGCGACCGGATCATCCTCCTGTAGGTAATCGCTGCCGCGCTTGGCCGTGGCGACACCGCCCGAGATCGCGAGGACCGGCGCATGGTCCTTGCGGGCTTCGTAAAGCCCGGCAACGAGGTGGTTCGCGCCAGGGCCTGTGGTGCCGCAGCATACGCCGAGGCGTCCGGTGACTTTGGCCTGCCCGGCAGCGGCGAGCGCGGCGCCTTCCTCATGGCGCACGCCGATCCAGCGGACCTTGTCCTGGCGGCGGATCGCATCGGTGAAGGGATTGAGCGCGTCGCCGACGATGCCGAAGACCTGATGGGCGCCGATCTCGTCAAGCGTGGCGACGAGCAGTTCGGCTACGGTAAGGGACATGGGTGTACTCCTGCTGATGTCAGTTCAGTGCGGTGCGGATCAGGCAGGGTGGCCGTGGGAACCGCTCATGCGGAAATGTGCTTGCTACAGGCGCTGCGGCGCCAATGCGCAGACACACTGCGGAGACGAACCGCACTCGCGGGAGGCCGCCGCGCGGAGGGATGGGGCAATGTCCGGAAGGACGTTGCGAGGGATGTCATCTCAACCCGGCATCCGATACACGGTTCCTTGCGTTGACCGAGCTTGCAATTGCGCCGGTCGAAACGGTCAGTCCTTATGGTCGGGCAGGTTCTTGCGCTTCGTTGCAGCCAACTCTTCAAGCTGGGCTTCGCTCATGGATTTCACCATTTCCCTGGACGCGCCTCGCAAATTGGACTCCGGAGTCTCGCCGCGTTTGGCGGACAGTGCCGCCCCGGCGGCTTTCTGCTGGGTTTTGGATCGTGCGGGCATGAAGCTCTCTCCTTTCTGCCTCTAACGCATGCATGCGCGAGTTGGTCCCGGCCTGACCGCCAGGCATCTTTCGCGCGTGCGTTCGCCCGATTTCCGTCGCGCTTCATTTTTATATTGCCGTCGCGAGGCATCCCTTCGCGGCCTGAGCCGTTGAGCGGATCATGGATGCTTCGAAAGACCGATCGCTGCCGGTGGGGCATGACCGTTCGCCGGGAGCGGCCTTCGCGTCGGTGCGCGCGCTGACCCGGGCCCTCGTCGCCGGGCTTTCCGATGCCGACGCGACGATCCAGTCGATGGAGGATGCGTCTCCCGCCAAGTGGCATCTGGCGCATACGACATGGTTCTTCGAGACCTTCGTGCTGCGGGATCATCTGCCCGGCTACAAGCTGTTCGATGATGCCTGGCCGTTCCTGTTCAATTCCTATTACGAGGCGGAAGGGCCGCGCCATGCCCGCCCGCAGCGCGGCATGCTCTCGCGCCCTTCGCTGGACGAGGTCCTGGCCTATCGCGCGCACGTGGATGAACATATCGGGCATGTGGCGTGGCGGGAGGATTTGGTGGCGCTGATCGAACTGGGGCTGCATCACGAGCAGCAGCATCAGGAACTGCTGCTGACAGACATCAAGCACGCACTGTCGCTCAATCCGCTGGCGCCCGCTTATCGCGCTCCGGCCGATCGGCCCCCGGCCGCGGTAGGGCCTATGAACTGGCACCCGCATGAAGGCGGTCAACATCGCGTCGGTCACCAGCGCTCAGGCTTCGCGTTCGACAACGAAGGCCCGGCGCACGACGTGCTGATCGAACCGTTCGCGCTGGCCCGGCGCCTCGTGACTAACGGGGAGTGGGCGGAGTTCATCGCCGATGGCGGCTATCGCAATCCGGCCCTGTGGCTTTCGGACGGCTGGGCGTGGGTGGTTTCGCGCGGGATCGCAGCGCCCCTCTACTGGCAGGACGCCGCCGCCTTCACGCTGGCCGGTTTGCAGCCGAGGGATGCGCACGCACCGGCAACGCATCTTTCGTTTTATGAAGCGGACGCATTCGCGACCTGGGCTGGCCATCGCCTGCCGACCGAGTTCGAGTGGGAAGTCGCCGCGGCATCCGAAGATGCCCGTGCCGGCAATCAGCTGGATGCGGCGCAGGCAGTCCATCCCGGCGGATCGCCGGGCCTGTTCGGCGATTGCTGGCAATGGACGCGTTCGGCCTACCTTCCCTATCCACGCTATCGCCCGGCTGCAGGTGCGGTGGGGGAATACAATGGCAAGTTCATGTCGGGCCAGTGCGTGCTCAAAGGCGCCAGCTGCGCGACGCCGCGCGGACATTCGCGTGCCACTTACCGCAACTTCTTTCCCCCCGAAAAGCGCTGGCAGTTCACCGGCGTGCGACTAGCGAAGGACTTGTAGACCCATGGCCACTGCCGTCCGCGACCTGATCGACGTCTCCCGCGACAGCTTGCGCGCGCAATTCCGGCGCGATGTCCTCACCGGCCTTTCGCAGAAGCGCAAGGCGATCCCCGCGCGCTGGTTCTATGACCATCGCGGCAGCGAACTGTTCGAGGAGATCACGCGGCTTCCCGAATACTATCCCACGCGGACCGAGACGGGCATACTCATGGCGCATGCCACGCGGATCGGACGCATGGTAGGCCCGAGGCACCATGTCGTGGTGGAATTCGGCGCCGGCAGCGCTACCAAGACACCGCTGCTGCTCGATGCAATCTGGACTGCCGCCTATGTTCCCATCGATATATCCGGCGAATTCCTCAGCGAATCCTGCGCGGCGCTGGCGGCGCGTTATCCCGAATTGCCGATCTATCCGGTCGAGGCCGATTTCAGCCAGCCCGCCACGCTGCCCGACGAAGTGGGACAGCACCCGCGCCTCGGCTTCTTCCCCGGCTCCACGATAGGAAACATGGAGCCGATGGCGGCTGTGGACCTGCTGCGTTCCATGCGCAGGACGCTGGGAGCGGGAAGCCTGCTGCTGATCGGCTTCGACCGCATCAAGGCCGAGAGCGAACTGGTCAGTGCCTATGATGACGCGCAGGGGGTGACGGCGGCATTCAATCTCAACCTTGCCGCGCGCATCAACGGCGAATTGGGTGGAACCCTTCCGCTGGACGCGCTGGCGCATCGCGCCATCTGGAACGACGATCGCGCGCGCATTGAGATGCACATCGCCGCGACACGCGCGATTGAATTCGAAGTCTGCGGCCGCCATTTCGCCATGGCCGAGGGCGAAACGATCCATACCGAGAACAGCCACAAATACGATCCACGCAGCGCCGATACCTTGCTGCTGGCGGGTGGGTGGGAGCCGCTGCAGGGTTTCGGCGACGCGGATGATCGCTTCATGGTCATCCTTGCCCGTGCCATCGGGGACGAGCAGACCGCCTGATGGCCTTGGGCGAGCGGGCAATCGCGGATCGCCGCTCGCTGGTTCTGGCGGCGCTGTCGACCGTGGTGGAATGGTACGACTTCACGCTGTTCCTCTACATGGCGACCGTCCTGTCGCGGGTGTTCTTCCCGGCCGAAGGTGCCCAGGATGCGGTGCTGACCGCACTCCTGGGCTTTGCCATGGCCTACCTGATGCGCCCGGTGGGTGCTCTGGTATTCGGCCACTTCGGCGATCGTCGCGGGCGGCGGGCGACTTTGCTGGCGTCCATGGCCATGATGACGCTCGCAATGCTGCTGACAGCGCTGTTGCCCACCGCGGCGCAGATCGGGCCGCTGGCGGGCGTGCTGCTGCTGGGGCTGCGTTGCGTGATGGGCTTCGCGGTCGGAGGTGAATATACCGGTGTCGTGGCCTATCTTCTGGAAGGGGCGCCTGCGCATCGCCGTGGATTCGTGACTTCGCTGGCGGCTGCGACAAGCGAGGTCGGCGGGCTGCTGGCCGCCGGTCTGGCAGCGCTCACCGTAAGCATCCTACCGGCGCCGGAACTGGACAACTGGGGGTGGCGCATTCCGTTTTTTGTCGGCGCGGGATTGGCGGGCCTGATTCTGCTGGCGCGTTCCGCCATGGCGGAATCGCCAGAGTTCGCGGCAAATAGGGAAGCAGGAAATTTGGCGGAGCGACCTCTGGTACACGTCCTAAGACGGTATCGTCCAAACTTGCTTCGCAGCTTTGCGATCTCGGCGCTGGGATCGATCACCTACTACGTCGGAATCACTTATGTCCCGGTGTTCCTGACATCCTCGGGCAGTCTTACCGAAGCGGAGGCGCTGCAACTGGCTACCATCGCAGGGCTGGCAGTGGTCATGGTGACGCCCTTTGTCGGATTGCTGTCGGACCGCGTGGGGCGGCGTCCGGTACTGATCGCTCTCGCGTTGCTGAGCGTCGCCGCCCCCTATCTCCTGTTTCGCCTTTTGGCCGATGCGTCAGCCGGCGGGGCACTGGCCGGTGCGGTATTGCTGGCACTGCTGGCCGGCGGGGTCAGTGCGGTAGGCGCCGTTGCTACCGCCGAGCAGATCCCCGCTGAAGGCCGTCTCAGCGGTCTGGCCCTAGGGGCGACAACCGCCACCGCGCTGTTTGGAGGGATGACGCCGTGGCTTGCGCAGACCGTTGTCGCGCGAACAGGAATGGTGCTGTTCCCGGGTATGATGATTGCAGTGGTCGCCCTGTGTGTGCTCCCGGTCCTATTCCTAACGCCCGAGACACGTACGAATGCCTAGCGGAGGGGCGAGACGCCTTTTCGTCGATGAGGGATGTCTGGGGTGGAGCTCGCTCGGCATTCAGATCGCCTCTGGCTGGTCTTCCCGGCGCAGGGCGGCAAGCACCAGCGCGCGATAGCTGCGTTCGCGCAGGCCATGCGGCTCGGCCAGGTCCATGCGATCAAGGGCCTCGGCTTCGGTTTCCGTCGCCGCCGCCCCGGTCAGGCCATGGGCCATCAGTCCTGCCAGACCGGAGGGGTGATGCGCGATTTCGGCGAGGTGTTGCAGTGCCGGAAGGAGCCTTTGCTCGACGTTCGTGAAATCGGTGCCGAAGGGATAGGGCGGGAACTGCGAAGCGGGCAGCGACGCCGCAAGCTCCTCCGGAAGATTGCGGCGACAGGCGTCGTCCGGCATCCAGCCCGGTGCCAGCTTGCCGGCATCGCGCGCGGCTTCCATCAGTTCTTCCTGAAACCGGCTGTCGGCCACGGCGACGAGGCGCCGGATCACCTGCTCGTCGCTCACGCCGCGCAAGTCGGCGATGCCGTATTCGGTGACGACGATGTCGCGCAGATGTCGCGGGATCGTCTCGTGGCCATAGGACCACACGATGGTGGAGCGCAGTTCGCCGTCATGCACCCGCGTCGCGGGAAGGGTGATGATGGAGCGCGCGCCTTCGAGTTCCAGCGCTTGCGCAACGAAGTTGTACTGCCCGCCAACGCCGCTGACCACGCGGCCATCCTCCAGAGCGTCCGACACCGTCGCGCCCAGCAATGTCACCATCATCGCGCTGTTGATGAAGCGGGCGCCGACGCGGGCCGCGCGCTTGGCCTGTTCATCGCCATAGAGCGCGTTGATCCAGGAGATTTCGCGCATGTGGATGCGGGCGCGGGTGTCCTCGTCCATCTCGCGCAGCGCTGAATAGAAGCTGCGTGGACCGATGAAAAAGCCGCCGTGCAGCACCGCCCCTTCGACCTCGCGCCTGAGGATGCCGGCGCGCAGCAGTTCGAGGAAGCCGTCGACAAACATCTCGGTCGGTGCGTAAAGACCCTGCTCGAACGGCGAGGCTTCGATCGGAGGGCGGGCGCCGACGGTGATCTCGGCCAGCGTGCGGGCGAACGTGCCGGGCTCGCGGTCCCTGCGGATCAGCGCATGCGCCACCGCATCGCCGATCTCGCCGATGCCGATCTGGAGCGATCCGCCGTCAGGCACCAGCGAGGCGACATGTAGGCCGATCGCGTGCTGCGCGGGACTAATCGGCTGCTTGGGCGGTCCGAACAGGGCAAAGCGCGTCTCGGCGCTGTCGAGGATCATCGCGAAGCGCTCGGCGGGCAGGTCGGCGGGGCCGGTCATGAACGGCAGTTCGTCGTTGACTTGCCCCACCAGCAGGAAATCCGCATTCCCTGCGTCACGCGCGGCGAGCAGGTCCAGCGTCATGTCAGTGTTGCAGCTCAGGCTGAAACGTTCGCCGCGCCGGGCGACGATCTGCGCGATGACGTTGACGCCCTGATCGATGAGGCAGCGCATGGCATGGGTGTAGTTGACCGAGATGTAGCTGCGCTGCGCCTCGTCATTGCCGAGGCGGCTGCCCGCCTGGAAGAAGAATTCGTTGACCTCGATGTTGGGCGGCATGTCTCCCGCACGCTGGGCGGCGGCATAGGCCAACTCTGGGTAGCCGCCCATCGTGCGGTCGAACACCGGCTCCAGAAACCGGCGCTCCAGCTCGCTGCCGAGGGGAGGGCGCTCCAGCGTCAGGGCGGTGAAGATGGTCAGGTGAATGGCAGGATCGGCGCGCGCCACCTCGAACAGCGCATTGGCGACGTGCGGAGCCTTGCCCAGCCCCAGCGGCAGCCCGAGCACGATCCTGCCGCCGCTATGTTCGACAATGCGGCGGGCGACCTCTGCGGGGTCGGAAAGGCAGAGGCTCACCGCAGCGCGTCCCACCCCGCGTCGGGTGCGAAGCGCTCGCCATGCTTGTGTTCCAGCGCCGACAGCGCGGTGAGGACGTCGTCGATGCCGCGCTCGCGGGCATAATGGATCGGACCGCCCCGAAACGGCGCGAAGCCGGTGCCGAAGATCATCGCCGCATCGATCACGTCGGGATCGTCGCTGACCCTCTCGCGCAGCACGGCGACGGCCGTATTGACCATCGGCAGGACGAGCCGATCGGCCAGTGCGGGATCGGGAGCGGCGCTGTTGCCCTTCACCGGCTTGCCGTCGCGCCAGACGTAGATGCCCTTGCCGGTCTTGCGGCCCTTGTCGCCGGCGGCAACCTTGTCGGCCAGCCACTGCGGCGCATCGGGCAGCGCCCAGCCGAGCTCGCGCTTCAGCATCGCCGCAACGTCCAGCGCCACGTCGAGACCGACCTGATCGGCCAGTTCGAGCGGTCCCATCGGCATCCCGAACCCGGTCGCGGCGTGGTCGATGGTTTCGGGCGCGAGCCCCTCGTCCATCAGGATCAGCGCTTCGGCGAGATAGGGCGTGAGGATGCGGTTGACGATGAACCCCGGCGCGCTGTGGGCGGGAGCGGGCAGCTTGCCGATCCGGCCGACGAATGCGCGAGCGGCAGCCTCGACCTCGGGCGCAAGGCGATCGTGCGCGATCACCTCGACCAGATCGAGGCGCGAGACGGGGTTGAAGAAGTGGATGCCGACCAGCCGCTCGGGCCTCGCCAGCCCCTCGCGCAGTTCGGGGAGGGGAATCGACGAGGTGTTGGTGGCGAGGATCGCGCCTTGCATCATGCGCGGCTCGGCCTCGGCGTAGAGCGTGCGCTTGAGGTCGGCCTTCTCGGGCGCGGCCTCGATCACGAGATCGGCCTGCGCGATGCCGAGGCCATCCGGATCGGGGATTAGCCGGTCGAGCGCGTCGCGCACCTGCAGGCGGTCACCGTGCGCGATCTTCTCGTAGAGTTTCGCGGCGCGGGCGAGCGCACCGCCGATGGGCTCCGGCTTCACGTCGGACAGACTGGTACGCAGGCCCTTCCATGCGCACCATGCGGCGATGTCGCCCCCCATCGCGCCCGCACCGATGACGTGGACATGGCGGATGGCATCGGCCTTACCCGCAAGATCCTTGAGCGTCTGGCGCAGGAAGAACACGCGGATGAGGTTCTGCGCGGTATCGGTCAGCATCAGATTCGCGAAGGAGGCGATCTCCGCGCGCTTCATCGCTTCAATGTCGCCGCCGTGCTCCTCCCACAAGTCGATCAGGGCATAAGGCGCCGGGTAGTGCGCGGAAGGTGCCTGCTGCTCGGCTTCGGTGCGCATCTGGCGGGCGGCGATGCGGCGGGCGGGCGCGCTGTCCTTCGCCTTGTCGAGCAGACCCTGACGGGCCTGCGGCAAACTGCCGGCCACTGCGGCATCGACGGCGGCCTGCACATGGCGCTCGGGCACCAGCGCGTCGATGAGGCCCATCGCCTTCGCCTGCCGGTCGTGGATCGTCTTGCCGGTGAGCATCAGGC
>JASGGD010000105.1:0-16660 GCA_047605225.1 Novosphingobium sp.
CGGCGGTGGAGTACCTCCGGCCCACTGCACGTCACGCGGGAAGTCCTCGAGGGCGAGTTCCTCGTAGCCGAACCGCGCTTCGTCGGGCGACAGCGGATAACCCGCGAACATCGCCATCAGATCTGCAGCCTCTTCGCGCGTGGGCGAGCAACGGTGATCGGCGCGCCGATCGCCGTCCAGCCAGTCGAGCGCCTTTCGTTTGATCGTTTCGCGATATTCGTCAGGCACCGTGTAGGCGATCAGCGCACCGCCCCGGATAGGGCTCTCAACGGTGGGGATGGCGGCCAGTTCGGCATCGCCGGTCAACTGGTACAGCGCCATGCGCAGGACGTTCATGGAGGCCATGTCGAGAGCCTTGCGAACGAAAGTCTCGTCTTGAACATCGGTCGTCATCGTGGATGTAGACATCGTTCTCCCCTCGCCCGGCCCGTCTTCGGGCGGCTCGATTGCAATGAAAGACAATATCGACGCGGGAGGAAGGTGACGTCCATCGCTTGTTCGGCGACAGACTGATGCTCATTCAACAAGAAGCCATCCGATGCAGACATATCTCGAAAATACTGTTGCGATATGCGGAATGTAATCGTGCCGAAGCTCGAATAGTCATGCGGTTCGATGCGGCCTATGTATCGTTACAGGGAGGATGCTGGCCATGAGCAGCACTGCAACGGACTTCACCGGCCAGGTCGCGGTAGTGACCGGCGCTGGTCGCGGACTGGGAAGCGGATACGCACGATTTCTTGCCGCTCGGGGAGCGAGCGTCGTCGTCAACGACCACGGCACCGAACTCGATGGAGAAGGCTTCGCAAAAGGCCCGGCGGATGAAACCGTTGATGCCATCCACGCCGGCGGCGGGACAGCCATCGCCAATCACGCAAGCGTAGCGGAACCGGACGGCGCCGCTGCCATCGTCGAGGATGCTCTTAC
The DNA here is from genome assembly GCA_047605225.1 of Novosphingobium sp. Classification (GTDB taxonomy): domain Bacteria; phylum Pseudomonadota; class Alphaproteobacteria; order Sphingomonadales; family Sphingomonadaceae; genus Novosphingobium. Next base: position 928 of record JASGGD010000105.1, read on the forward strand.
CGCATTCGGGCGGATCGACATCCTGATCTGTAACGCTGGGGTATGGAGTTGCCAGCCTCTTGAGGAGACCACTGACGCGATCTGGGCGCGAACGATGGGTGTCCATGTCGGTGGCACCATGATGGCCGCGCGCGCCGCGTTGCCGCACATGAAGGCGCAGGGTTTCGGACGGCTCGTCTTCACGGCGAGTTCTGGCGGACTCTACGGCAAGGCAGGCCTGACCGCCTATGGTGCCGCGAAGGGCGCGATCTACGGACTGATGCGCTGCCTCGCACTGGAACTGAGCGAATCCGGCATCGACGTGACCGTCAACACCGTGCTGCCCGGAGCGCAGACACGGATGATATCGGCAAAGTCGGCCAGCTTGTGGGACGACCGGCCCGGACTTGCCGATCCCGACCATGTCGTGCCGCTGGTAGCGTTTCTGGCCAGCGCTGCATGCCGTGACAACGGGCGGGCGTACAGCGCCGGGGGCGGCTACTTCGCACGCGACGAGGCGGTGCAGGGCGCAGGGGTGCGCCTGCCGGTTGACCAGCCTATTACTCCTGATGAGATCGCCCGCCACTGGCAGGCCATCAACGACATGTCGCAGCCTGCACTCTTTGCAGACGTGATGGATTACGGCGCCCGGATGTTCGACCTTCACCAATCCTGTTCCGACACACGATGATGCATAGTCACCAACGCGTCGATACTTCCGGTAGCAAAACGAACAACTAGCAGTTGCCGACACAGCACTGGACACCGTCGGCCGGTAGAAAATACAAATCCCGCACAAGCTGTGGGTTTAAAACACCGGAACTTCTGTTCCCCGTTCACAGCCACAAAACAAACAAACTGTTCATCCGGGAGCGATGCCGTGCCTGACCTGTCCGGTCGTTTTGCCTTGGTCACCGGATCCGCATCGGGGATCGGCAGGCAGATTGCCGTCGAACTTGCACATGCCGGAGCGCACGTCTTCGTCAGCGATATCGACGAACGCAGCGGCGCCGCGGCGGCTGCCGAACTCGGTGCTCAAGGCACTTTTCTACGGTTGGACACATCGTCTGAGCAGGACTGGCAGGACGCGCTGGATACGATCGCGGTTTCCGCCGGACGTCTCGACATTCTTGTGAACAACGCTGGCGCCGCGGCTCCTGTGCGCAGGCTCGATCAAGAACCGGTGGAGGACTTCGACCGGATCAGCGCCATCAACTTGCGCGGCGTGTGGCTGGGCATCCGGTCCGCCGTGCCACTCATGCGCGAGGCGAAGGGCGCCTCCGTCGTCAACATCGCCTCGATCGACAGCTTCATCGGTGTCGCGGGAATGTCCACTTACGCGGCTACCAAGTTCGCGGTGCTTGGCCTCACCAAGTCGCTGGCGCTGGAACTCGGCCCGCTCGGCATTCGGGTAAACGCGGTGCATCCGGGGATCATCGATACGCCGCCAGTCAAAGCACTGCCCGAGCATGTGCTCGACCAGCTGCTGCAGGCGGTGGCCAACCAGCCCATCGCCCGCCTCGGCTTGCCTCACGATGTAGCACAGGCAGCACTGTTCTTCGCGTCCGACATGTCGGCTTACTGCACCGGCGCTTCGCTGGTTGTCGATGGCGGGCATATAGCCGGCCGGTTTCGTGTCCTGCCAGACAGTTAGCGCCACGCACTTCATTTTGAACCAACAAAAAACAAGCAGGGAGAGACAAGGCAATGAAAACTGCGATACTGCGATGCTCGGCCTCCTTGGTTACACTGGGCATTTCGCTGCTGACACTATCCGTCGCCGCGCAGGCCCAGCCCGCGCCGCCCGCGTCACTCTCCACCGCATCCACAGACGAGATCGTCGTCACCGCCCGCAAGCGCACCGAGACCATTCAGAACGTGCCAACGACCGTCAGCGCCGTCGGCAGCGACTTGCTGGAAGCGCGCGCGATTACCGATCTGCGCGGGCTGAGCGGCTACGTCCCCAACGTAACCGTCGAGCAGGCGACCACCTCATCCTCCGGCTCGCAGATATTCCTGCGCGGCATCGGCATCGACAACACCGGCTTCAACGTCGATCCCACCGTTGGCGTCTATCTAGACGACGTTTTCATCGGACGCCTGATCGGTTCGATGGTCGGCGCGCTCGATATGGAACGTGTGGAAGTATTGCGCGGGCCACAAGGCACGCTTTACGGACGCAATGCGACAGCTGGCGCGGTCAAGTATGTGACGCGCAAGCCGGACCTCATAGAAAGTTCGGGCAAGTTCTCGATTACGCTCGGCAGCCGTGATCGCGCAACCATGCGCGGCTCTGCCAACATCGTGCTGGTGCCGGACCAGCTTGCGGTGCTGATCAGCGGCCAGCGTCACAAGCAGGACGGCTACATCACGCTTTACGACGCAGCAGGCGCGGACACGGGATTGAAGGCAAACGGGCGCGATACTCAGGATTATCGCGTTGCCCTGCGCTACGTGCCGACGCCGGCACTCACGATCGATATCGCGGGGGATTACTCCCACAACCGCTCGGGGCTGCAGTCGGTCACGCCGACCAATTGCGCATCGCTGCCGACACAGAGTGGCATGGTCTTCAATTCGGCCACGAACTCGTTCCAACCCGGTCAGGTGAATGCCGGACAGTTCGTGCGCTGCCCGCTCTATTACGGCGATCCTTATGCCAGCTATATCGGCCCGTTCGGCTTCAACGATCCCAAGTTCGATTCCGCAGGCGTCTCGGGCACGATCGCGTACGATCTCGACTGGGCGACGCTGAAATCCGTCACCGGCTATCGAGGGTTTCGCGACATTTTCGTCAGCGCGCTCTACGCCAAGCCGCTGCCCAGCCTGAACGTCAACCTGGTGAACCGGCTCAAGCAGCGCCAGTTCCAGCAGGAACTGCAGCTCGGTTCCAACGGCAAGTCACTGATCGATTATACGGTCGGGCTGTTCTACTATCATTAGAAGATCGTTTCCGATTACGAGACGCAGATCGGCGCCGGCGCCGGGCCGCTGCCTCAGCCGCGCCTCAACGCGGATGTGCAGGTCACGGATGCCTTCGCAGCCTACGGCGAAGTTTATATCCATCCCTTGCAGAACCTCGAGATCACGCTTGGCGGGCGCATGTCGTGGGATCGCAAGGATGTCGATCGGGCGCTCTATCCCACCGTGTCCTCAACGACGCCCAGCCTTACGTATTCCGGCAAGATCAAGACCGACAAGTTCACCCCAAAGCTGGGCATCAGCTATCAACTCGACGACGTCCTGCTCTATGCGACCTATGCGCAGGGCTACCGGTCGGCGGGCTGGGCCAACACGACGGCGACAACCCTGGCGAACCTGCAGCTCCAATTCGGGATCGAGGAGGAGAAATCCTATGAGGTCGGCGTCAAATCCCAATTCTTCGACCGCAAGCTGACGCTAAATCTCGCCGCGTTCCAAGCCGAGTACAACAACCTTCAGGCGACTCTCGTCGTAAACGGGGAAACCGTCGTCACCACCTCCGATGCGCGCATACGCGGGCTCGAACTCGAAGGATCACTACGGCCCCTGCCCGGCCTGAACATATACGGCAATCTGGCACTGATGAAGGACAAGTACCTATCTCCGCCACCCGGCCTTTATTACGCGCATCGACTTAAGCACCTCTCGCGCGAGAGCTACCTGATAGGCTTCGATTACGACATCGATCTCGGCCAGCAAGCGGGCAGCATCCAGCTCGGCGCCGATTTGCGCCATCAGGGTTCCGCCTATCGCAACGTCACCAATACCATCGATCAGCAGAGCGACCCGTACACGCTCGTCAATGCGCGGATCGGCTATCGGGCACCGGACGATCGGTTCTCGCTGACTTTCGGGGCGACGAACCTGACCAACAAGACCTACTACCTGCTCGGCGGCGAGAACCAGACCCGCAGTTACCAGCCGCCGCGCGAGTACTACCTGACGTTCGGCGTCGATTTCTGAGCCACCCGCGCCGGGTGTCCATGCACGGCACCCGGCCCTGCTCGCAACTTTCTGGGAGAATGAAGAATGAATGTAGCCAAAGGGCTCGACTTCACGGGCCGGTCCGCGCTGATCGTTGGGGCCGGTGCCGGAATCGGCGAAGCAATCGTACGGATGCTGGCCACTGGTGGCTGCAAGACCGCCTGCGTCGACGTGGACACGCAAAGGGCAGAGGCGGTCGCCGCCGAGGCGCGGGCGCTCGGCGTCGAAGCCTGTGCACTGTCGGCGAACATCCTCGACGACACCGAGGCCGCGGGAGTGGTCGCGGCGGCACAGGCAGCACTGGGAGATATCGACATTCTGGTTACGGTGGTGGGATCGACCGCGTTCCGCCCGCTTCTCGAAACCAGCGTCGAGGACTGGGATCTGGAGCAACGCATCAACCTGCGCTACGTCTTCATCGTGGCACGCGAATTTGCCGCCTTGCGCGTCGCCCAAGGTGGTGGCGGTGCGATCTGCAACGTGGCCTCCGTAAGCGGCATCATGGCAGCGACCCGGCACGCGCCTTATGGTGCGGCCAAAGCGGGTCTGATCCATCTGGTCAAGACGATGGCGACCGAATGGGCGCCGCACGGCATCCGGGTCAATGCAGTGGCGCCAGGCTCGATCATCACTCCGCGTCTGCCGGACACCGCCGACTGGCGCGAGCGCGTGGAGGCAAGCCCCCTGCCCTTGCAGCGGCGCGGCACCGTGGAAGAGATTGCCGGTCCCGTCGCGTTCCTGTGCTCCGACCTCGCCAGCTATGTCACCGGGCAGACCATCGCTGCAGACGGCGGTCTTACCATCGCCAATACCATGGCTATTCCGCCCAAGCTCAAGAGCGCTCGCGTAGACGATTAGGAGCGATCACGCGGCCACCGCATCCACTGTCAGTCCAGCCTGCTTGCGCCACGAAGCGATGTACTGCCGCAGCAGAGGACTATCATCCCCGGTCCGCCAGATAAGGTCGACCGGGATGGTGACTTCGAAACCCTCGATAGGAACGCAGGTAAACGCCTCGGTCACGCCGATCAGTTCGGGCATCAGTGCCACCGCACCTTCGGTGGCGACCAGCGTGAGAATCCCGGAAATCGTCGAGGCCCGGTGACCGATCCGGGGCTCGAAGCCGATCTCCTTGCACCGTGCGAGGAGATCCTTCTGCAGCCCGGGATTGCGATGCGTGGCGATGTGCACGAAACTTTCAGCAGCCAGTTCCTCAAGGCGCACGCTTTCACGCATCGCGAAGGGGTGCGTTCGGGACACGGCAAGCCGGTACCGGTCCTGCGCCACCGTCATATGCTCCAGACCGCGCGTGATGGTGGGGTCTCCATATATAAGGCCGACGTCGATTTCCCGGCGCTGTAGCGCGGCGGGTTGGTCCATCGACGGCATCGGCACATAGTTGATCGTAAGATTGTCCACACCCAGCCGCGTGCTGCGCAGCATGGCGGCCATGCTGCTCTGCCCGCCGATATCTTCCTGCAGCGCCATGCTCAGGCTTATCTGGCTCTTTGCGGCGAAGACCCGCAAATCCTCGTTAGCACGCTCGAAGGAATCGAGCAGTTCGCCGACCCGAATCGCATAAATGCGCCCGGCCTCCGACAGCTTGACCCGCCTTCCCGAACGCTCGAACAGTTCGACCCCAAGATCGGCCTCCAGATGTTGGATGTGCCGGGAAAACGCGGAATGGACGATATGCAGGCGATCTGCGGCCCGGCCGAAATTCTCTTCCTCGGCCGCGGCCAGGAAGCAGTGGAGTCTGCGGAAGTTCATCCGCGTATGCCGATCGACAGGGATTGCCCGGCGCGGCCGGGATCAGGAAGTCCAGTCATCTCCCACCTTCTTTTCAGTCGATTCTGGCCGCCGCGCATTTCCGGTAGAACGGGAGCCCCGCAATCAGCAGAATCGCAGCCAGCGGCAACGTTACGGCCGCCAGCGCTGCCAAAGCATATCGCAGCGCCGCCTCGTCACCAAAGACAAACTCGGTCAGGAACGCGACGAAGGACGGTCCGAGGCCGATACCCGAGACACTCGCCGCGAGAATGTAGATGGCACCGACCTGTCCGCGCAGATGCGACGGAGTGATGTGCTGCACGGCGGCTGCGGATATTCCCGTGGTCATGCCGGTGATCGTTAACGTCACGGCGGTCAGCACCAGAGCCGCGCCCGTATCCGCGACCAGGCACATGGCGACGCCGGGCGCGATGGCCGCGATCGCGGCGCCGGCCATGACGCGCGGATAGGCATCGCTGCAGCCGGACTTGAGCAGGAGATCCCCGAGGTATCCTCCAAACAAGAGCCCGGCGATGCCTCCGATCCCGAGCATCGCGCCGAAATAGACGCCGATTTGCGCGGCGGGCATCCCGTGACTGCGCTCGAAGAAAGCCGGGATCCACGCCATCGAGCCATAGACGGCCAGCGACAGCAGGCAGGTTCCGCCGAACTGGCAGAAGAATGCGCGCCCATGTCCGGCGATGTAGCGCGGCGCCTCGCTCCAGTGCAGGGCCTTGCCGATGCGTTCGGGCCGGATACGCCGAGCCGGCTCGCGCACGGTACCCAGGATCAGCGCGGAAAGGAGCACGCCCGGCAGGAACAGCGCCAGGAACACCACGCGCCATCCGGCAGTGTCTCCCAGCAACGGGACATGGACCACCGGAATCTGCGCCAGGGCACCGATCATTGCCCCTCCGAGCGCCAGCGCCGCGCCTGTTCCCAACGGATTGCCCAGAACATAGACAGAAATCGCCCGGCCCAGCCGCTGCGGCGGGAAGCTGTCGGCGATCATCGAATAGGCGGACGGGGACAGCGTCGCCTCCGCCGCGCCCACCGCCATCCGTGCTAGAAACAGGGTGGCGAAAGTCCCGGCGATGCCACAGGCTCCGGTCGCCAGGCTCCACAGCAGTACACCGCAGGCGATGAGGTTGCGCCGGTTCATTCGATCCGCAAGATACCCGCACGGCAGGCCCATCAGGACGTAGAAGAACGCGAAGGCAAGGCCGATCAGCAGGCTGACCTGAAAGTCGCTGGTACCAAGATCGTGCTTTATCGGGCCGATGAGCAGGCTCATCACCATGCGATCCGCAAAGGACAGCGAATAGGCGCACACCAATACGCCTACCATGTACCATCCCCGCACGGGAGACGGCCAAGCCTCTCCTGCGCCTTGCGATTGCGCGCTCATCCATACTCCCGGATCTCGTCTTTTGATATTGATCGGATGCTATAACCCAGATCCAGTGCCACTAAACGTTATTGCGCTGCCATGCTTGTTGCCGAAACGGCAACAACAGAGGCCAAGTCATCGAAAACGCTGGAATTGATTTGCGGCGGATCCGATCGCCAATACTGTAGCGAGGCGGGAGACGCCGCCCGAACGGGAGAAAGATCGTGCAGGAACGGCTGAGAGTGCTGCTGGTCGTCGCCGCCGAATACCACGATGCCGACTACGTCCGCCGCGCCCTGCTCGATCTGCTGGCCGAAGACGCGCGGATCGTGACGACCTGCACCAACGACTTCCACGACACCGCCGCGCTCGGCGCCGCCGACCTTTTGCTGACGTACACCAGCAACGTCTTTCCCGACGAGGCCCAGCGCACCGCCCTGCGCGAGTTCCTGCAAAGGGGCGGCCGCTGGTTCGCGATCCACGGCTCTGCCGCCTTCACCTGCTTCCGTCCGCCCGCAGTCGACATCGGCGGGATCCGCCTCCCCGGCCTGACCGACACCCCCGACCGCGAGCCCGCCTACATGGACCTGCTCGGCGCCCGCTTCGTGTCCCACCTCGCGCAGCAACCGATCGCGATCCACCCGGTTTCCGACCATCCGCTGGTGGCTGGCCTGCCCGCCTTCACCGTGGTCGACGAGCCCTACATCCTAGAACTGCGCGGCGCCTGCGAGGTGCTGCTGCAATCACGGTTCACCGGCGAGGCCCCGGGCTACGTCCCGGGGCCCTGGCTGGAAGACCTGCCCCGCCCGCAGATGCTGCTGCGCCGCGAGGGGCCTGGCGCGGTGCTCTACCTTGCGCCGGGCCATTGCTGCGGGCCTTACGATCTCGTCCCGTTCATCGCCGAAGTTCCGGTCCAGCGCGGGCCGTGGGAAGACCCCACCTATCGCGAGATCCTGCGCCGCGCGATCCGGTGGGGCGTCTCGCGCGAGAGCGAGCCCGCCTGAGTCAGGCCGCATCGACGACGGCAGGCTCGATCAGGCCCCGCGCGCGCATGTCGGCCAGGTATTTGTGGATGTAGGCCTCGCTCAGATGGGGCAGCGCCGGGCCGACCGGGACCGTCTCCACCGCCGCCACGAAGTCCGCGCTCGACAGGCCCGATGGCGCGGTGTGATGGGGCCGTGAGAAGTGGCCCAGGATGTTGATCGAACTGATCGAGCGCTGCTCCTCGGGCAGATTGCGCAGCTTGTCCTCGAACCGCCGCAGCCATTCGCCATGATCGGACAGGCGCGCCAGCGGATAACCGGCGCTCTCCACCCAGTCCGCGAAGGAATCGAGCGAGACCCCGTCGTCGTGATGGTTGACCATGTTGTAGGTGTGGAAACCCCGGTAAGGCCGCGCGCCGATCTGCTGCATGACCGCCGCGAGGAAGTCCACAGGCAGTCCGTCGTAATGCGCACGCGCCGCATCGCCTGTCGTCTGGTAGAACGAGCGCGGCGCAAGGCCGGTGCGCACCATGCTGTAGAGCAGGCGCGTGATCATGTCGGTATCGTTGTACTGGCCGACATAATGCGCATGCGGAAGGATCATGTTGGGACGGAACACGTTGACTGGCAGGCCATACAGCGCATGCGCCTCGCGTAGCAGCACTTCGCCTGCCCACTTGCTGGCGCCATAGCCGGAGGCATAGCCGTCGGTCAGCGGCACGGGATCGGTGATGCCGCGTACATCGGTGGCCTCCGGCGCCGAAGTCAGGCTCGGCAGCATGTGCGGGACGGCGACGGTGGAAACGTAATCGAAGCGCTTGAGCCGCCGGGTGATGGCAAGCCGGACAAGTTCCGCCGTGCCGACCACGTTGGGCTCGAACAGGTTGAGGTACGAAAGCCGGTGATTGACCAGCGCGGCAGGGTGGACGATCTGGTCGACTTCCTCGCACAGGCGATCGAAGACCTCCCGCCCGAGGCCGAGAAACGGTTGCGCCAGATCGCCCGGCAGGATCTCCAGATGCGCGGCGGCGAGCAGCCGGAAACGGTCCAGCAGCGCCGGATCGCCCTGATCGAAGACCCCTTCCAGACGCCGGCGCGCGGCCTCTTCGTCCCGTCCGCGCGCGATGCAGCAGACTTTGCCGCCATGCCGCGCCGCATGTTCCAGCCAGTCGAGGCACAGGAAGCGGCCGAGGAAGCCGTTGGCGCCCGTCAGCAGGATGGTGCGCGCAAGGTCCACCGGCGGCGCGGCCGAGGAGGCGTCGGTCAGCGTGGTTTCGTCTAGGAACTTGTGCAGCTTGAGGTCCGCAGGCGCCAGAACCGCGGGGTTCGGGTGGACTTCGTGGAACTGCACCCCGCTGCCCGACTGCAGCCGCGTCACCAGCGCGGCGAGCCAGGACACGCTTGCCGCCGGGTGCAGAACGGCACTCACCGGCACCGAAACGGCGAACATCTCCTCGAACAGCAGGGACAGACCGACCGCGCCCAGTGAATCCCCGCCGAGATCGCCGTAACTGCGCGCATCGCTGGGATCGATCGCCGGCAGGCCGAGGTTCGCCTTGAAGGCGCCCGCTATGCGATCCTCGATCGTGCCCTCGCTGCTTTCGCGAAGGCGCGCCAGTTCGACCTGCTGCTGGCGGTCCATTTCCTCGTAGAGCGCTTCCAGCCGATCCTGATAGCGGCGCTTGATATTGGGGCGCAGCGGCTTGCGCGCGCTGGACAGCAGGCCGTTCTCGTACGTGAACGGCTCCAGTTCCAGGATCAGGTCGCGCGGGATCTCGAAGTTCTTGAGCTCGGCCTTTCGCGCCACCATCTTGAATTCGTTGAGCACCAGTTGCCGCAGTTCGGCAGCTTCGGGATCGCGCCCCAGCGTGGCGCGGGCCACCGCCATGTCCGGCACGACGACGGCCAGCAGATAGGACCGGTACGAACTGCCATAAAGGAAGATCTGCTCGATCAGCGCGCTGTTGCCGAGATAGGTCGTCTCCAGCGGCCCCACCGCGACGAATTCCGCCTGGCTCAGCTTGATGACGTTGTTGCGCCGATCCACCCACACCAGTTCGTCGTCGGCGCGCTGTTCCATGATGTCGCCGGTCCTGAGGAAGCCGTCCTCGGTGAAGACCGAGGCGGTGGCGTCGGGGCGCTTGAAGTAGCCCTTGAACATCTTGGACGTCTTCACCAGCAGTTCGCCGCGCGGATAGGGCTTGTCGGTGGTGTAGTAGCCGAGTTCGGGAACGTCGCTCAGCCTGAACTGCGTGATCATCGTCGGGGTCAGTCGGTTCTGGCTGGTCATCGCGGCGGCGCCCGCCTCGGTGCAGCCATAGCCCTCGATCAGCGGCATGTCCCAGCATTCGGAGATGAAGCGGCGCACTTCCGGCGCCGTGGGGGAACTGCCCACCCCGCCCCCACACAGCCGGTCGCCCAGATAGCTGCTCCGCATCCGCGCCCGCACCGCCGCGTCGGCCGCAGCGGGCTCCTCGCCGCCCGCGATCAGGCGCTGCACTTCGGACTGGTAGTGCTGGTAGATCAGTTCGCACACGCGCGGGATGAACAGGATCGCGGTGGGGCGAACGATGCGGAAATCCTCGAAGAGCGTCGACATGTCGCTGCGCAGGGTGAAATGCGCCGTCCCGCCCTGGGCAAGCGCGGCATGGACCATGTTGCGGCCCATGAAGTGGTTCATCGGCGCGTAAGCGACGATCGTGGTGGGCATGTAGACCGGGATCACCTCGTTCCAGAACTGGGCGCTGATGGCATCATGGATGATGGCCCCCTTCGGGGTTCCGGTGCTGCCCGAGGTATACATGATCATGGAGACGTGATCGGTCCCCGCTTCCGGTTCGGGCAGCGGAGCGCAGGGGTGTTCGCGGCCATAGGCGACCGCCTCGGCGAAGGGGATCAGCGCGACCTTCCGACCTGCGCCGCCCCCTGCCCCACTCAGCCGGTCATCCGCGCGCGCCATGCTTTCGCTTTCCGCCGTGACGCGCGCGTCGTAGTCCATGACGATGATGCTGCGCACGCTGCCTTGCGCCAGCGCGGCATCGACCGCGATGTCCAGGTTGTCGATCGAGGCCGCGATCGTGACCGGGGCGGTGTCGGCCATGATCGCCTGCATGTCGGCCGCCGGAAGGTTCGCCTGCAGGGGCACCGAGACGGTCAGCGCGAAGTTGCAGGCAAGGTCGATCGTCGCCATCTCCGCACCGGTGAAGGCGATGAAGGCGACCAGTTCACCGGGCGCGGCGGCATGCACGGGATGATGCCGCCAGAACGCCGCGATCGCCAGGATCCGCTCGTGCAGTTCGCGATAGCTGATCGTGTCGAAATGCGGCTCGTACTGCCGCACCGCACTGCCGTCGCGTCCGGTCACGACCTGATAGCGCCGCGTGCCGAGCGCCTGACGGTCGGCATAGCCGGTCAGCGTCCGGCGAATGACCTCGCGATAGGACAGGCCCGGCGCCTTGATCGCGGCGGTGACGGCGGGATCCGGGATGCGGGCGCGAATCTCCGGATCGCTCTCCATCAGTTCGCGCATCCGAAGACCGGCGTGTTCCAGTACGGTGGCCATTACAGTGGTGGGCTGAGATTGGGTTGCCATTGCGGGATCCTGCTCCAGTATCGACCTGATCGGCCTCTTGGCAGGCAGCATATCGGCGCCATCGGAACGTCGCCAAGCTGCCACGCGCACCCGAACCACGCAGAAAGTCTTGGAAACGATGCCGTAACGCCAGCGCCCGGCAGCGCGGAAACGGCGCTCCTGCAGGGCGATGTGCAGGCATCGGTGGCCCCTCTCACTTCGCAGGTGAATGGGAATAGCCTTGTGGACGATCGGTTATAGTTAGCTAGCGTCCGATTCCGTACTCTCGGCATGGTTGCGAGGCTATCCGGGATCAATCCGCGAAGCCCGAACCCCGGTCCAGGTACCGGTGAGCAGGGGATGAGACAGGCACCACCGGGCGGGCCGACGCTGCATCATGCGGCGCGCGGGCACCCCCATGCATACGACATTCTACCCGCCCTCCCCTTCTGCCGGAGCCCTTGTTCCGGGGCGTGACTTCGAACGAACCGGCCAGAGCCGGCAACACGAAGGGGAGTGGATGATGCAGTCTTGCAGATGGACCCGTATGGCATTGCTGGCCTCCGCCGGGTGGGGCACACTGGCTGTCTTGCCCGCCCATGCCCAGTCGAGCGCGCCGCAGGCGATCCCGGCAGAGAGCCTCAACGACATCATCGTCACCGCCCGCAAGCGTTCGGAGACCTCGCTCGAAGTGCCGGTGACGATCGCCGCGATCGACAGCAAGAGCCTGCAGGATCGCGCGATCAATTCGGTCGATGCGGTGGCAAGGCTGGTGCCCTCGCTGATCGCGGGCGAAGGCGGCGGCACCGTGCAGGGCGGCATCATCGCCATTCGCGGCATCTCGGGCGCGGACAACAATCCGCTCAACGATCAGGCGGTGTCGTTCAACGTCGACGGCGTCAGCATCGGCCGCGCCAGCGTACGCCGCATGTCGGACATGGACATCGAGCAGATCGAGGTGCTCAAGGGCCCACAGGCGCTCTACTTCGGCAAGAACAGCCCCGGCGGCATCATCTCGGTCCGAACGGCGGACCCGACCCCGCATTTCGACGCGAGGATCGCGCAGGCCTATGAGTTCAACGCCCGCGAGTGGCGGACCGAGGGCCATGTCGCGGGACCGATCACCGACGACCTGGGCTTTCGCATCGCCGGGATCTATTCGGACATGGACGGCTGGGCCAAGTCCATCGTCCCGCGCGATTACACCAACACCGCCACCGCCGGTGTCTTCCCGGCGGACGAGCGCCGCGCGCCGGGCAAGAAGGACTGGGCCTTGCGCGGAACGCTCAAGTTCGACGGCGCCGGTCCGTTCAGCGCGCGGCTCAAGCTGGGCTATGCGCGGGTGTCGGGCGCGGCTTCCACCGCGAACACCCAGTTCGTGTCCTGCCCGCTCGGCGTGCCGCAAGGCTCCGCACCGCTGGCGACAGGCCTGCCGCAGGACGACTGCAAGGCCGACGAATACGTCAGCCACGGCGATTTCAGCCCCAACCTCGCCCAGTTCGACCCCGGCGAGTACCCGGCGGACGGCCATACCTACCTGCGACAATCGCAGTGGCTGGGCTCGGCGGAACTGACGTATCGGCCCAGCCCGCTGGTCGAGATCACCTCGGTCACCGGCTACTACAAGCTGGACCTCAGCAACGTCGGCAACTTCTCGCAGCTCTATTACGATTCCAACGTCCTGCCCGCGCAGCTGCTGATAAGCCACAACCGACTGGCACTGCGCGAAATATCCGAGGAACTGCGCGTCACGACGTATTTCGACGGCCCGGTGAACCTGATGTTCGGCGCACTCTATCAGGATTCGCACGCCCGCAGCGGCTCGACCACGGCGCGCGATTCCATCGATCCGGTGTTCGTGAACAAGTACCTCTACGTTCAGGAAGGCAACGCCTATTCCTTCTTCGGGCAAGTGACGGCGGACCTGACCGACCGGTTCCAGATTTCCGGCGGCGCCCGCGCCTCGTTCGAGAACAAGTCGCTGCCGACGATCGCCACGGCCACCGCCGCATCGCCGGTCACGCTGGTACCGATCACCGCCGCCGGGCTGATCCGCGACGTCAGCTTCAACAACCTGTCGCCCGAATTCACCGCGTCTTACCGGCCCAACCCCGATCTCAACATCTACGTCTCGTACAAGGAAGGCTTCCTGTCCGGCGGCTTCAGCTCGCTGACGCCGACCGCCGGAGTGATCGCCGGAACCCAGCAGGTGAATTACGAGCAGCAGCTTACCAAGGGCATCGAGGGCGGCATCAAGGCCAAGCTGTTCGGCAATACGCTGCGCGTCAATCTGGCGGCCTACGACTACAAGACGACCGGCCTTCAGGTGGGCGTGACGACGCAGGGCGTGCAGCAGGAACTGCGCAATGCCGGGAGCGTGCGCACGCGCGGCATCGACTTCGACATGGTCTACCATCCCCCGGTGGACGGCCTGCAGATCACCGGCGCGGTCAACTACAACGACGGCTTCTACATCGACTATCAGGCCAGCTGCTATCGCGGCCAGTCGTCGGACACCTGCTACAACCAGACCAGCCGCGTTACCGGGCAGACCGCGCTGCTGCAGGATCTCAGCGGCCAGCCGCTGGTGCGCGCGCCGAAGTGGACCGCGAACCTCGGCTTCAGCTACGACCGCGCGGTGGGAGACGGCTACAAGCTGGGCCTGTCGGCGAACGTCAGCCACAGCGGCTCCTATTTCACCGACACCACCAACACGCCGGGCGGCGTCCAGAAGGCCTATCAGCTGGTCGATGCCACCTTGCGGTTCGGGCAGGACGGCCCCGGGTGGGAAGTTGCCCTCATCGGCCGCAACCTGACCGACACCTACTATTTCGTGCGCAGCAGCGACACGCCGTTCACCGGCAGCGCGCCCGGGGCCGCACAAGTCGGCGTGCTGGGAGATACGGCGGCGGCAGTCAGCCGGGGCCGCGAGATCATGCTGCGATTGAGCTACAAGTTCGGCGCGAGATGATCCTCCCCGGGTCACCGGCGGGAGATGGACCCCGCCGGCATGCGCCCTTCGCCGCACGGGCGGCGAGGGGCGCCCTTTTGTGTGAATCACGCGCGCGATTCCGGCTTCCGCTCGCACAATGTGTCGCGTATGCATGATACGATAGCTTACTAATGGAGAGGTGTTTATGTCCCGGTATCTCGTTGTCGGCGCGGCAGGCGGAGTGGGTTCCGCGCTCGTCTCGGCCCTGCTTGCCCGAGGCGACTCGGTGGTCGGCTCGGTGCTCAACGACAAGGAAGCCGCGGCCCTCGCCGCAGCCCATCCCGAAGTGACCAGCTTCAGGCTGGACCTGGCCAGCCCCGAGACGGTCGGCCCGGCCATCGACGCCGCGCTGCGTCAGGGGCCGCTGGACGGTGCCGCGGTCTGCGCCGCGCTGGCGCCGATCGGCGTGCTCGAAGGCGCCTCGCTGTTCGCGGTGCAGAAGACGCTCGACGTCAACGTCGTCTCCGCGCTCGCCATCTTCCAGGCGGTCATCGGCAAGTTGCGCGCAACGCGGGGGCGGCTGGTGATGATAAGCTCGATGGCGGGCAAGGTCGCCATGCCGTTCGTGGGCGCCTACAGTGCCTCCAAGTTCGCGCTGGAGGGGCTGGCCGATGCCATGCGCCGCGAAACGCTGCCGCAGGGTGTCCATGTCGCACTGGTGGAACCGGGCGGGATCAGGACGCCGATGGTCGATGCCCAGCTTGCCGAAGTCGCCGCCATGATCGCGGCGCTGACGCCCGAGGAGGACGCGCTTTACGGGGCGTACTACCGGGGCTTCCAGTCCGCGGCGGCTGCCAGCCACGCGACCACCGCCTCGACGCCCGAACAGGTCGCCGACAAGGTGCTCGCCGCGCTGACCGATGCCACTCCGGCGGCGCGCTATATCGCGGGCGCCGATGCGGAACAGCTCATCGGCGCGGGGGCGGCGCTGTCGGACAGCGCCATGGACGAGATGATGGGCCAGATGATGGCGAACGAGCCCACCTGACCGGCGGATGGGTGGTCCAGAACGGTGATGGCGCCGGATTGGACCACCCTTCGTCATTGCGAGCGAAGCGAAGCAACCCAGGGCAGTTTAGCAC
>JASGGD010000106.1:0-16447 GCA_047605225.1 Novosphingobium sp.
CCTTCCGCCACGCCCTCGAAGGGAACCTCGGCGCGGCCACGCGGCAGGCGTATCTTGCGCGTCTCCGTGACCATCGCGAAGCCGCGGGGATCGCTGCGGTCGATCTCGCCCCTGCCGTAGCGATCGCGATAGACGGTAAGTGCGACGCGTTGCGGTGCTGCGGAAACCACCGTGCGTGGCTCTTGCGCCGCGACGCTCAAGGGTATCGCGGGGGCCGACACGAGCGTGAGGAGTGCGACCGCAAGGGCTTGGCGGGGCATCAGTAGCGCGTGTCTAGCGTGGCCGTAACCAGGGCCTCCCCGTTCGCGGGCACCGGCACCTGCCAGACGGCCGTACCGGCATCGCGGCGCTCGCTCTTGCGGCTTTCTTCCAGCACGCGCGTATCGTTCCAGTCGAGCCCCGCTTGCGCGAGTTCGACCGTCACCGCCTGCGACCGCGCGTTGGTGAGGCGGTAGCGCATCTGGGTGCGCCAGCGATCGGCGTTGATCCGCGTGCGGGACACGACCACCGGCTGTACCTTCACGTCGAAAGCGTCACCGGTCGGCAGCGCTATCGTGGAGCCCTGCGGCGTGTGATCGATGGTGTTCTCGCCAGTGAACTGAGGCTGGCCGCGCGCGTCGCGAATGTAGACGCGTACGGTGCCGGCGGGCAGGGCATCGCCTATTCCGCTGGCACCGGAATTTGCAAAGCGCAGCACGCTCTGGGCGCTGCGAGGTTCGCTGGCACCGGCCAGCCCGCTGTTCTCGAAGCGATAGCCCGAACTTGCGGAGACGCCTTTGGCATCGAGGAAGCTGACCTGCTTGGTCTGCTTGTCGGCGATCGTGGTACGTTCTGCCAGCGGGTAGAGGTAGAAATCGCCGAGTTGCTCGCGGTCCGCGCTCTCGGTGCCGGGGCTGATGCGGGTGACCCGGCGAGGGCGGGGCATGTAGGAATCGACGCTGCCCGAACTGCCGACGTCGCCTGCCACCAGCAGCGTACGGGCATTGGTGAACGTGGTGCCGCTGGTGTTCTGCAGGGTCACCCAGCCCTGAACGTCGACCTTGCCGCTCTTGTCGTCGAACAGCGCGACGTAGTCGGCATTCCAGCGCAACCCGCCGCTGAGATACGAAAGCGTCGCCGGTCGCGGTCCGGCACGGGTGCTCGCCAGCGTTACCGAAAGGGTCGGGCGTGCGCGCAGTGTCTCCGGTACGCGGTCGAACACCGCGCGGACAGGGAGGCCATCGTCCCGCAGCACCTCGATCCGCCCGCCGATGTCCAGCACGACGCCGCCGTTGACCGCCAGAACGCGGGCACGCTCACGCGTTTCGGCGCCGGTCGCGGGGTTGGTGCGGACCAGGGTTATTGTCTCTCCCACCGCCTTTTCCATCAGGCTGGAGGGGGACAGCAGGTCATAATCGAAGTTCTGCTCCACGATCGCCGCGTCGGGAACCGAGAGCGATACCGTCGCCGGACGGATCTGCGCGCTGACGTCCGGGAAGTCCTGCCGGACGCGGCCGCTGGCGAGGTCCAGGGTGCGGATGTCCTGCACCAGCGCGACGTTGCTGTTGTAGATCGTGACCGAAAGATCGCCCTGGGCATTGGCCGCCGGTGCATCCTGAGCGGCCAGCGGCGCCGCCGCGGACGCAAGCAGGGTTGCCCAGCCAAACAGCCTCTTGCGCATCGAATTCCCCCGTAGCCTTTGGTCGCTTGCGCATTCTGTCGAGCCGGGAGGGGAAAAGCCAGCCTAATTCAGATATTTCGAAATCCGTTCCAAGGGGTATTCTCCGGGGCGGGCCATTCAATGCGTGCAGACCTTGGGCCGGCCGGGATCGACCTGCTTGAAGATGAGCAGCTTGCGCTCCAGCCAGGTCGCGGATTCGAGCGGCAGGCTGGTGGCGGTCGCCCGCTCGATCAGGCGGCCGTCATGGATGTAGGTCACCCACTGGTCTGGGTGGCGGCGCAAGTATTCCTCGATCGAGAACAGCACGTTCATCCGCCCCTCTTTCGCCGTGCGGGTGAGCGAGGGGCTGGACGAGGCGACGACCTGCACCACGTCCTGCTGATAGTCGAACAGGTAGGGCGGGCGGGAGAACATCAGGTGGTTGGTGGTGCCGCCTTCGGTGTGAAGGTTGCTGAACATGTTGATGGAGCTTTCCGTCTTGAGCCCGACGTAGGGTGACAGGCAGCTGACGAAGTAGAGCGTCGGTACGATCCAGTTCCATGCCGCGTAAGGGCTGCGACCGGCGGTGGTGCCGCGATAGGGCAGGTAGGCCATCGCCGCATAGATCATCGCCGTCATCGCCACGCCGCCCACGACCGCCCAGGTGAGAATGAAGATCGAGTGCAGCAGCATGAGCGCGGGCCGTCCCGGATTGGCAAGCGCGAGCAGCAGCACCACCAGCGTCGCGACCAGCAGCAGGGCCGCCATCGGTGCGAGGATGCCGACGCGGCCGAACAGGGCACGCAGCGGTTCCACCACGTGGCGGCAGGTGATCTCGTAGATTTTTGCGCTTGCCTCGCGCGGCATGGTCAGCATGTAGAGCGCGAAGACGAGGCTGGAGAAGTCCATGTACCAGCTGTAGGCCGAGATCGGGATGATGTAGTGAAACACCAGCGCGCTGGTCAGGCCGATCGCGAACCACCGCTTCCAGAACAGTGCGACGATGGCGATCCCCTCGATCACGAAAGTCGACCAGATCGCCAGGTGACGGCCGAAGAGATTGTCCTCCAGCCCGAACGGCTCCGCCAGCGGCTTGTAGAGGCCGACCGCGCAGCTGACCGTGGGGTCGAGGAAGTCCGTGTTTATCTTGTGAAAGATCCCGTAGAAATACATCGTCGCAAGGATCAGCCGGGCCGGGGTACGCAGGGACTCGTAAAGGCGCTCGCGGGTCAGCGTCCCCTGCGCGGCCAGCACCGCCACGCTGAGCAGGATGCACAAGTCGAACATCGTGGTGATCGTCTTGTTGTTGGACGCGACCGGCAGGCGCATCGCATAGAGCAGCACCGTGCAGGCGGCGAGGGCGACGAAGGCGAAAGTCTTGCGCGGGAACAGGATCGTCATCGCGCTTGAGGCCACCACCGACCATGCCAGCAGCATGTAGAGTGCGCCTTCCCGCCCGGTCAGGCCCCATGGGTCGCCGACGATGCTGAACAGAGCGGCCACGCCCCAGCATGGAGCTACCGCAGTGAGGCCGTCGAAAGTCGGTGTGGAGATGTCCCGAGGAAGACTGCGCCATGCGATCGGACGGAAAAGCGGAGTTATCGGTGCCGACGACATAAGTTGCCCCTTCTGTGTCGTGAGATATCTGTCAGTCTCCGGCTGGACGAGACTGGGCGATGAGCTTGCGCCCGCGCAGCCACAGCGTCGCCCTTCGTCCGGCCTTCAGCCATGGGTAGCTGAGCCGGGCGATGGTTGGCCGGGAAAAAAGCAGGGCATTCATGCGGTTGAACAGGCTGGAGGGCGATGCCAGCAGGGCCAGTGCATGCACGGCATCAGAGCCGTGGTAGATGCGCTCGCGGTAGGAGAATACCATGCCATGGTCGAGGTCGAAACCGCGCGCCGCGATCGCCTCGACACGCGGATCGCCGCTGCGTGCATCGACGAGTTCCACGGGGCCGACGCTGTCGCGTAATCTGAGCATGCGCACGTAGTTCTGGCAGAAGATGCACTCGCCATCGTAGATGACCAGCGCGGCCTCGGGTATTCCCGTACTCACGGAACGTCTTTCCCGAGTTTCCCCGGAGGATCGCGGAAGGATTCCTTCCTGCAGTCGCCGTAGAACGCGCAGCCGGATACGACCGGGATGTTGTACAAGGCGTCGACTATACCCACGAGGGTCAGAACGACGCTTGCGTAGACGACTGCACGCTTCAGCGGCGGCAGACTGTCAGCATCTGTGCGGTGCTGCACGGTTCGAATCCTCCACGGTTACGGGATCGATGCGCTCCTGTTACGGGGAGGGAGGTTTTCAGACTTGGCGCGGCGGGGCAACCGTATCGGAGTGGCTAACCCGTTCGGATAGTCGTTGTATTTCAATGACGGATATTGTGTCTGGTGTGTTGCCAGATCATGTCCATCAGCCTGCCAGTTCGCCGATTACCCGGTTGCGCGTCATCGAGAGCTGCGCAATGAGATCGCTCAGCAGGTAGGCGTCGCGGCGGCGAGTCCAGGGCTGGGCCGACTGGGGATCGTACTGCACCGGCATGGGGACTTCCCGGGCGACGGCGGCGGTCATGCCGTTGGCTTGCGAGACGAGCACGCAGCGCTTCACATGATCGCGGTGCCCGACCACGGCGACTTTACCCAGCGCCTGCGCGGAACCGGCATGGGCTACCACCGCCTTGGCGACACCGTCGGTGCTGAGGTAGATGGTCTTGCCGTCAGGCCCTTTGATCGGGTTGATCGGGACGACGTCCTTCAGTCCGTGCTTTTGGGACAGGACTTGCGCGATTTCCCACTGCGCGTAGATGCGAACGCGGCGGGCCTGCGCGATGGCGTGCACTGCGTCCGCCAGCAGTGCATTGACCGGTCCCGGCTCAGGCGTCTCCGGGCCCTCGGACAGGCCGGTGTTGGGATCGACCTTGCCGGTCGGCGAGCGGTAGCCGAAACTGTAGGCGACGACGCTGTCTGCCTCGCGCACGGGGAAGGTCGGATATTCCCACCGGAAGCCCGCTTCAGTGATGTGCGCGGCCAACTGGCGTGCAACGGTCTGGTCGCCGAGTTCGTCGCCCAGCGTCTTCACCATCAGTCGTTGGAGGGCATCGACGTCGCGGCTGGAACTGCCCGGTACGCCCGCGAGCGCGGAAGATGCGAAAAAGGACTGGGCGGCGAGCAGGCCGGCCGGAGCGCCGACAAGAAGCGCGCGACGTGTGGTCATGAAATTCTCCCGTGACGGATGGACCGGATCGGTTGCCCGATCCGGCCCGCAAGACTTCAGAAGCTGACGTTGACGAAGCCGCCGACGGTGCGGCGCGCGTTGGGCGAGGTGTAGTGCAGCAGGCCGAGCACGCCGTACTGCTGCCACCCGGTCGAGAAGTACTTGTCGAACAGGTTGCGCGCGTAGACGCCGATTTCGACCGGACGGTTCGGCAGCGTCACGCTGAGGCGCCCGTTGACGAGGCCGTAGCCCGGTACGTGCGAGTAGGCGGGCTGACCAACCACGGTCCAGTATTCGCTGCGGTAGGCGTAGTCGGCATGAGCCTTGAAGCCCAGCCCCGAGCCGAATTCGTGGTCGTAGTCGATCGCCGCCGTGCCCGACCATTCCGGGGAGTTGGTCAGGCGCGAGCCGGTGTAGTTGGTCGTCGCGTTGTAGACGTAGTCGGTGAACTTGGCGTCCGTGTATGTCACCGCGCCCGAAAGCTGCAGGCCCCGCAGCGGCTGCACTACCAGGTTGCCTTCCACGCCCTGCGTGCGCAGGCCGCCCGCGTTGCCGATGACGGTGGCGTTGATCATGCCGCCCGAACCGTCGGGAATCTGGGTCAGGATCGTCGCCTGGAAATCCTTGAAGTCGGACCGGAACACGTCGAGGTTCAGGCGCAGACGGCGGCCGAACCATTCGGACTTGATGCCTGCTTCCCAGGCCTTCACCGTCTCGTCCTCATAAGGCGCATACTTGTTGCCTACGAAGGCGATGCCTGCGGGCTTGTAGCCGGTGGAATAGGTCGCATAGACCATGACGTTGTCGGCCAGCTGGTACGTCGGTGCGATGCGGAACGAGAAGTTGTTGCCCTTTACCCGGCCGAAATCGTAGGCCGGTGCCGCGCTGGATGCGGTGAAGGCCGGGGTGTAGCCGGCAATCGGCTCGGGATCGATATAGACGTAGTCGATGCTCTGCGAATTGTTGTCGTGGGTGTAACGCCCACCCAGCGTCAGGGCGAGGCGCGGGGTGAAGTTGAACTTGAGCTGGCCGAAGGCGGCCATCGTCTCGTTCACCGAATCGAACAGCGAGGCATTGCCGTCCTCACCGATGGCGCCGGTCAGCGCGATCAGCGTGGGCAGCGGGGTGCCCTCGGCGTCATAGAGCGGCTGGCCGCCGGTGGACCACTGCAACTGGGTCTGGCGCGCATGGAGACGGTTGTAGAATGCGCCGACGAGGTATTCCACGAAGCCGCCGGTGGGCGAGGCGAGGTGGATTTCCTGGCTGAACTTGTCGGTGTCCAACTGGCCTAGGTTGAACGGGATGTAGGCGTAGCGGTCGTAAGGCGTCAGGCTCGCAGGGGTCGAGTTGTCGTAGCCGGTGACGCGGTATGCGGTGATCGAGGTCAGGTCATGATCGCCCAGCTTCGCGTTGGCGCGCAGCGAGGTGCCCCATTCCTCGGTCTTGATCTGGCCGAACGAGGAGTCCGCCGTGTCCGCGCTCTGCGGGCCGGGATAGACGCCCAGTTCGTTGAGGATCGCGGTCACTTCGGCCGACTGTCCCGAAACCGGCGTGCGCACGCTGCTGTCCCAGTGATAGGCATAGTCGCCCGAGAGCGTCAGGTTGAAGCCGTCCGAAGGCTCGAGGTAAAGCCGCGCGCGGCCGCCGTATTCGTGCTGTGAGCCGACCTTGCGGTTCAGCGTGACGTTGCGGCCGAAGCCGTCGAAAGCCTGGTCGAAGCCGGACACGCGCAACGCCGCGATCGGGCCGAGCGGAACGTTCGCGGTGGCGTTGAGGATGCGCTCGTCATGCTCGCCGAAGCTGGCGCTGGCGCGCAGCGACCACTCGTCCAGCTTGGGCTTGACGGTGCTGACCGCGATCACGCCCGAGGTCGCATTCTTGCCGAACAGCGTGCCCTGTGGCCCCATCAGCACATCTACGCGCTCGATATCGACAAGGCCGGTCAGGCCGTTGGCGCGCTGGCCGTCCATCACCACGTCATCGACGACGACGCTGACCGACTTGGCGTTGGAGAAGTCGAAAGACGTGCTGCCGACACCGCGGATCTGGAATGCCGCGCCCTGGGTCGGATCATACTGCACGCCGGGCATCGTGTACTGCAGATCGGTGACCGATGTGTAGCCGGTCTTGGCGAGAGTCTCGCCGTCGATCGACTGGATCGCAAGCGGGACCTTCTGGCTGCTTTCGGCCCGACGCTCGGCGGTCACAGTGATTTCGGGGAGGGCGTCGTCGCTTGCGGGCGCTTCCTCGGCCTGCGCGGCAAAGGCCCAGCACGGCGCGACGGCACCGGCCAGGATAGTGGTGAGAAGGTGGATCGTACGCTGGCGATGGAAAACAGACATGGGCGGGCTCCGTCCTGATGAGCGGGGGTCTTCGGGACGTGCCTCTAGGGTTGCTTCGTGACTCTTTCGGGACAATCGTATGGTATTTTATGAGATGTTTTTCTAATTATAAAAACGATCGTACCGTTTATTTCAAGCTATCGACCAGCTCGCGCATGTCCGGCCATTCGGTGGCGGTGGCCAGCGTGCGCAGGCCATCGCCGATCGAGGCCATGACCAGCGCCTGTACCCGTGCACGGTCGGAATTCTCGGGAATGCCAAGCCATTGCGCGTAGAGGGCATGGACGTTTTCGGCGCGGCGGCGACGCATGTCGATGGCGAACGGGCGGAAGGCGTGGTCGCTCAGTGCCGCGAGGGCGCACTCGTGCGTCAGCCGTATTATGTCGCCGTTGCCCAATCGCGCGCCGGTGGCGTTGATCTGGCTGCGCAGGCGGCGATATACGGCCTCCACTCCGGCGAAGAGAATGTCGCGCTGTGCCGGGAAGTGGTGGGCCACGCTGGACGTCGCGACGCCGACTGCCTGTGCCACCGTGCGATGCGACAGCGCCCCGACGCCGTGGCTGACGATGATATCGGCGATATGTTCGGCGATGGTGCCTTTGGTCCCTTGCGGCACCAGCGAAGTCTCATCGTAGGCGGCTGCGGCGGGTACGGCCAGTCGCTCGACCAGCGCCATGTGCCATTGCGTGGCGGCAGGTCCAGCCACGCCGCGCAGCATGCCGCGAACGGTGGAATGGCGCAGCAGGCGATAGTCCGTCTCATCCGCGAGAAGGATGGAGAAAACCTGCTCATCCAGACAGTACCGGGCGATGAGGCGGGCCAGTCTCTCGCCTTGTGCCGAATTGGCCAGCAGATCGTGCCACAGCCCTTCTGTCTGCCCGAGCAGCGTGCCGATCGCGGATAGTGCCTGTGGTTCACGGCTTGCCATCAGCGTCAGTTCGCAGGTCACGATCGCAGAAGTCCGGCGGCCATGCGCACCCTCGTCAAGCCACTCGCATACGAGGTCGGGCAGGATGCCGTCCGACAGAGGATCGAGGTCGCCGAGACGAGCACGCCATTGTCTGCGCATGTCGGCCATGAGGTCGATCTCGCGGTCCAGAACCGCCGTGATCAATGCCGCGCGATCCCCGATACGATAGCTGATCGAGCCGACCGAAGTTCCGGCTGCCTCGGCGACGGTGCGCAGGCTCATGCCCGCGAGGCCCCTGGCCGCGATCACATTGCGGGCGGCATCGAGGACGCCGTCGGTCTCAGGCGGTCTGGTTCTGGTCCGGGGGCGCGTCTGGGAATTCATCGTGTATTGCATATCGCCATCGTCGGTGCAGTCCAGATGCCGATACGCCGGTTAATGTCGGAATGGCCCATCGCCTTAGGCTGCGTCGATCTGTCCCGGCCCGATCTCAGGTTGATCTATGTTCCGGGGCATATAATTGACCGGATCAGGAAGGTCGCCTCGGTTCGGTAAATTCGGTTGGATTCGTTTCCGGTTTTACCCGCGCCCGTCGCCCTCGCTGCCGGAGCCTTTATATGACGACTACTGACGACGCATTCGCCAACCTTCTTGCGGCCGAACGCAAGGGACTGGCGCTGCTCGACGCGATCGAAGAGGCGGGTATCGTCGCGCCCGGGCGTAGCGAACTCGAGGTCGAGCGGGATATCTATGCCATCGCCTCGCGCGATTTCGGCGTCACCGAGCACTGGCATGACCGGGTGGTGCGCGCCGGGCTAAACACGCTGTGCGTGGCCGGAGAAGCCGCACCCGATCGCGTCATCGCGGACGACGACATGGTGTTCCTCGATCTCGGACCCGTTTTCGGAGATTGGGAAGCGGATGTGGGGCGAAGCTATGCGGTGGGCGATGATCCGCGAAAGCATGCGCTTTGTGCCGATCTGCTCACGACGTTCGAAGCGGTCAAGGCGCGCTTCGAGGCAGACGATGCCATGACCGGGGCACAACTCTACGCCATCGCTCACGAGGAAGCCGAGCGGCGCGGCTGGCTTTTCGGCGGCAAGATCGCCGGGCATCTTGTAGGGGAGTTCCCTTATGCCCGCTCGCCGGGCGACAAGGCCATGCGTCGGATCGCCCCTGCCAATACGATGCGCATGCGTGACCCGGACGAGAGTGGTGCGTCGCGGCACTGGATTCTGGAAATCCACCTGCTATCGCCGGACCGTAGTTTCGGCGGCTTCTACGAGCGCCTGCTGGAGGGCTGATGCGATGACCAAAGACGTGCTGCTGTTCTCTTACGGCACGCTGCGCCAGCCTGAAGTGCAGCAGGCGCTGTTCGGCCGCCTGCTCGATGGTGAGCCGGATGCGATGGTCGGCTGGCGCAGTCGCATGATCGAGATCACCGATGCCGACGTCATCGCCAGGAGCGGTTCGCGATGGCATCCGATGGTGGAGCATACCGATTGTGCGGAAGACGCGGTCGAAGGCCTTGTGTTCCGGATTACTGCAGAGGAACTCGCCAGCGCCGATGCCTATGAGGTCGATTACGTCCGGCGCACGATCGCGCTGCGGTCGGGCTGCGAGGCTTTCGTTTATGGCGATCCGGCGGCGTGATCGTTCGTCCCAAGCCGGGCCTGTGGCAGGTCGCTTTTGCCGTGCGCGGGTCGATCCTGCCGAGGATCGCCGGAAGGCTGGCGACGATCGCGCTGTTCTGCTGCGTGGCGATACTGGGGGCGGGCCGTCATCCCGGCCTTTTCACGCAAATCGGCATCGCTCCGTTCACCCTGATCGGCATTGCATTGTCGATCTTCATGAGCTTTCGCAACAACGCCTGTTACGATCGCTGGTGGGAAGGGCGCAAGCTTTGGGGATCACTGGTGATCGCCTGCCGGTCCTTCGCACGGCGTGTCTCCACGCTGGATGAGAACGATCGCCGTGTTCTGCTGCTGGGACTGTGCGGGTTCGCGGCCGGTCTGGGCGCGCGCCTTCGCGGCGGCGACGAGCGTGCTGCCATAGCCCGGCATTGCGGTCCGGTCGCACTCGGCGGTGGGACCAATCCCTGTGACAGCCTCGTCAACGATCTTGGTCGCCATTGCCTCGGACTGGCGGAAAAAGGCCGGATCGGGCCTATCCATCATTCGCTGATCGAGGAGCAGTTGCATCTGCTCACGCAGGTCCAGGCAGGGTGCGAGCGGATCGCCCTGACGCCGGTGCCGTTCAGCTATTCGCTGCTGCTGCACCGTACGGCGTATATCTTCTGCCTGACTCTGCCGTTCGCGCTGGCGGGCGCTTTGGGATGGTGGACGCTCCTGCCGGTGCTGCTGGTCAGCTACACCTTCTTCGGCCTCGACGCCCTGGGCGACCAACTGGAAGACCCTTTCGGACTTGAGCCCAACGACCTTCCGATCAACGCCATGGTCCGCACGATCGAGCGAGAGATGCTCTCTTTGCTGGGTGAGACCGACTTGCCTCCAGCACTCGTGCCGATCGACTATGTCCTGACCTGACATAGTCAGCCTCCGTCTGTTCCGAAAGCATGGTTTCGCGCCATCCGCATTGTGCGCCATGGCTTGCGCCAGCATACGGGCGACATGGACACGGTATGCTTCCTTATTGCGGCGGGCCTGCTGGCCGGCGCGATGAACGCCCTCGCCGGGGGTGGCTCGTTCGTCTCGCTGCCTGCGTTGATGGCGGCGGGTGTCTCGCCGGTCGTGGCGAATGCATCCAGCAGCCTTGCACTCTATCCCGGTGGAGCGATGAGTGCCTGGGTCTATCGTCGGGGCCTCAGGCCGATCGCCGCTATTCCCTTGCCCTGGATGGCGACGGCCTCGATGGCGGGGGGACTTGTTGGAGGCGTGCTGCTGCTGGCGACCCCCGCGACGCTGTTTTTGCGAGCGCTGCCATGGCTGCTTCTGGCTGCAACCCTGACCCTGGCGTTCGGGCGACGGATCACAGACGGGATGCAGGGCAGGATCAAGGGCTGGAGCGGAGCAGGGGGCGGTACGATCCTCTCGGGACAATTCGTGCTTGGAATTTACGGGGGGTATTTTGGCGGTGCGGTGGGGATCATGATGATCGCCTTCTGGACCCTCGTGACGCGCGACGACCTCAAGCAACTGCAGGGCCTGCGGACCCTGCTGGTGACTGCGGCGAATACGCCCGCAGTGGTGCTGTTCGCTGCCAGCAGCGCGGTCGGCTGGCGTGAGGTGCTGATCCTCGCTCCGTCGGCGATGGTCGGAGGCTACCTCGGCGCCCAGCTTGGGGCCCGATTGCCGGCAGCTGGAGTGCGGGCGGCCACCCTTGCCCTTGCCGGCTTCGTGACCGCCGCGTTTTTCGTCAAATCCTACGTCTGATAACACTATACGGCGGTAAGCTCGAATGTCGCGACACGGATGGTGAAGCTGCCGTCGTCCTGAATGGCGAAGGCGTTGCGAACAGCCTGGGATGCTTCCTTCTGCAAGGTTCGGATGGCGGAACAGAGCGTCTCCGGGGTGCGCATGCGTGCGGCCCAGCTTGCGAACTCCATGGGCAGTGAGTGGGTGACGGCCCGGTCGATGGCGAACCCGGCCCGTCCCAGTGCCGCGGCCCATTCCGTGACGCGGTAGTCACGGACGTGGCTGCGGTCGCGCAACAGTTCGACGGCCTGCAGATGCGTGTCCAGTATCGGGTCTTCGGGCGAGACGACGTCGATGAAGATCGCCGGCGAGCCGCGCTTCAGTACCCGCCAGGCTTCGCGCAGCCCGGCGTCGAGGTCCTGCCAGTGATGCGCGCTCATCCGGCAGGTGGCGGCATCGAAGCTGCCGTCGGCAAACGGAAGGGCCTCGGCAGCGGCCTGCCGTGTGTCGATCGTCGGAATTCCGCGACGCAGCGCCTCGGCCGCGACTGCGTCGAGCATCGAGCGCGACAGGTCGCAGGCGACGACCTTCGCCACATGGGGTGCGATCGCGTACGAGACGTGGCCGCCGCCACAGCCGAGGTCGAGCACGGTGCTGCCGGACCAGCCTTGCGACAACCGTGTGACCCGTTCCAGGTCCGGGCCGCTGGAATGCACTGTGCTGGAAACGTAGGCTTGGGCCTGTTCGCCGAATTGCTCGTCGACGATGGCGTTGTGCGTTGGTGCCATGATGCTCTCTCGTTCCTGTTCATTGCGGATTGCCCGCAAGCGCTGTGCGCCGCAGGGGTAAGGTCCGCAATGTGGGATGTACGATGTCTGCTTTCGTTGATAACGAAGGCTCTATGCGTTTCGACCTCATCGACCTGAGACTTTTCGTTGCCGTCGTAGAGGCGGGCAGCATCTCCAGGGGCGCCGATACAGCGCACATGGCGCTGGCTTCGGCGAGCGCCAGGATCAATGGAATGGAGGCGGTGCTGGGTGCCCAGTTGCTGGAGCGAGGGCGGCGGGGGGTGGTCCCGACGCCGGCCGGACGCGCGCTGCTCGGCCATGCGCGCATCGTGACGGCACAGATCGAACGTATGCGCGGGGATCTTGGCGCATTTGCGTCAGGGTTGAAGGGGCACGTGCGCATGCTGTCGAACACGGCGGCGCTTGTCGAACTTCTGCCTGCCGCGGTGCGTGTGTTCCTCACCGCGCACCCCGACGTCGATGTGGACATCGAGGAACGCACAAGCGCCGACATTGTCGCCGC
This sequence comes from Novosphingobium sp., assembly GCA_047605225.1. GTDB lineage: Bacteria > Pseudomonadota > Alphaproteobacteria > Sphingomonadales > Sphingomonadaceae > Novosphingobium. Next base: position 12,794 of record JASGGD010000106.1, read on the forward strand.
AGTAGCCGAGGGGCGTGCGGAATTCGGACTGATCGCGGACTCGACCGAAGTGGGCGAACTGGCCACGGTGCCGGTAGCCGAGGATCGGCTGGTGGTTCTGGTTCCGTCGCGGCACAGGTTGGCGCAATGCCGGTCGACCCGCTTCATCGACCTGCTTGACGAGGCATTCGTGGGCCTCAGTTCCGGCGCGCTTCATTCGCATCTTGCCGATCAGGCCGCCAGGTTGGGGCGCAGGATCAGTTATCGCGTCCGGCTGCGCAGCTTCGAAAGCGTGGCGCGACTGGTCGAGGCGGGGATCGGCATCGGCATCCTGCCGATGGCAGCGGCAGAGAGCCTGCCCTGCGGCAACCTGAGTATCGTGCCTTTGGCTGATCCCTGGGCGATGCGCCATCTTCTGCTGTGTGCCCAGGATTTCAAGCAGTTAAGCCGACATGCGGCGGCCCTTTGCGATGAGATCATCCGGCAGGGCGAGATCGTCGCTACAGTCTAAAGCCCCGATCGGCAGATGTTGCACAGGACACCGCGTCCGGTCCGGCGCGGTCCCCTGATGGCTTCGGAATCGACGGCCTTCAGCGCTTCTGCCGTATTGCGGTCCAGGTCGCGCCGCGCAGCGATGCGCGATGCCACGAGCGGCGCGGCATACGAGGTTCCGCGCAGCGATTGCCTCCCTTTGCCCGGCACCAGCGCCGACATATCCGCTCCCGGTGCCGCATAGTCGAGGTGCAGGGCGCGCCCTGCCTCGATCAGCGCATGTCCCGATCCATCCACTCCGGTCACCGCGATCACGCCGGGATAGGAGGCCGGATAAGCTGGTGGAGCAGCCGCGCCATCATTACCGACAGCGGCAACCACCGTCATTCCTTTGCTCTGCGCGGAAGCCACCGCCCGTGCCAGCAGCGGGTTCGACGGGCCGACAAGGCTGATCGACACCACCGGTACTCCCTGCGTCTGCATCCAGCCCAGAGCCTTGGCGATGGCAAGCGCATTGCCGCCCGCCGGGTCCGAGCCATAGACGTCTGCGCCATAGATCCGCTCGGTTCCCGCACCGGTCAGGAGGGAGGCGATCGCGCTGGCGTGGTCGCTGGCCTTGGGTGCCCCCGCCGCGAAACCACGCTGTGAGGCAAGCCGCACCGAACCGACGATGCCGCCGTCGATGATCCCTACCGTGCCGCCGCGAGGAAGCGCGTTGGCGGTCGTCCTGCCACTTGTCGTCGCAGTCTTGCCCGAAGGAAAATGCAACTGGTCCGCGCTGATTTCTCTGCCGGGGAGTGCCTTGCGCAAGTCCTCCACCGATTTGGCCAAGGAAGCGCCCGGCGGTACTTCAAGGCGGGCAAAGTGTACGTCGAGCCCTTCGAGCGTGCCTTGCTCGATCACTCTGTACCCCTGCCGTCGTGCCAGATCGAGTGCCGCTCCGTCGGGATCCAGAATCAGCAACTCGCCGTGCACCGCCGGCTGGTGCTGTTCATCCCACTCGACCCGATCGCCATGGTCCTCCACCAGCCGAGTGAGCCTCCGTACCCGTTCATTCGCCAGCGTGCGCACGTCGCTCACTATCCGACCTACCGGCTCGACCACGGGGCCTGCAACGTTATCGAGAGTTTCGCGCAAACGACCCACGGTCCCGGGCAGATCGACCGGCAGTCCACCCCCCAGCTGCGCCTCGACCGGTACCGACGGGGCAGCGAGGAGCATGGCAGCGAGGCTGGCCCAAAAAAGCGTGCGGTATTTCATCCGTAGATCCGATAGCAAACATTCGCGGCAGCACCGCCCTGTAAAGTGGGGAGAATGCCTTGCCGCCGCCTGCAGGAAAAACGGATAAAATGGCAGTTTTCATCCCGGAAGGGGAAAACTTGCCCGTTTTGTTTCTTCGTGGCTGGGCTCGGGCCCAGCTCAGATCACTCTGACGACGTGCTCGACCGTAACCGGCCCGACGAAGTACGGCGAGGCGAGATCACGCCAGGCCTGGAAGCCTGCGGAACTGCGAAAATCGACCATGTGTGCATCCACGCTATCCCACCCGACGACGAGTCGGTAGCGCTCCGGGTTCTCTATGGAGCGTTCCAGCCCGAACGAGATGAAGCCCCGTGCCGCCTCGAAATGCGGCATCGCTGCCGCCACCGCCATTTCGAAGTCACCGCAGCGGGCAGGGTCGATGGTAATCGTCGCGACTTCATGGATCATGCGTTCGGCTCCTCGACGAATTCGATCAGGTTGCCGGCACAGTCGCGGATAAAGCAGCCCTTGCCGAAGGCTTCGCGCACGACGAAGGCCACGTCCACCGCCTTGGCTTCCATCTCGGCGAGGAACTCCTCGAGATCCTCGACCCTGAAGGCGACATGCTTGTTGCCGTGGGTCCTGAGGTCGCTGGGGGGGAAGCGCCGCTCTTCGGGCAACGGCGCGGCGCCTTCGACCTCGAATATCTCGAAGCGCAGTACCCCTTTGCGCACCATTGCGGCATGCGCTCTGGCAGGGGCTATATAGAACCGCTTCTCGACCTCGAAGCCCAGTACCCGGCCGTACCAGTTGATCGCCTCCTCAAGGCTCGGCACCGACACCCCGCCATGATGAAAAGAGAATTCCGGCATCAGAGGGTTTCCGCGCTCATGGCCGAAAGTGCCTGCGTGCCTTCACTGACGATGCAGTCGAGCATATCGCTACATACTGGCATGCGATCCGCGGCGAGGTGTCGGGCATATTTTCCGGTGAGGGGTTCGAACATGGGGTTTCCTGTGCTTGGCCGGGCATGACGTCAGTGCCGGGGCGCCGCGCATCACGCAGTGCATAAGCTCCGGAAGCACAGGTAGACCAACGCATGCTATCGATGGTTTGCTATCGATCCTGTGTCGTGACCGCCTTATCTTCGGAGGCAGCCGCCCAAAGGGATCACCGTGTTTTCAGCACCCGCTACACTGGGGAGATTGTTGGAAAATGCGACCGATCACATTGCCAAAGGTATGTCGGAAGGACGGCACTCGTTATAGTCTCATCGCCATGCGTCGATCTTGCTCCTGGCATCCGTCAGTAACAAGAACCAATGGGTGTTCAGGCATTCGTCGCGGAACCGGCCATTGAAGGACCCCACGAAGGCGTTGTCGGTCGGCTTTCCTGGCCGCGGGAAGTCCAGCGTTACGCCGTTTTCATAAGCTCAACGATCCAATGCTTTGGAGATAAACTCCGGGCCATTGTCCACCCGTATGGTGCGCGGGGCACTGCGTATAAATGCGATACGGTCCATGGAGAATCTTGCCGACAGCGTAAAGGTCTACGCCGCTGTTTACGAGGATGCTCGCAGCGGAGTGGAGCAGATCATGAAGGCGTAGGTCGCCGCGTCAAGACTTACCTCTGATTTGGCGGACGTATTGTCACGGTAGCTTTTGCGTGGGCGCTTGAGTGCGGCGATGCCGCATACAGTCCCTGCACCGATCAGCATCACCAGGATGCGCGCTTCGGCGATATTGGTTGCCAGCACAGCCCCGCCAACTTCGCCGCCTTCCACGACGAGGTCGAAGAAGCGTTCGCGCTCCGTATCGCTGCAGTCCTCGGGTAACGCCGCGTGTATCGTGGGGGAACCACTCATGAGCGGTTCCAGGGCGTGAAGCCTAGGGTCAGGACTTGTTGATCACAGCCAGAAGATGACAGTGGCCGCGAGAGCGA
>JASGGD010000107.1:0-16435 GCA_047605225.1 Novosphingobium sp.
GCGTCCGGGGCGTCGGCGAGACGGGGATCACCCCTCCGCTGCCCGCGCTGGCCTGGAGCCACATCCGGCTGGTCTCTTCCGATGGCCAGACGGCGGTGTTCAACGTGACCATCACCGACGCCGACGGCCTCGTCGTCGCCGAAGTGCGCGAATTCACGATGATGCACATGGGCGATGCCGCGCTGCTCGCCCGCGCCTCCGCGACGCCGCCGCGCGCCGCCAAGGCCGCCACCGGCGAGATCGGGGCAAGCTCCGAGGGCATCCTGCCCGAAGAGGGCACCGAAGTGGTCGCGCGCCTGCTCTCGGGCCGGTGCCGCCCGCATACGGTGATCTCGCCCTACGACCTCGCGCCGGTGCTCGCGCGCCTGCGCAGTCCGCCCCGGGCGAGCCGCCGCGAGGCTGCGAGCGGCGATCCGGCGGACCTGCCCGCGACGCCTGCCGAACAGGTCATCGCCGACTTGTGGTGCGATCTGCTGGGGATGGAGGCGGTCGGGCGGCACGACAACTTCTTCGACCTTGGCGGCCATTCGCTGCTGGCCGTGCAGTTCACCAACCGGCTGCGCAAGAAGACCGGCCGCACCTTGCCGCTCGCGGCGATGCTGGGCCAGCCGACCGTCGCGGGGCTCGCCGCCGTGATCGATCCGGACAGCCGCGCGTCGGACGTTCCCACCGCCGAGGCGGAAGGACCTGATCACGGCATCGTCACCATCCGCAAGGGCGGCCCGGCGACGCCGCTGTTCCTGATCCACGACGGTCTTGGCGAGACGCTGCTCTATCGCGGTCTGGCGCTGCGGCTGGACGGCGCGCGGCCGGTGCTGGGGATCGAGCCGCTGCGCAAGGCGGACGGCAACTACGCCCACACCCGCATCGACGAGATGGCGACGTACTACATCGGCAAGGTCCGCAGCGTTCAGCCTGAAGGCCCGTACCTCCTCGCCGGGCTCTGCGCCGGGGGCGTGATCGCCTTCGAGATGGCGCAGCAGTTGCAGGCGATGGGCGAGCAGGTGGCCTTCGTCGGCGTGATCGACGCCGCCGACGTCGAGGCGCGCAAGCACCGCTTCGGCGAAAGCCGCGCCCGCCTCGGCCGCGTGCTCGGCGTGCTGAAGTCCGGCAATCCGCTGCAGATCGTGCCCGACCTTGGCCGCCGCGCCTGGAACCTTGCGCGCTGGGAGGTCGAATCGCGCCTGCGACGGGCCGAGGACCGGCGCACCGTCGATGCCCTGCGCACCTGCGAAACCGGAGACGCGGCGGCGGAGGCGGGCTCCCCGGCGATCCCGTTCCTCAGGCTCTACGAAGCGGCGTTCAAGGAGCACCGCCCGATGGGCATCCTGCAATCGACCGGCGTGGCGCTGTTCAAGGCCAGCGACGACACCGACCTTGCCGACGACACCCCCTACCGCGCGGTCTACCGCGACTATGCGCTGGGCTGGGGCAAGCGGGTGCGCGAGGACATCGTGATCCTCGACATTCCCGGCGGACACATGTCGAGCCTGCAGGAACCGCATGTCGCCACGCTGGCGCCGCTGTTCCAGAACGCGCTCGACGATGCGCTGTCCGAGCACGGGCCGTGGAGCCGCCCCGCGACGATGCACGGGGAACCGATCGAGTTCTTTGAGGAGGCGGCAGAATGAATGCCGGAACGAACGCCGGAATGAACGCGGGCAACTTTCGCCGGGAGCCGAATTTCCCGATCGACGTGGTCATCGTCAATTACCGCACGGGGCCGCTGGTGGTCGAATGCCTCTCCAGCCTCGATGCCGAGCGCCGATTGGGCGCGCGGCTGCGGGCGATCGTGGTGGACAACGATTCGCGCGACGGCTCGGCCGAACTGCTGCAGGCGACGCTCACGCGCGAGGGCTGGGACTGGGTGACGCTGGTGCGCTCGCCGACCAATGGCGGCTTTGGCAGCGGGTGCAACATCGGCATCGATCATGCCTTGCGCGATGGCGAGGCACGGGGCGTCTGGCTGCTCAATCCCGATACGCGGGTGATGCCCGGCGCGGCCAATGCGCTGGCGAGCTTCATGGCGGCGACGCCGCGCGCCGGGATCGTCGGCACCGCGCTGCTGCTGGGGGACGGGGCGCCCTGGCCTTACGCCTTCCGCTTCCCCACCGTGCTCGGCGAACTGGAGCGCGCCTTGCGCTGGGGGCCGGCCACGCGGCTGCTGGCAAGGCAGATGACGGCGCGACGGATGGACGGTCGCGCGGCCCAGATCGACTGGGTCTCCGGCGCCAGCATGGCCGTGCGTCGCGAGGCACTGCAGCAGGGGCTGCGCTTCGACGAGGACTATTTCCTCTACTACGAGGAGACCGACTTCTGCCGCGAGGCGAAAGCGCGCGGGTGGCAGTGCTGGTACGCGCCGCGCCCGACCGTGCTCCACGTCGCCGGGCAGAGCACCGGGCTGACCGCCGACGACGCCCTTGCACGGCGCGTGCCGCAGTACTGGTTCGCCTCGCGCCGGCGCTACTTTCGCAAGAACCATGGCTGGGCCTATGCACTGGCGGCCGACCTTGCCTGGGTGGCGGGGCACTGTCTCCACCTCGTCAAGCAGCAATTGCGCCGCAAGCCGCGCGAGGATCCGCCGCGGCTGCTCAGCGATTTCGTCTGGTTCGGGATGCTCGCGCCCGAACGACGCTGAAGGCGGTGGAGGTCATGGGAGAGGACTTCGCCGCTACACTGAGCCGCCACGGCATTATCGGCGAGCGGATCGCGGCGCCGTTTGCGCTCTGGCTGGTGCGTGCGGATGGCGGCGATCAGTCCGCCCTTTCGGCCCTTCTGAGCGATGAGGAACGGGAGCGCGCGGCGCGCTTCAGGATCGATGCCCTCGCATTGCGCTATCGCGCGGCGCACGGAGCGCTGCGACTGCTGGTCGAAGCGGAGTTCGGGATCGCGGCAGTGCGGCAGCGCTACGACACGAATGATTTTGGCAAGCCGCATCTACTCGATATGCCACACGTGCAGTGCAACGTGAGCTACAGCGGTGAGTTCGCGATGGTCGCTCTGGCACAAGGCATGGAGATCGGCATCGACCTTGAGCGGGTGCGCTCGATCGACGACGCGGCCGGGCTGGCGGCGATGTATTACACCGATCGTGAATTAATGCAGTTGAGTGAAAGGCCGGATGGTCTTTCCGACCATGCGTTCCTGACAGTCTGGGTCAGGAAGGAAGCGTGTTCGAAGGCACTCGGGAGGGGTCTTTCGATTGCCCCGTCATCGTTCGAGTGCGGTGTGGGCTGCGGCCCGAGGAACGTGCTTGTCGATGGAGAAGTGGTGGAAAGCGATGTTGTCGACCCGAAGGGCGGTTTGCTGATGTCTTGGGCCATGCGAGGCCAGTGTTAGTTCCCGGATACTAACCGACATTCTTGTTTTTCTCTGATCTTAGTTAGCCTGCGACTGAAGAAGGCCTTCGCGGATGACGTAGGCGATCATGTGCGCGCGGTTGCGCGTACGGGTCTTGAGACGCACGTTTTCCACGTGACGCTCGACTGTGCAGGGTGCGATGTTGAGTTCGATCGCGGTTTCTTTCGCCGAACGTCCCATGGCGACAAACTGCAGTACGTCGAGTTCGCGCGAAGTGAGCTGAACGTTCTCGGTTCCTTCAATTCGATACATTTAAACCCCCGTAGATTCAAATGGAGTCAGTTAACCCCACAAACCCAATGTCGCATCGCTCTTACGGAGAGTCACGCAATATTTTGGGGGAATATACCTACTTCGTCATCCTCTTGAGGCACTAATCAGTACTACAATGGGACTCTGAAAATTCAGGATAGATACGCTATCTGGAATGCGAGGGTCTAACAAATGCAGTTAGATGACTCTGAATCACCTATTGATACAAAGTGTTTCTGCTCTTCGGTGCAATGGGGCGACCGATCGGGTGCCCTCCTGAAAAATGCCTAGTGCTTGAATCGGAAGAGGTCGAACCAGGATCGAACCGACTCGTTTGTGGAGGGTGGGTCGTCTGGGGGAAGTCGACGTTTCCCTCCACGGCCTCCTGTCCGACGAGGCTGGATGGTCGGTTAATTAACTCGCGCGCCATTACTGCGGCCTGGGTACGGTTTTCCACGCCGAGTTTGCGCAGGATCGCTTTAACCGCCGCTTTAACTGCGGTTTCGTTAATGCCCATCTCGCGCGAGATCGCCTTGTTGGGTTGGCCAAGCGCGAGATGCTCCAGTACCCGGACCTCCCGGTCGCGGAAGCCGAACGCCTCGATCGCCGGAGCAGGGGCGGCATGGCGGGTGGCGGCGGGCAGGCTGACGAGGAAGTCGATCACTTCCGGCGGCGCCACTTTCTGCCCGTTCGAGACCATCTGCAGGATCGCGACCAGCGAAAGATAAGGCAGATTGTCGGGAAAATAGGCGTAAACGCCGGCGGCATAGAGCGAGACCATCTCGTCGAAGTCGAAACTGCCGGTGAGCACGATGATCCGCATGTCCGAATGATCGTGCTGCATGGTCTCGACGATGCCGGTGGAATTGCCCTGCAATAAATCACGCTCGACGACGAGGATGTGCTGAACGTCTTCGTCTTCGTCGTCGGATGTCAGGACCAGTTCTTCGAGCGTGGAGACGGATCCCGCCACCTCGAACGAAGCATCGGTGAAGATGCGCCGAAGACCTTCGCGGATGATCGAGTTCGTGATCGCAATGGAAATGGATGCCGGCATGTCGGTTCGTATGCCCCTCTTCGCATTTTCGCCCCCATGCGTGAGATGCACCATGGATCACGATTAATAGTTTGACAATGCCGTAAAAATCAGTGCCCAGAAGGGTAAGGATTGTTGCTGTGCTGTTGCGATGCCGGAACCATTCCATGGAAATGACTACAAGTGCACAATGGCGATGGCCGATACATTCGGTCTGTCGACGCCACGGGGCGTACCGACTGATGGTGTATTGATGATTATGTCTCTTTTGGGCTGCGTAAAAGTCATAGTGACGAAGTCGGAATAGAATACTCGGGGCGGTCATCGCCGAATAGCGGGTGCCCGGTAAAACTGGCTTGTTGTGGGGAGCGGGGCTTGCCGATCGTGCGGCCACGCGGATACTCGCATGCAGACTTTTCTCTCCCGGCAGGGGGAGCGGGGGCCTCGACCATGATCGTCAAGTCGTATGAGATTGCCGGCCCCTGTGCCTTCGTGCCCAGCCGGATCGCCGACACGCGCGGCTGGTTCGCCGAGACCTTTCGGCACGACCTTTTCGCCAACCACTGCGGTGACGGAGCCTTCGTGCAGGACAACGAGTCCTGCAGCCTTGCCGTAGGTACGGTGCGCGGCCTGCATTACCAGCGCCCGCCCCATGCACAGGGCAAGCTGGTGCGCTGCACCGCCGGAGCGATCCTCGACGTGGCGGTGGACATCCGCGCCGGCTCTCCCACGTATGGGCACTGGATCGCCGAGACGCTGACGCCTGACAACGGCACGCAGCTATGGATACCGCCCGGCTTCGCGCACGGTTTCTGCACGCTGCTGCCCGATACCGTTGTTGCCTACAAGGTAACGGACTATTACTGCGCCGAATGCGACCTTGGCATGCGGTGGAACGACCCGGCGCTGGCGATCGCCTGGCCCGACGTCGCCAATCCCGCCAGTCTTTCGCCCAAGGACCGCGCGCAGCCGCTGATTTGCGAGCGGCCTGCTCATTTCATCTTCGAGGAGCTTGCCGAATGCGCGTGATGGTAACCGGCGGTGCGGGGTTTATCGGCTCGGCGCTGGTACGATACCTGGTGCAGACGCGGCACGACGATGTCCTCAACATCGACAAGCTGACTTATGCCGGCAATCTCGCCTCGCTGAACTGCGTGGCGGGCTACGAAAACTACAGCTTCCTGCATGCCGACATCTGCGACCGGACGGCGATCGCCGAGGCTTTCGCCCGGTTCCGGCCCGACCGCGTCATGCACCTGGCCGCCGAGAGCCATGTCGATCGTTCGATCACCGGCGCCGGAGACTTCATTACAACCAATGTCGTAGGCACGTTCACGCTGCTCGAAGCAGCGCGCGATTACTGGCAGCGCTTGCCTGCGACCGAGCGCGACAGGTTCCGCTTCCTCCATGTCTCGACCGACGAAGTCTACGGCTCGCTCGGCGACGAGGGGCTGTTCGAGGAAACCACGCCTTACGATCCCAGTTCGCCCTATTCGGCGTCGAAGGCGGCCTCCGACCATCTGGCGAAGGCCTGGTATCGCACGTATGGCCTGCCGGTCGTCGTCTCGAACTGCTCGAACAACTACGGCCCCTATCACTTCCCCGAGAAGCTGATCCCGTTGACCATCCTCAACGCGCTGGATGGGCGGCGCCTGCCGGTCTACGGCCAGGGCGAGAATGTGCGCGACTGGCTCTACGTCGACGACCATGCCCACGCGCTCGATCTCATCGCCGCGCGCGGGCGGCCGGGCGAGACCTACAATGTCGGCGGGCGCAACGAACGGCGCAACATCGACGTGGTCCGCCGGATCTGCACGATCCTCGACGTCGTGGCGCCGGGACCGGTACCGCGCGAACGGCTCATCGAATTCGTCGAGGACCGCCCGGGCCACGATGCGCGCTACGCCATCGATGCGAGCAAGCTGGAGACCGAACTTGGCTGGCAGGCCGAAGAGACCTTCGAGACGGGCATCGAACGCACGGTTCGCTGGTACATCGAAAACGAATGGTGGTGGCGCCCGCTGCGTGCGCAGTACGAAGGCGAGCGCCTCGGACTGATGCCGGAAACCGCCTCGTGAAACTGGCGGTCACCGGCACCGGAGGGCAGGTAGCCCGTGCGCTGATCGAACGCGGCGCGGCATTCGGGGTAGAGGTCGTCCCGGTCGGGCGGCCGGTGCTCGACCTGCTCAACCCGGCGACCGTGCGCGATGCGCTGGCCGGAGCAGGGGCCGACGCCGTCGTTTCCGCAGCCGCCTATACCGCCGTCGATGGGGCCGAGACCGATCGCCGCAAGGCGCAGGCAGTCAATGAACACGGCGCGCAGGCGGTCGCCCTTGCCGCGCGCGAACTCGGCGTGCCGCTGGTCCACTTGTCCACCGACTACGTCTTCGGCGCCGATGCCGGGGGGCCGCACGCCGAGGATGCGCCCACCGCTCCGGCCGGGGTCTACGGCGCCACCAAGCTCGCAGGCGAGCGGGCGGTGCTGGCTGCGCATGGCGGTGACAGTGCGATCCTGCGCACGGCCTGGGTCTACAGCCCGTTCGGCGGCAATTTCGTCAAGACGATGCTGCGACTGGCGCGCGAGCGGGACGAAGTCGGCGTTGTCGCCGACCAGTTCGGCAATCCGACCAGCGCGCTCGACATCGCGGACGGCGTGATCGCTGTCGCGCGCAACCTCATCGCGGACCCTGATCCGCGCCTGCGCGGCGTGTTCCACATGACTGGGCGGGGGGAAGGCTCATGGGCCGATCTTGCGAAGGCCGTGTTCGATCTCTCGGACGAGATGGGCGGTCCTTGCGCGCAAGTCCGCGCCATCCCGACGAGCACTTATCCCACCGTGGCGCGGCGCCCGGCGGATTCCCGCCTCGACTGCGCGCATATCGCGGCGGTCCACGGCGTTGCCTTGCCGCCGTGGCGTACATCGCTGCGCGGTGTCGTGCAGCGCCTTGTCGCCCGGCATCACTCCCTGAACCAGCTTGCAGGAGCCTGCTCATGAAAGGCATCATTCTCGCCGGAGGCAGCGGCACCCGGCTTTATCCGATGACGCTGTCGACCTCGAAGCAGCTCATGCCGGTCTACGACAAGCCGATGATCTACTACCCGCTGAGCACGCTGATGCTGGCGGGCATCCGGCAGATACTGATCATCTCCACCCCGCGCGACCTGCCTGCCTTCCGCGAACTGCTGGGCGATGGATCGCAGTGGGGGCTGGAACTGGAATACGCCGTCCAGCCGCGCCCGGACGGGTTGGCGCAGGCTTATGTGATCGGCGCGGATTTCGTGGGGGGCGAGTCCTCGGCGCTGATCCTGGGGGACAATATCTTCCACGGGCACGGGTTGCCCGACCTGCTGGCCCGCGCCGGCGAGCGCACGCGCGGGGCGAGCGTCTTCGCCTACCACGTGCAGGACCCCGAGCGGTACGGCGTGGTCGAGTTCGACAGCCGGATGCGCGCCGTCTCGATCGAGGAGAAGCCGAGCCTGCCGCGCTCCAACTGGGCGGTGACCGGCCTCTACTTCTACGATGCGCAAGTGGTGGACATTGCCGCCAGTCTCACCCCTTCGCCCCGCGGCGAACTGGAGATCACCGACGTCAACCGCGCCTATCTGGAGCGCGGACAGCTGTCGGTGGAAATGATGGGGCGAGGCTACACCTGGCTCGATACCGGAACGCCCGACAGCCTGATGGACGCGGCCGAATTCGTGCGCATCCTCGAAAAGCGGCAGAGCACCAAGATCGCCAGCCCCGAGGAAGTCGCCTATCGCCGGGGCTTCATCAGCGAGGCGGGACTGGAACGGGCGATCTCGCGGCTCGGCAAGTCGGACTATGCGCGATATCTGCGGCATGTGCTGGAGCAGGGCGGGATCACCACCGACACCGCGCTGCCGGGCGCGCGGCTGGAAATGGACCCGCATCCCTCGGTGCAGTAACATCCAACCGCACCCGTTCGTCATTGCTTCGCTGTGCTCGCAATGACGAGGTGAGGTGGGTTGGCGAAGGGGCCGGAGCCGAACCTCAGGTGCGCGGTGTGAAGTCCGGCACCAGATGGCCCTTTTCGTCCATGCGCGCCGGTACGATGCCGGGCTTTTCGCGGAAGGGCGCCTCGTCGTCGTTGCCGAAGATGGTGCACCACCAGCGGCCTTCCTTGTCCTTGAAGATGTTGCCGCCGCCGCCGCACGGCACGCTCTCGTAGCGGTCGCGGTACGGGCCGAAGGGCTTGTCCGAGGTCGCCAGCGCGAAGGAATAGCGGTTGGGGTGGAAGCGGTCGACGGCGCCGAGGTAGTACTTGCCGTCATGCTTGAACATCGTCGCGCCCTCGAAGCCGATGTCCTTGAAGCCGCGATGGACGCACTTCTTGTTGTGGTGCAGCGGATCGGGGTCGGGCGTTTCCAGCGTGATCGGCGTCCATTCGCCGTCGTAGCCGGAGAGGTCGGGCTTGAGGCGCACCATCTCGAAAGCGCCGCCGTAGGTCAGGTAGACCGCGCCGTCGTCGTCGCCGAACAGGGTGGCGTCGATGCCGTTCCTCAGCGGCTTGTCGGGCGAGAAGGCGTGGACGTAGGGGCCGGTCGCCTTGCCGGTGGTGCTGCGCAGCACCGCGATGCCGGAGCGGCTGACCGAATGGCAGATGTAGTAATTGCCGTTGATGTAGTGGATCTCCGGTGCCCAGATCGCACGGAAGTAGTCGCCCTTGCGCACGGTCCACTGCTTTTCCCAGCCGCCGTCACGCTCGATGCTCCAGACGAGGCCGAGGTAGTCCCACTGCTTGAGATCGGCCGAGCGCCACAGTTCGACGCCGTCGTTGGCCTTCCAGATGTCGGCGCCGGTGGAGCCGGTCATGTAGTAGAAACCGTCACCGCCGAGGCACACGATGGTATCGCGCAAGTGGACGTGGATCAGCGGCTTCACCGGCGGGATCAGGCCCTGCGTGACGACGCGGCCGGAGTCGGAATCGTTCCACGGCAGCGCGTTCTTCGGCGGGGTGCCGGGGCCTTTGAAGCGCACGCCCTTGCGGTCCACCGCCGCCTCGCTGGTGACCCAGCCGCCGCGCGTCGTTTCGGGAGTTACGGGCAGGCCCGGGCCGCTGCGCGTGGCGACGTCGTAGTAGCCCGGCGGCGGCGGCGCGATCGGACGGCCGTTGTCGTCCTCGACCGGGAAGGGCGGGCGCTTCAAGGGCTCGGCGGCAAGGCCGAGCGAGGGGCGCGTGCCCAGCAGCGCCATGCCGCCTGCCACCACCGCGCGGCGGCTGAGTTCGAAGCCCTTGGTCACGTCGTCTCTCCCCAGTTTCGATAGCGCTATCATAGTTGGACCGAAAAAATCCCGACCCTCGCGGTTAAGCGAAGGCCGGGACAGGTCGTCAGTACTTGAAGCGGACGCCGAAGTAGAACTGGCGGCCGAAGCTGTGGTTGAGGACGACGCGGTCGGCATCGCCGATGTACATGTCCTTGACCTCGTTCGTCAGGTTGTTGCCCTCGATGGTGAGGGTGATCTTGTCGGTCAGGTTGACGCCGATCGAGGCATCGACGTTGATCGCGCTGTTGACGCCTTCCTGCGTGCTCTGTTCCCGCGCGCCGCCGCCGAACGCCTCGACATAGCCCGAACGGTAGGACACCGAACCGCGCAGGGAGAGCAGCTTGTCCTCGTAGAACAGGGTGCCGTTGGCGGTGTGCTTCGACAGGTTGGTCAGCGGACCGACCACGGTGCCGATGCCGCCGGGACCGGGGTACTTGAGGTCCGCCTTGACGTAGGTGTAGTTCGCCAGGACGCCCAGGTTGCTGAGGAAGCCCGGCAGGAAGTCCAACTGGTGCTGGTAGTTCAGCTCGAACCCGCGCAGCTTGCCGCCGTCGCCGTTGATCGTGCGGCGCACGGTGACCGGCACGTTGGCGGGCAGGCCCTGATCGGTCGCGAGGTTGAGCGGGAAGCCGAGCTGGTCGAACGGCACCAGCGTCGAGATCTGCGTGCCCGAAAGCGATCCGATGTCCTTCTGGAACAGGCTGACGCCCAGCAGCGAGCCAGGTGCGAAGTACCACTCGGCTGAGAAGTCGAGGTTGAACGCTTCGGTCGGGTTCAGGTACGGGTTGCCCTGGTTGAACACCTGGTTCGCCTGCTGCAGCGTCAGGCTGCCGCCCGGCGACAGCGAGCCGAGGCCCGGACGGGTGATCACCTGCGCGGCGCCGAAACGCAACAGGAAGTCGGGGGTGATCTCGGCGACGAGGTTCATCGAGGGCAGCCAGTTCTCGTAGCTGCGCTTGACCGTGATCGGGGTGGCGACGCCACTGGCAAGGCCGTAGCCGAACGAGGTCTGGCCGGTGCGGACATAGCGTACGCCGGCGTCGCCGCGGAACATGATGCCGCCGATCTCGCGCTCGAAATCGATCTGGAACCACAGCGCCTTGTCGACTTCCTTGATCGAGCCGGTGTTGCTGGCCGCCGTCGCGTTGGGGTTGGTGCCCGCCACGTCACGCCCGTTGACGCGGAAGTCCACGTCGCGGCCGTTGATGTTGGTGACGCAGTTGCAGTAGATGTCGAGCGTGTCGATGAAGCCCTGCAGGTCGGGGATCACGTAGCCCGAATAGTTCGGATCGCCGGTATTGCCGTTGAACGGCTTGGTCAGAGCTGCAACTTGCGCCGGGGTGAGCGTGCCCGAGGAGGTTTCGGCCACGAAGCGGCGGCTCTCGAAGGTCTCGTAGCGGAAGCGGCGGTATTCGCCGCCGAACGACAGCTTGAAGCCGTCGGTCACGTCCCACTCGGCGCCCAGCTTGGTCGAGAGGTAGTCGTTGGTGACCTCGTTGCGGCGGATGCGAACGTCCGAAGTGCCGTTGGTGAACGACCAGCTGGCCGGGTCGCTGGGATCGAAGCCCCAGTTGATGACCGGTGCGCGGCTGTTGTCGCGGTAGTCCCACGAGAAGCCGTCTGAGTTGGCGCGGTCGAGGACAACGGTGGTCTGCTCGGGGCTGTCGAACTTGGACTTGGAGTAGCCTGCGTAGCCGTTGAGGCGGAAGGTGTCGCTCAGTTCCTGCTTCACCACGGTGTTGTACTGGTAGAAGGTGGTGCTGAAGCGGTCGTGGCGCGATTCGATGCGCATGTCGACATCGTCGAACACGCCGTAGACCAGCGAATTGTTGTCATCGACGACGCCGTCGCGGATGATCGTCTGCGACTTGCCCGAGGAGCCCGAGCGGCTGAACGAGAGCGCCTCGATGTAGTTTTCCCAGCGCTGCGTCTTGGACTTCGCATAGAGCCCCTCGACGACGATTTCGGTGCGATCCGAGGGCTTCCACTGCACGGCGCCGGTCAGGCCGAGGCGCTTGATGTCGTTCTTCCAGGTGTCGTAGCGCGGAATGCGCGGGTGATAGATGAGGTCGCCCCAGTTGGAGCCGTCGGCGGCGGGGGCGGCGTTGATCTGGCCGATGGTGTAGCCCGGCAACGTAGAGGCCGCGTTGAAGCCGCCGTTCACGCCCGAAGGACTCCAGCGCACGGTCGAGTGGCCTTCCTCCTCGATGGTGCGGGTGGAGTACGCGGCCGAGGCGAGCACGCCGAAGGTGCCCGAATCGTTCTGCCAGCTGACGAGACCGGCCATGCGCGGGTCCCATGCCTTCGACAAATCGTTGTAGCCCGCGCGGGCGGACCCGGCGACGACGAAGTTGTCCTTGAAGTCCAGCGGTCGCGCGGCCTGCAGGTCCACTGTGGCGCCGAGCGAGCCTTCCTCGACCGAGGCCGAGGCGGTCTTGCGCACGGTCAGCGAGTTGAACAGTTCAGACGCGAAGATGTTGAAGTCGAAGCCGCGCCCGCGGTTGACGCCGCCGCCTGCGTCCGAACCGCCGGTGGTCGCCACGGCTTCCATGCCGTTGATGCGCACGCGGGTATATTCGGGGCCAAGGCCGCGCACCGAGATCGCGCGCCCTTCACCGCCCTCGCGGCTGATCGCGACGCCGGGAATGCGCTGCAGCGATTCGGCGAGGTTGTTGTCGGGGAACTTGGCGACGTCCTCGGCCTTGATCACGTCGACGGCGGCGGTGGACTGGCGCTTTTCCGCCTGCGCGGTCTGCACTGAGTTGCGGAAGCCGGTGACGATGATGTCGGCGGGCGTCGCGCCGTCGATTTCGGACGTCTGCGCATCCTGCGCATAGACGGGCGAGATGCAGGCGATGGCCAGAACGGTCGCGGACGCACCGCGCACCAGGCCACGACGAAGAATTGCGGAATTGCGCACCCTAATTTCCTCCCCATTACAGACCGGCGATGCGGGACTTTCCCGTCCTCGCCTTGACCGGCCCGGCCTCCCTTTTATGGTCGAACCTGATACCGGTGTCAGAGACTACGAACAACACGCAGATTGATACGCCCGGCGCTTCATTGCTTCGTGCGCGAAAACGGGCTTGATCGATGCAGTCGGTGCATCGGTTCGAGGAGGTAGCGATGCACAGCGCACATCGATCAAGCTGCACAGCGGCATGGATGGATTGGACGCCCCGCGCGTAAGTCTGAAGGCACGGAAAAGCCAAGAACAAGGGCGATGGAGAGATGGATTTGTCAGGTTCGATAGAAGCGGCGGCTCCCGCGCAGTTGCGCCCGACCCGGGTGCGCTACTGCATCATCGCGCTGATCTTCATCATCACCTCCCTGAACTATGCGGACCGTTCGACCTTCTCGATCGCGGGGGCTTCGGCCTCGGCGGAGCTGGGGCTGGACGCGGTGCAGACCGGGTTTATCCTGTCCGCTTTCGCATGGGCCTATTCGCTGGCGCAGATTCCCGGCGGCGCGCTGCTCGACCGGTTCGGGACGCGGCCGATCTACATCGCGGCGATCGGGACGTGGTCGTTCTTCACCGTGCTGCAGGGCTTCGCGGGCTTCATCCTCGGCGCGACGGTGGTGACGCAGCTGTTCCTGCTGCGCTTCCTTGTCGGTCTGTGCGAGGCGCCCTCGTTCCCCGGCAATGCGCGCATCGTCGCGGCATGGTTCCCGGCGCGCGAGCGCGGCACGGCCTCGGCGATCTTCAATTCGGCGCAGTATTTCTCGCTGGTCGCATTCGCGCCGCTGATGGGCTGGGTGGTCCATGAATTCGGCTGGCGCGCGGTGTTCTTCGTGATGGGCGGGCTGGGCCTCATGGCGATGTGCGCCTTCGCCGCCTTCATCCGCGAGCCGGTGCGCCACAAGTGGGCCAACCAGGCCGAGATCGACCTCATCCGCGGAGGCGGCGGCCTCGTCGAGCCGGTCAGCCGCACCGAGGCGCGCGAGCCGACTTTCACCTGGAACAACATCCGCCAGCTGCTGACCAGCCGGATGATGATCGGCGTCTACCTCGGCCAGTACTGCATCAACGTGCTGACCTATTTCTTCGTGACGTGGTTCCCGATCTATCTGGTCAAGGACCGCGGCTTCAACATCATGGAAGCCGGGTTCGTCGCCGCGCTGCCCGCGTTGT
Source organism: Novosphingobium sp. (assembly GCA_047605225.1). Lineage (GTDB taxonomy): Bacteria > Pseudomonadota > Alphaproteobacteria > Sphingomonadales > Sphingomonadaceae > Novosphingobium. The sequence continues at coordinate 14,068 of JASGGD010000107.1, forward strand.
GCGGCTTCGTCGGCGGGGTGGCGGGCGGTGTGATGTCGGACGTGCTGCTGGCGCGCACCGGCTCGATCACGCTCGCGCGCAAGGCGCCGCTGCTGGCGGGGATGCTGCTCGCCAGTCTCATCATGGTCGCCGCCAAGGTGGAGAGCCAGGTCGGCGTGGTGCTGCTGATGTCGCTGGCGTTCTTCGGCAAGGGCGTCGCCTCGCTCGGCTGGGCGGTCATGTCCGACGTCGCGCCGCGCAAGCTGGCGGGGCTGGCGGGCGGCGTGTTCAACACCTTCGGCAATGCCGCCGGGATCGTCACGCCCATCGTCGTGGGCATCCTCGTGGCGCAGGCCGGATCGTTCGATACCGCGCTCGTCTTCGTCGGCGCGCACTGCCTGCTGACCATCGTTGCCTATTTCGTCGTCGTGCAGAAGCTCGAACGGCTGGAGCTTGCCGCATGAACCTGAACCGTCGTTCCGTATTGCTGGGCACCGGCGCCCTCGCGCTGGTCCCCGCCATGGCCCGTGCCAGGCCGGCCGAGATCGCCATCGACACGCCGATGGCCGCGCCGCGCTGGGCGGTGCTGCAGCGCCACCTCATCGCCATGCAGGGCGATGCCGCCCGCGCCTTCCACGACCGCTACTTCAACGCCGACCACGAGATCGAGGCGTTCCTGCGCTGGGGCGCGAACGACGGCCCCGACGACGCCATCGAGGCGATCAACGACTGGCCCTACCTCTACCTGATCGGCGGCGAGGGTGGCCTGCTCGACCTCGCGCAGAAGGTGCAGGAAGCCCACTTCGCGCAATACTCCCGCGCCCGCACCAAGGACGTGCCGATGGGCCGGGCGGGCATGTACCAGCGCGAATTCCCGCCGCAGATGGACTGGCAGCACATCAGCGAGGGGCTGACCACCTTCAACCAGCTCGGCCTCTGTAACCCGCAGGACCGCAAGCTGATCGAGCGCGCCCGTCGCTTCGCCGATTTCTACACCGGCCGCGATCCGATTGCGCGCAACTACGATCCGAAGCTCAAGCTGATCCGCTCGATGTTCAACGGCAGCATCGGTCCGCTGATGCGCCCGGCGACGATGCTCGACTGGGCGGGCGATCCCTTCGACACCGCGCCGTTCGAGATGGTCCACGGCGAATCGAGCTACAAGGATACGCTCGAACACTACCGCGAATATACCCAGACGGTCGGCGACAACCCGCTGAACCTGCATTCGACCGCGCTGGGCTTCAACGCCTGGATGCTGACCGGCGAGGCGCGCTTCCGCGACTGGATGCTGGAGTATGTCGAGGCCTGGGCGGCGCGGGCGAAGGCCAACCACGGCATCCTCCCCAGCAATATCGGCCCTGACGGCAAGGTCGGCGGCGGCGCGGGCGGTCACTGGTGGGGCGGCACCTACGGCTGGGGGTTCAGCCCGATCAACCCCGTCACCGGCAAGCGCGAGGACCGCAACCGCATCCCGCGCGCGATCATGGGCTTCATGAACGCCTACATGGCGACCGGCGATGACCGCTACCTGCAAGTCTGGCGCGACCAGAACGCGGCGATCAACGCACAGTCGCGCAAGGTGGACGGCGTGCTCTCGGCACCGACGATGCACGGCGCGCAGGGCTGGTACAGCTTCAAGCCCGGCCCCTATCGCTTCAATACCGGCGAGATCTGGTATCTCTCCCAGCGCGAAGCCGACCGCGCGGCGATGGAGCCGACGCCGTGGACGCAGTTCCTCGACGGCAAGGGAGAGGGCTGGGCCGAACAGGCGCTGCTCGACGACATGGAGCGGGTGCGCACGCAGATGGTCCGCGTCCACGAGGACAGGACGACCGCCGCCACTCGCCTTGCCGACAACCCGATCGAGCGCAACCCGGTCTCGGTGACGGCGCTGCTGCACCAGACCATGGGCGCGATCCACGTGGCGCGGCCGCCGTGGTCGAAGACCTCTCCCAATCAGGGCGGCACGCTGCTGTTCGCGCGGCTGCGGCACTTCGACGCCGACCGCAAGCGTCCGGGCTTGCCCGAGGACGTCGCGGCGCTGGTCGAGAAGATGGACGCGGGCACGACGACGCTCTCGCTGGTGAACCTCAACCCGGCTCTGGCGCGGCGGCTGGTGATCCGCGGCGGCGGCTACGGCGAGCATCGCATCGAGGCGGTGCGGATCGGCGACCGGCGCGTGGTGGCGGGCGATCGTGACGTGGCGTTCAGGCTGGAGCCGGGCGCGGGCGCGCGGGTGGTGCTGGAGATGACCCGGTTCAGTCAGCCGCCGACCTTGGCTTGGCCGGAGATGGGGTGAGCCGACTTCTGTAACCCCATTCCGTAAACACCGTTCGTCATTGCGAGCGTAGCGAAGCAATCCAGGGCGGCTCAAGACTGCCCTGGA
>JASGGD010000108.1:0-16409 GCA_047605225.1 Novosphingobium sp.
CGTCTCCATCTGACGAGCTAACTTACCAATGGCATGAATTCTGGGGAGCAGGTCAGCCAAGACGAAAGACCTGACCGATATCGGCATTCCTCGCTGCTACCTTGCTCGCATGTGCGAGGAGAAGCTGATCGAGAAGGTCGGCTACGGGCGCTACCGGATAGCCGCCGAATGAGGTTTGCACCGGTTCCTGGCTCAGCATGAGGTAAGCTGGCCGGGAATCTGTGGCGATAGTTGTTGGCTGTTCCCCTCCCAGAGATATACGGCTGCTTTCGCGGTGGGAGCCAAATCCACAAATTCAAAGAGCGATCAATAAGGCAGGTGGGATTGAGACCACGATTCTTTGATTTCAAAACCATGAGGGATTGACGGCGCGTCCAATGCGTTCGTCTGGTCTATCATCTGATGCAAATTAGCCGATTCGCGGTGCATAGAGTAGGATGAAGATGTAGCAATTGATTGGACTTCAGCCTATTTTGGTCAGAATCAGCACATTCTGGTCTGATTTGAAAGTTAAGGGCTAAATTTGCCTTTGATGGCGCGTTGGCTGGATGCCCGCGGAGGACCGTACGATCATCCCAGCTGGCATTATTGGTTCCGGTTGATCCCTTCCAAAACCGACCTCGCCAATATTCCTCCGGCGATGCTCGCCATGACGACGGGCGAAGCGGTGGAAACCTCAGGTTGAATCTGGCGACGTGCGCGGTGCTTATGCGCCTGCGGCGGACAGGGCGGTTTCGCTCTGCTGGCTCTTCCATCTCGCTGGCGACATTGAGCAGCCGCTCATGCGGGCCATCTGATTTCCGGGAGCTTTCCGCTCAGCGAGCGGGTGAAAACGACTTCATCCAACGGGCCGGTGCCGGATCCGCAATGGCTCTCCACGTATATTGGGACAATGCGATCGGCGGAGACGAGGACAATGATGCGAATGTGGAGGCGGTGCGCAACCGTCTCTGCGGATCCGGTTGGTTGCCCGATGCACGATACAAGCGTGACGATGATCGAGCGTCGTTACGCCAGGTACATTGCAGAGCTTGCGGTCAGGGCCGTTGTGCCGCTGGTGGAATTTGTGCGGGCGTGAGACGGAAACAGTGTACCGCCGCCTCGTCAGCGCATGGACATCGTCATGCAATTGCATTACATAATCCGAGGAGATTGCTGATGGTCACAACCCTCGTACAGACACGGATCGATCCAAAGGTGAAGGAGCGGGCTGCTGCCGTTCTGGAGAGAATGGGCCTGACCGTGTCAGATGTGGTGCGAATCATGCTGACGCGAACTGCAAGCGAAGGCGCGGTTCCGTTCGAGTTGCTTGCCGATCCCAAGGCTTATGACGCATGGTTCGGCCGTAAGGTACAGCAAGCGCTCGATAACGATGCTCCCGCTGTTCCGCATGAGGAAGTCGAGGCGCATTTCGCGGCTCGCCGAAAAGCGACTTTGGCGAAGCTCGGCTAGCATCCCATGAAGCTTGAGTGGGACACGCTTGCGATCGGCGATCGCGAGCACATCTACAGCTATATAGAAGCCGACAATCCTCAAGCCGCTGTCGAGATCGATCTTCGGTTTGATGAGTGCGTCAGGCGACTTGCCGACTTCCCGAACAGCGGGCGTCCCGGACGCGTTGCCGGTACGCGTGAGCTGATCGTTGCCGGCACCCCTTACGTCATTCCCTATCGCGTATTTGAAGATCGCGTGAGGTTGCTCCGCGTGCTTCATGGAGCGCAGCTCTGGCCGGAGCAGTTCAGCGGTTGAAGTGTTGGCGCCGCGCTTTCACCTGTCCGCAGTCTGATTGCTGCTATGGGCGGTTCCAGCTTATTTTGCCCGGCGCGCTGTTCTGCAGGAGAATTGCCTAACCCGGCGTCCGGTAGCTCCCGTTGCTGGGCATCATACGCCATCGCCATCGGTGGTCGCGCCATCGGCGCAGCGGCGCAGGCACAAAGCGCGTTCGATTTACTTCGCCTCGGATTCGCCTTCTGCATCATTCCTGCACAACTTCCTCACAGCCATCGCCATCAGCCTTCCACACACGGCCGGCATCCAGTTTCCCGAACATCGGGAGACGGACATGCCGGCCCAGGCATTGCGCTTCACATTCCTCGCCAAAGTCGTTGCCGCGCTCCTGCTGGTGCTGGCCGCCGATTGGCTGTTTGCGGATTTCCTCATTGGCTCGTGGCTGGGAGGGCTCGCGCTGGCATGGGTCGTCGCCCTGGCGCTCGTTAAACCCTCCGTCCGTCACGGCCCGGCGCTCGTCGCCTTGCTGTGCGCGGCCGGTTTCGCGCTGGCGCTGATCTATCAGCCCGGCCTGCTCGCCTGGGGGATGTTCTGGTCGGCGCTATCGATTGCGACGCTGTTGCCGCGGATCGTGGGTTTCGATGACGCGTGGCGCTGGGCGATCCGGCTGTTGGCGCACGGCTTGTCCGGTCCTGCGATGCCGATGGCCGATCTTGGGCGTCTGCTGCGGAAAAAATCAGCTCACGGGCGGCCGACGATCCGCTCCACGGCCGCGATACTGGCGCTGCCAGTTCTGATGAGCGCCTTGTTCGTCACCCTGTTCGCGCGTGCCAATCCGCTGATTGAGGAACTGTTCGCCAGCATCCGCCTACCATCCTTGGGGGAGGTTATCTTCTGGCTGCTCGCGCTCGCGATCATCTGGCCGAGCCTGCGCCCGGGAAGATTTGCGACGCGCATCGTAGGGCAGCTTCCCGAGACGGAGGTCACGCTGCCCGGCGCGTCGCTTCCCTCGGTGCTGATATCGCTGGTGATCTTCAACGTGGTGTTCGCGGTGGAGAATAGCCTCGACCTGATCTTCCTGTGGAGTGGTGCGCCTCTGCCCGCAGGGGTGAGCCTCGCGGAATATGCCCATCGCGGAGCTTATCCGCTGATCGGAACCGCATTGCTCGCGGGCATCTTCGTGCTGACCACGATGAAACCGGGATCGGCAACTGCCGCCAGTCCTGCGATCCGTAAACTGGTGGTGCTCTGGATCGTGCAGAACCTGCTGCTGGTCGCCTCGTCGATCCTCCGGACGTGCGATTATATCGAAGTCTATATGCTGACCGGGTGGCGGATTGCCGCGCTGGCATGGATGGGGCTTGTCGCGCTCGGGCTGGCATTGATCTGCTGGCGGATGCTGACGGGCAGGAGCGCGCGATGGCTCATCAACAGCAATGCCCTGGTCGCCGCGATATTGCTGTCGGTTGCCACGATCGTCGATTTCGATGCGATCGCGGCGGGGTGGAACGTGAACCACGCGCGCGAAGTCGGCGGGCGAGGGGGGCCGCTCGATCTGTGTCAGCTGAACGGGATGGGGACATCGGCGCTGTTGCCGCTGATCGCGCTGGAGCAGCGTCGCTCGTTGAACGCCGGGTTCCGCGAGCGCGTCACCTTCGTCCGGCACGAGATTCTGGTCCGCGCGGACGATCAGCTCGACTGGCGCTCATGGAACTGGCTGGATTCATGGCGGCGGCAACGGGCGCTGGCGCTGTTGGGCAAGCATCCGCGCGTGCCGAAGATCATGAACCGCGGGTGCGGTGGCGAACTGGTCGACGATTCGCCGCCGTCCCCCGCGACGCAGCCTTCGCCGGCCCCGACGCCATCCACGTCAACCCCGGCATTGACCAGGGCACCCGCCGCATGATCCTGTGCCCCATGCCCCGCACCATCCTTGTCGCCGATGACGATCCGCATATCCGCCAGTTGCTTGTCTTCGCGCTCGGCAAGGCGGGCCTCGATACGCTCGAAGCGGGCGATGGCGAGGAGACCATGGCGATGGTCTCGGAACATCGGCCCGATCTCGTCGTGCTCGATATCAACATGCCGCGCATGGACGGGATCGAGGTTTGCCGCCGGTTGCGCGCGGCGGGCGACCTGCCGATCCTGTTCCTCTCCTCTCGCGATGACGAGATCGACCGCATCCTCGGGATCGAGCTCGGCGCGGACGATTACGTCACCAAGCCGTTCTCCCCTCGCGAGGTGCTCGCGCGGGTGATGGCGATTTTGCGCCGTGTCGCGGCACGGCCGCCGCGGGTGGAAGCGAATGCGACCAGCATCCGGCACGGTCGCCTGATGCTCGATCCTGACGGCTGGCAAGCGCAATGGGCCGGCGAGGCCGTGGCGCTCACCGTCACCGAATTCGGCATCCTGCGGACGCTCGCCTCGATGCCATCGCGGGTGTTCAGCCGCGATGCGATCATCGATCGGCTGCACGGCCCCGGCTTCGCCGTCACCGACCGCACGATCGACAGCCATATCCGCAATCTGCGCGCGAAGTTCGGTCAGGTCGGGGGAGAGGATCTGATCGAAACCCGTCCCGGCATCGGCTATCGCATCGGCGCGTGCGGCGGGACATGATCGAGGCGATCAAGGCGCCGATCCGCCGGCATTGGACGCGGTTGAGGCTGCGCACGATCCTGCTGCTGACCTTCGTCTTTATCGCCGCGCTGCCCGGCGTCGGGGCGCTGTTCCTGCGTGTCTATGAGAATAGCTTGGTGCGGCAGACCGAGGCGGAACTGGTCGCGCAAGGCGCGGCGCTCGCGGCGACGGCCAGCGCGGATTGGCCGGGATCGTCCGGTCCATCGATACCGCCCCACGAAAGGGACGGGGACGATATTGCCGGTGGGGCGCTCTCCACCATCGATTTGCGGACAAGCCGCGTCCTGCCGGAGCGCCCGCCGCCAGCCGGGGCTTCCGGCGAGCCGACGCCAAATGGCGCTGGCGGCGGCGAACCGTATCGCGCCGATCCTCGATGCAACCGCGCGGACCACGCTCGCTTCGATCGTGCTGCTCGATGCCGAGGGCCGGGTGCTGGCTGGTCGCGATGGAGGTGGTAGTTACCACGCCTTGCCGGAGGTCGCCGCCGCACGCGCGGGCCACCCCGCCACTGTCCTCCGTCGCAATGGGCGCTATCATCCGCGTTACCCGCTCGAATGGCTGAGCCGCGCTTCCAGCCTGCGTATCCATCATGCGCGTCCGGTGGTCGTGAACGGCAAGGTCGTCGCGATCCTGTTGCTCTCGCGCTCGCCGCGTGCCCTGTTTCGCGGTCTCTATGAGGATCGTGGCAAGATATTGATCGGCATAGCCGCGATTTTCGCGATGCTGGTCGTGCTGAGTGGCTTGCTCTCACGCGGAATCTCCCGGCCGATCGAGGTGCTGAGCGATGCAACGCGCGGCGTGGCGCGCGGTAGCGGGACGGTGCCGCCCGTGCCCCCGACCGCCGCGATCGAGATCCAGGCGCTCTACGCCGATTTCGCGCGGATGGCCGAGGCGATCGAGCGCCGCTCACGCTATCTGCGCGACTTCGCCCACGCTGTGAGCCATGAGTTCAAGACCCCGCTCGCCGGGATTCGCGGGGTGCTTGAACTGCTCGATGATCATCACGCCACCATGTCGGAGAACGAACGTCGCCTTTTCATCGCCAACGCCGGCGCCGACGCTGGGCGGCTGGCGCATCTCGTCACACGGCTTCTCGATCTGGCGCGGGCGGACATGGCGGAACCGGGCGTTGCCGGCCCGATCGATCTGTTGGCCGCACTTCGACACGTAGCGGACGTATATCGTTCAGACGGATTCTCCTTGGGCCTCAATCTGCCCGAAGGGCTTCCGCCGATTCAGGTGCCCGCCGCCACCATCAAGGCGGTTGTCGGCGGCCTCATCGAAAATAGCCGGCAGGCCGGAGCCAGCGCGGTGAATCTTGCGGCTCGCGCGGGAGCAGGCCGCGTCATCCTCGATATATCGGATGACGGACCCGGCATTGTACCCGGCGACAGGGAGCGCATCTTCGAACCCTTTTTCACCAGCCGCCGTGCATCGGGGGGAACCGGCCTGGGCCTCCCGATCGCGCGTTCGCTGCTGGCTGCATCACATGCGACCATCGAACTGGCGGAGGCGTGGACATTGCGGCTGTGCGCTCGTCGCTCAGGTGCAGAAGGGCAAATATATCTATTATCGCTGTTCCGGGTTTCGTGGGAGATGCCCGGAGCGGTTTGTTCGGCAGGAGGCGCTCGAGGAGCATTTCCTCGGTCTACTCGGAAAGCTCCGATGCAGCAGGGGGCTGTTTGACGAGATCCGCAGCGCAGTCGATCCAGCTTGTCTGGATGATAACGAGGTCCAAACCAATGCGGGGTTCTTGCGCCATCGGAGCGAGACGACTGGCACGTCGGGGGCTTTACTCGATGCCGGCCTTGGTCTGTTGGATATGGGAAGGAGTTTGCACCTGCGGTTGCCTGGCCTTCCTGACGAAATGAAACGGCAGGTTCTGAGCTTGGTTTTCCAGCGGTGTTTCTGGGCGAATGGTGAACTGAAAGGTTGTTTCCACTCGCCTTTCGATGTCTTCGCGGATGAGCTGGCGATGAGGGAAGGGGACGCGTCGATCGGTCTGCGGCTTTCGAAATTGTTCCGGCGCGTCACGCCGGACGTCCGGCTGCTCATCGCCCGATACAATGCGATGGAACGGGTTCGCATAGCAGATGCGGATGACAAGCAAACCGGATGGTCGTACCGATTGAATCGGTGAACTTACCGGGTGCAGTGTAGGCTGATAGGGGAGGATACAGCCAATTCGCTGAGGGTGTCGTTCGAGGGATAGCCTAATCTTTTATTCGCCCTATTCTTCGGACACGTGCTGCGGCAACGGGGGAAAACGCTACCGATGACAGGCAACAGAGCCTTGCATGGTGATTTGGACGCCCTTCGCGAATGATGAACATGCGCGTCCGTCCCTACGGCCAGCTCGGTATCGCCGATCTGGAGAGGCTTATGTCGGAGAATTTGGGTGCGCCTGGCATCCAGGAAGCCGTGCTGCGCGAGTTGCAGTACCGGAATACACAGCGCGCTGAACGGCTCCGCCAGCGGCTCGAACGCGGCCTTCGAGCAAGTGGGGTGTCATCCGGTCCGCTACCTCAACCTCCAGCTTTCCCGCGCGAGAGTTATGGCGATCGGGCGCAACCGGCCCCCGCAAGAGCGGTATCAGCGCCGCCCCGGCCCAATTCGGCATCCGGAGCATCGGCTGCCACAGCCCCTGAACACCGATCCCCAATACCGCTCCCGGTCCAGTCCGAGGGCGGCAACGCCGCGCAGAACATCTTGCGCGCATGGACGGTGCTGGAGGTGCTGTCACCCGCCACCTTCCGCGCGCCTGCCGATCTCGCCGGCAACGACATCCGTCGCGTGGCCCGGTTTGATCGTGGATTGCCTTGGCAGGATGGCGCTGCCAAGGGGCCACCCGGCACACGGCTCTATTTTCAGATTGTGCTGGGATCCGTGGTGATGAAGCTGGCGATGGATCAACTGCTCCACCGCTTCGCGGACAAGCGACCCGAACGTCCGCAGGCGCGGGGCGAGGCCCCGCTTGCCATCGTCATCGTCGATCGCGAGGGGCGGCCTGTTCCCGATTCCTGTGCCGTCGCATCGAGTTTTGGCTGGGGTTTCCTGAAGGCGCTGAAGGATGACCCGGCTTCGCTCGATCAATGGCGGCATGAGGAGGAGCAAATCCAGTCTGCGCTTCATGACCGGCTCTGGCGGGAAGGGCAGGACGGCAACGCTGCTCCACTGACCCCTGTCGACATCAGGGCTGCGCATGACTGGCTCGTCGAACGGCTCGGGATCGACCGCGCCTTTGTGAAGCCACCATCCTTCGCGATACGCAATGTGGTCAGCTTCAAGTCGAGCGATCCACCCGAACCGATCCTGCTCAACAGCTTCTACCTCAAGGATTTGGCGCGGGCCGATGCGTTGATGGGGGAACGCAATGCGCCCGAAATCCTCAGGCGCTATCTGGGCATTCTTCCGCCTGCATCGCGCCGCGATCTGCTCGGCGACATCGAAGCGGTAGAAGAGGTGGTCGCACCCGCGCGGTTTCCGTCAGGCCGCTGGCCTGGATCGGGCCGTCACCCGCTGGTGCTGATGCAGCAGGCTGCCGTCAATCTGGCGGCTGCACAGGATGAGGGCGAGCTTCTCGCGGTCAATGGCCCGCCCGGCACCGGCAAGACGACATCGCTGCGCGATGTGGTCGCGGCACTGGTGACGCAACGCGCCGAGGCCATGATGGCGTTTGCCGATCCCGAAGATGCGTTCACGGCGTCCGGGCAACGCCTCAAGGCCGGCAACGGCTGGATCCACCTCTACAAGCTCGACCTACGTCTCAAAGGCTATGAGATGTTGATCGCCTCGTCGAACAACAAGGCGGTCGAGAATGTGAGCGCGGAACTGCCGGCGATCGGCGCCATCGCCGAGGATGCGGAGGATTTGCGCTATTTCGAGCCTCTGGCTGATAGGCTGCTCGGGCAAAAGGCCTGGGGTGCGATCGCGGCGGTGCTCGGCAATGCGAGCAACCGTGCTGCCTTCAAGGATCGCTTCTGGTGGGACGAGGACACCGGCCTGTTCAATTATCTCAAGACAGTTTGCGGCGCGAATGTCGAGATCGACACCGGGGATGGAAAGACACGCCCGCCGCGCATCGTCGTCGACCTCGATCCGCCAGTTGATCACCGAGAGGCGTTACGCTGTTGGCATCGAGTGGTCCTCGATCTGCGTACGACCGAAGATTGCGCGTAGTCGGTTCTGGACCTCCAATCCGACGAAGTCGGCCATCTCGAGAATCTCGAAGACCAGTTGGTCGTGCGCAGGATCGTTCCAATGGCGGTCGATCAGACGGGCCACGTGACCCGCGTCGACCCTGACTTCCGCGGCAAGGAGTTGGGCCGCCTGCCAGTGGAAGGCCGTGGTGGTCATCAACGTCGGGAGCTCGCGCCGCAGGCCATCCCGCCACTTGTCCCAGCGAGGGATGATTTGGCGAAGAGCTCGCGCGGCAAGCGGAATGTCGTTGTGGATCCAGTGCTCTACCCAAGCGATCTCGAAGGGAAGGGGCTCCGCCACGGTCGCGATGATATCGGCGATCAGATGGAGGATGTGCCGCCGGGTCTTTGCTTCACCAAGCAATGCCGCCAGCGCCGCCTCGTATCCGCGCACATCGCGAACACGAAGCCGTTCCAGGCTCCGCAGGATGCTGGCCCGGATGAAGAGGCTATCCTGACGGGCCCACGCATATTCTGCAAGATCACGTCCTGTGCGGAACGTCTTCGCCTGGAAGTCGTCCAGCCAGGACTGATGCGAGAAACCGATCTTATCGCCCGACCGGACCACAAGACCCGCCGCTTCCGCCCGCCGAAGCGCTTCGGCATGGGTCAACTCGTAGGCATCGAGCGGTCGCCAGAGGGTCTCGGTCGCCACCATCTCGCCCGCGAGTGCCAAAAGGAAGTCGGTGGTCGCCTGACGCTCTGGGCCGACGCCGAGCTTGGCGGTCGTCAGCCAAGCTTCGAGCAGGCCCGCCGACGTCAAATCCTTGGCTTCTCCGATGCGTGATACGATGTCGGCGTAGAGTTTGAGCGCGAATGGGCGGCGCAACGTCTGACGCAGGCCGGCATCGACCGATTCGACTGGGATTTTAAGATGGACGAGCATGGCCTCCACCTAGTCTTCGCCGAGAAGGTCAAGTCGGAGCGCTTCCGCCTTGAGCTGCTGGAAGCGGGCGTCGTGAGCGGCCTCGAACGGACGCGACGACACGATCACGTGGATCGGCAGCGGTGTGTCGCCGGCACGGGCGCGTACGCCCATACGGTGAACCAGTTGAAGCAGTAGCTGCATCCGGTGGGAATGCAGATCCATGACGTCGCTGACGGCGTCGAGCTGGTCGAGCAGCAATGCAACCGGCCGCTCACCCGCAAGTGCCGCGATGCGGTTCTCAAGTCCTTCATCTACGCCTAGGGCGCGCGCGAGGTCGTCTAGGCTCGCGAGCGAAGCCGGCAGCTGGTCGGCCTTGATCGCGAAGACGGTGATGCTCCTTTCCTCGAGGGCCGGGGCAACGCGCGCAAGCAGTGCGGATTTGCCGGTCCCGGCCTCTCCGATGAGTAGCGTGCGCCCGGCGGGTTCGTCCTTCACGCGTCTGATCAGACGGTCGAAGGCCGGTGTCTCCAAGCGCATTCCGTGTATCTCGCTCGGCCACGCCCGCATTTCCGCGGAAGCGATCGCGGCATCTGCGAGAGCGCGACCGACATCGACCTTCGACGCCCGGTCGGATGCGGCTCGCTCCTCCAGCAGCGTCGCAATTCTGGAAACCTGGGCCGACATCGTCTCAGTGGAGTGGTAGTGCTGCGCCTCCCGCCAGGACTCGGCCGCATAGAGTTCGGACTTCAGCCTGACCAGGAACGCCTCGAAAGCCCTGACTAGCTGGGCACGATCGGTCTGAAAGACCCGAACGAGCGTCGCGTCGCTCCCATCGTCGCCGCTGAACTGCTCGACGAACATCTCTATGTAACGCGTTGCGAAGGTTTCAGCATCGATCAGCTTCGATGGACTTTCGAGCAGCGCATGCACCAGCGGAAGGACGACTTATGCGATAGACCCCGTTATTTCCAGGCGCTTTTTCCAGCCCTTTTCGAGCTTCGAGACCCACTGAAAAATGATCAGTGGGTCTAAAACACCCTTGGCAACTGTAGTGCTCAAATATGAGCAATTATCTTGCATTTTCCCATATAAATGCTCATATAGGGGCAATGTTTCGAACGCCAGCAGAAATTGCCGAGGTCCTGGGCAACCGTATCCGTGCGCGCCGGTTGGCTTTGGGCTGGGGGCAAGCGGAGGCTGCAAGCCGGGCGGGTGTATCCTACAGCACCTGGCGTCGCATGGAAGCGGAAGGCAAGGCGTCGATCGATGACCTGGTCCGCGCAGCAATCGCCTTGCGGTGCGAACAGGATCTGAAGGCGTTGTTCCCCGAACCTGTGGCAACCAGCATGGACGCACTGCTTGTGCGCCAGCAAAAAGCAGTTGGGAGTGCCCTGAAACGTCGCACGCGAGCCCCACGGCGAACGGCATGAAATTCGTTCCTGGCAGGCCGTTGCTGATTGGGCTGTGGCAGGATGAAACCGGCGGGACGCAACCCGTCGGCCGGCTGGCGATGGCTAATGGTCTGGCGCAGCTCGAATGGTCATCCGAACTGATCGCCAGCGGATGTCCAGTCGCTCCGGCGCTCTACCCGCTCGAGCCTGGCCTGCATCAGGCACGCACACGCGATTTCGACGGGCTCCATGGCTTTCTCGCTGACAGTCTCCCCGAGAGGTGGGGGGCGCTGGTGATGAAGCGACGGTTGGCGACGCTTGGTGTCCGATGGGATGATCTCAACGGTGTCGATCGCCTCGCTCTGGTTGGGCGTCAGGGCCGTGGCGCACTTGTATTTGAGCCCGCGACAACGCCTGCCGAAGATGTGCAGACGCTCGATCTGGACGAACTCGCTGCCGAAGCCCGTTCAATTTTATTGGGGGACGAAGGAAGGTTGGCCGACACGCTGGCCACTCTGGCGGGGGCTTCGGGTGGCGCGCGACCCAAAGTTCATATCGGTTTTGCGCCAGGCGGAGAAATCTGCCTTGCGGATGGAGAATTGGCGGCCGGATTTGAGAGCTGGATCGTCAAATTTCGTGCCTTGACCGATCCCGTCGACATCGGACCTGTCGAGGAATCTTATGCGCGCATGGCGCGTGCTGCCGGGATCATGATGGCGCCGTCTCGCTTGTTGTCCGCGAAGGACGGCCCCGGCTACTTTGCTACGCGGCGCTTCGACCGCCCCGAACCCGGCCGACGATTGCACATGGTATCGCTGGCGGGCGCGGTGGAAGCACCGTCGCATATGCCGAGCATCGACTATGACGGCTTTCTCCGCGTGGTGCACGGTATCACCCGGCACGCTGGGGATCTTGAGCAGGCGTTTCGACGCATGCTGTTCAATATCCTGGCCTATAATCGGGACGATCATACCCGCCAGCATGCATTTCTGCTTGGTGCCGACGATCAATGGCGCCTTGCGCCTGCCTATGATCTGACCTTCTCGAGCGGTCCCGGCGGCGAACATTATCTGGCCGTGGAAGGGGAGGGGCGCACGCCAACCCGCGCCCATGTGCTGCGTCTTGCCAAACGGCATGGTCTTTCGGAATCGCAGGTATCGGAAATGATCGATGCTGTTCGGAGCAGCATTGCCGATTGGCCGAGACATGCCGAAGACCTCGGCGTTGGCGCTTCGCGCAATGAGATCAGTGAGCGGCTTGTTTATATCGACCGACTCTTTGGTTGACAGCCTCGTCCGCGAAAATCGTTCGCGGGCCGTGAATTTCTGTCACTGTGACTTTGATCGGTCCCCGCAGACCACTCCGTCGGGGCCGGTCGGTCGTCAAATCGAACAGGGCCGCCCATTGGCTCGGCCATGACCGGGCATGAGGCTCAGGTTGCCAGGGGCAGCGCATAACCGGACAGTTTGGCAAGCTGGCCCGCGACCTTGCTGGCCTTGGCTGCATCCACGCCCATATCCTCGATGAACTGTTTCTGCAGGACGGGACTGACTTCGGAGAAGAAGGCGAAAACCGCGTTGCATGCGCTTGCGCTCCTGGGATCGGTAATCATCGCGGCGAGCTGGTGCGCGGAGACCTTCGCCGCATAAGAGGCGTTGACTGTCGCCAAAACTAGGGTCGCTACGCTCATCATCAATACCTGCCACATGATCCGGCCCGGATCATTTGAGAAATGACCCTCTTGAACGTCAGCGCAGTGAAGCAAGGGGCGTCAGGCGTCGCGTTCGAGCACCGCGAAGCATATCGAGCTAATCCTTGGATTTCATCCATCGCCAGCTTCGAGAAAAATCAACGAACCAATAATCTCCGCCGTCAGTTGGCGGAACGTACGCGATCTGCTGCTTGCCAACCCAATGTGCTGATGAAGGTGTCGAGGTCATCATCTGAGACATCGATGAAGCGCCCTGCTTCCACATCATCCAGCCGATCTGAACTGCCTTCTTCAGAGCTTCCAATCGGGCCGCATCCTCGATCGTGCAATGCCCGACTGCGCTGGCATTCTGATAGCGTCCGGATTTCACCGAGTTTCGATAACCTGGGCCTGGTGACTGGTCAAAAAGACATCGAATCTCAGAGCAGGTTCTCCAAAAGCTTGAGATGATAGCGGGCATGGCGATGTTCGCCCGTCCGGTGAAGTGCCCCGAGCTCGACCAGCCTGGCCAAATCGCGCGTAGCCGTTGCGGGAGCGGCGTCCGTGATGGTTTGATAGTTGCGGGCGCTCAATCCGCCTGTGAACCCGTCAGGACCTTCCGCGAACATGCGGAGCAGCGCTTTCTCTTGTCGTTCATTGATCTGCCCCTGAATGCTGTCGAACAGGCGTGTCTTTCCGATCAGGAAGCGGACCTCGACCAATGTGCGTTCCTGCGCCTCGAGCACGATCGTCCCGAACCAGTTCAGCCAGTCGTCGATCTCGATATCGCGGCTTCCTTTGTGGAGGGCGGCGTAATAATCTTTCCTGTGCCGATGGATGGTTTTGGCCAAGGCGGTCAGCGTCGGCGCATTGAGGGCCTGCGCGAGAGCCTTTTCCGCGATTGCTCTCCCGATCCGCCCGTTGCCGTCCTCGAAGGGATGGATGCTTTCGAACCAGAGGTGAGCGATGCCGGCCCGCAGGATGGGGCCGAGAGGCTTTTTTCCGTTCGGCGCGCTCTCGTTGAACCAGGCAATGAAGGATTCCATCTCCTTCGGGACCTGCGAAGATGATGGGGCCTCGAAGTGAACGCGCGGCGCATGAAGAGGACCGGAAACGATCTGCATCGCATCTTCATGCGTCCGGTAATGCCCGACATCGATGATATCGCGCCTGCCGTTCATCAGCATTGCGTGCCAGCCGAACAGGAGTTCGTCACTCAACGGCAGGGCGTAATGCTGAAACAGGTCCGCCATGAGTTCGGCCGCGCCGGCCTCGGCATTCCCGACGCGCCGCTTTTCGGCGACCAGCCCCAGATGACGGGCGAGGGAGGATTGCACGCTTGCGCGGTCAAGTATCTCCCCCTCGATTGCCGAGCTTTCGATCGTCTCTTGGGAGATGAGGTCCAGAGTCAATCCCTGCCGTGCTTCCGGATCAACGTGGTGGAGGGCCCCGACGATCACCCCGGCTCCTTTCAGGAAGCGTGCCTCGACGTCCTGAAGGAGGGAAGGGGAGTAGCGGAACGATGGCCATTCCGGGTGTTGCCAATTCCACAGCACGATCGATTGCAAACCTCTCTATCAATCACTTTAGTGGCTATTTGTGATCGATAGAAGGGCATTCTATCCATCATAGCATGAACGGTTTCGAAATACGGCGCATGCGCTGGAGTGGCACAATATCGTGCGTGCTTCACCACAGCAGGCTTGAAGCCAGCGATATCAACACGTCGTTGCCAATTGGCATTAAGTATCCTACATGATGCCATATGGAGATTAGCCATGCTGGCTCTGCAACCCGTTGATACTGGCCCCCCCCCCGGCGTTTCGACCCGATCCTGTCACGCAGGAAGAGGCTGCCGCCATGTTCCGGGCCGCGGTCAACCTCTTCGGTAAATGGGAACTGACCGATGAGCAGGCTGCGACGCTCTGTGATATGCCCGTGCGTACGTATCGACGCTGGAAGGCGGAAGGGCCCGGCCGCGTTTCTCGCGATGGCCGCGCCCGCCTTTCTAACCTCATGGGTATCCACAAGGCACTGCGGATGATCTTCTCCGAATCGCAGCGCGGCTATGCATGGATCAAGGCCGGCAGTACCGCGTTCGGCGGATCGAGCGCGCTAGATGTGATGCTTGGCGGTGAACTGACCGATATCATGCGCGTGCGCCGTTATCTCGACGCCGAGCGCGGCGGTTGGTGACTCCGCCCGACGATGTGCCGGTATCGCATGTGGAGTGGAAAGGGCGCCGTCAGGATCATCCGGAGCGTCTTTCCGCCGATCGACCTGTTCGAGGACATCGCCGATCCCGCGGATTGGTCGCTGCTGATTTCGGCGGAGCAGAAGACCAATCCGCGCATCATGACCACCATCGGTAATCTTGACCTAGTGCCGGTCGATCGCAGGGTAGGGGGGAGCGGCGCTTCGTATTTGATGGCGCCCTTCACCCATGTCAGCAAGGATCGCCCGAGCCGCTTCACGGACGGCAGCTACGGTGTGCTCTACGCGGGGGATGTCTTTGAGACGGCGCTGTTCGAAACTATCCATCACCACGCCCGTTTCATGGCCCGGACAGCCGAGGTGCCGGGCTGGACGTCGCAATTCCGGGAAATCGTCCTGTCGGTGCATGCGGATCTCGACGATCTGAGAGGGGTCTGGGAACCGCCGCATCCCGCGCTCGATCCGGACAGTTACGCGGCATCTCAAGGTTTGGCGAAGACGCTTAAGGCTGGCGGGTCCGACGGACTGGCCTATCCGAGCGTCCGACATCCGGGTGGCGAGTGTGCTGCGCTGTTCTATCCGGATTGTGCTTCGAACCCCGTTCAGGGGCGTCACCTTGATTATCATTGGGATGGCGAGCGAGTCGACCTGGTGCGTGATGCGGGTTCGGGGGCGGTCTTTCGGGTGGTGGATTTGCCCTGATCAACCTCTCCCTAACGCCCCTTCGTCCGTCGTGAGTTATAAAAGTGGGGTTTATAACTCCCATTTCGTCCTATCTGCGTGATGGGCGAAGCTTTGGTAATTCCTGGCATGGTCTGCCTCATAGACGTCACATCTTCGCGATGGTGGTAGCCGGAGGTCTATGTGAACCAATTATCCGTTGATGAGCGCCTCCTCACAAAATGCGGCCGGAGCAAGGATTCTGGCGCGCCGAAAGCTACGACGTTGCAAAAGTCCCGCGCGCCGGTCGCCCGTCACAAGGAAATCCGCATCGCTCGCCAGGATCATGCCGAGCAGGAAATTGTCATCGGGATCATCGGTTTGCGCTTCATCGGGCAGGGCTGGTAGCTGGTCGAGGACGATCGCGCGGTTGAGATGATTGATCATCATGCCGATGCGATGGTTCGGCAGGATCACCTTGAGCTTGGGATAGCGGCTGATGCGCCTTAACTCGGTGAGTTGCGCGCGCGAGGTCACCAATTCGAAGCGGCCGCCGCGCCATGAGCGATAGATCGTATCGGGCGGGCCATGGGGTGAGATCAGTGCGGCGACCAAGACATTGGTGTCCAGAATGACGCGCATTAGTTATGGCGCGCCCACTGGACCGCTTCGTCGATCAGATCGGTCAATTCCGTCTCGCTCATGTCGACAGCGGCGCCCTTGGCGTGTTCGACGGCTTGTTCGAAAAGATAGGAGCGGACGGCCTGTTCGATGAAACGCGACAAGTCACCCTTCCGGCCGCCGCCCTGGGCGGCAAGGAACATGCGTACGGATTGATCCGTGTCGGGCGACACGGCGATGTTCCAACGGACAGAGGACATACAGGCTCCAGTGTTAAAGCGCTTTAGCACATATACACCGATAACTGAAAATTTCAATTCAGCATGCTTGGCATGAACAAGCTGCTCACATGGTATGGATTTTCCACGAGCGCATGAACCTGATGGTGCGATTGACAG
>JASGGD010000109.1:0-16389 GCA_047605225.1 Novosphingobium sp.
GAGGTTGAACGCTGCCGTCACACCTTGCGCATCGTCATAGGCACGGACAAGCTCCACCTCGCCCTTGATCCGGTCGAAACCGATCAGCAGCAGGCTTCCCGCCCCCAGTGTCCTGCGCATCGATCGCAGCAGGTCGGCCGCTGCCATCGGCTCCATGTTGCCGATGGTCGAGCCGGGGAAGAAGCCAATACGGGGGTGCGCGCCTACTTCTGCGGGAAGCGTGGCGGGATGGCTGAAATCGGCCTCGACCGGATGGATCGGCAAATCGGGATAGCGGGCAGCCAGAGCCTCACAGGATTCGCTGAGAAATTCGCCGGAAATGTCGATCGGCACATAGGCAGCGGTCCAGATCGCATCGAGCAGTAGCGGGGTCTTGGTGGCACTGCCCGCACCGAATTCCACGACGACGTGATGTTTCGACCCGACCATGCGCCCGATCCGCGTGGCATGCGCCATGAGGATGCCGGTCTCGGTGCGGGTGGGGTAGTATTCCGGAAGCCGCGTGATCTCCTCGAACAGCTCGCTGCCGCGATGGTCGTAGAACCAGCGCGCGGGAATGGCCTTGCGCTCCTGCGACAGTCCGGTGATGACATCGCGGCGGAATTGCGCGCGCAGGGTATCGCGGGAGGCGTCGATCAGATCGCGGACGGCAGTGGCCATGGGTCTACAGATCCTTCGCTAGTCGGAAGCCGGTGAACTGCCAGCGCTTTTCGGGGGGGAAGAAGTTGCGATACGTGGCCCGCGAATGCCCGCGCGGCGTCGCACAGCTGGCGCCCTTGAGCACGCACTGACCGGACATGAACTTGCCGTTGTACTCGCCCACTGCCCCGGCCGCCGGATGAAAACGCGGATAAGGAAGGTAGGCCGAACGGGTCCATTGCCAGCAGCCTCCGAAAAGCCCGGGTGATGTGGCCGGATGGATGCCATGTGCCGTATCGAGCTGGTTACCTTCGGCGGGATCGTGGGCCTGCGCGGCAACCTCCCATTCGAACTCGGTGGGCAGGCGATGGCCGGCCCATGTCGCGAAGGCATCCGCCTCGTAGAACGAAACGTGGGTGACCGGTGCATCGGGTGACAACGACTGCATGCCTGCAAGCGTGAATGCATCCCCGCCCTGCCAATAGAGCGGACCCGCAATTCCCTCGGCGTTCACCCAGGCCCAGCCGTCCGACAGCCAGAGAGCCGCATTGCGATAGCCGCCATCGGCGATGAATTCCGCCCATTCCCCGTTGGTGACCAGGCGCCGCGCCAGAGCAAAGGGGGAGATCAGCACATCGTGGGCTGGCCCTTCGTTGTCGAAGGCGAACCCGGGACCGTCATGGCCGATCCGATGGCGCCCACCGTCGTGTTCCTCCCATGCCATCGCTCCTGCCGTATCGTGCGACGGATCTGCGAACGCGCCATAGGCAGGCGCCAGCGGGTTCAGCGATAAGGCATGCTTGATGTCGGTCAGGAGCAGTTCCTGATGCTGCTGCTCGTGGTTCAGGCCCAGTTCGATCAGCCCGGCCAGTTCGGGCCGATCCATCATCCGCTCGAGATGCGCATCCACATGCGCGCGGTAGGCCAGGATTTCGTCCAGCGAAGGGCGAGAGAGCATGCCGCGCCGAGGGCGGGCATGGCGCGGTCCTTCCGCCTCGTAATAGGAATTGAACAGGAACGGCCATTCCTCGTCGAACAGGCGATATCCGGCAAGATGGTCGCGCAGCACGAAAGTCTCGAAGAACCATGTGGTATGCGCCAGATGCCACTTCGCGGGAGACGCATCGGGCATCGACTGGATCGTCGCATCGGCGTCGGACAGCGGGGCGACGAGCGCCTCGGTCAGGCCGCGGACGGATGCCAGCGCTTGCGCCGGTGTCCGGGTACGATGCACCGGCAGCGAACGATCTTTCGTGACATCCATGCATCCCTAACGGCCGACAGCCCGTTAGGGATGCATCGCGCGCAGAAATAGAGACGAACCGTGCAAAGGCGCTGGCTGCGCCGCCATTGCAGCCCGGGAACCCGACCCGTGCTACATTCGCTTGACAGTGACGACGACGTTTCGATCGAGGAGTTCCCGCATGCCCGCCCGATCCAAAGCCCAGCAGAAAGCTGCCGGCGCAGCCCTTTCCGCCAAGCGTGGGGAAACGCCGAAATCGAAACTCCAGGGTGCCTCCAAGGAAATGGAGAAATCCATGACCGAAACGCAGTTGGAGGATCTCGCGGCAACTAGGCGCAAGGGTCTTCCCGAACATAAAGGCTGAAGTGGCCGGGGCTGATGCCGCCGGGGCGCAACCATGCACCATGCCATCCGTTGGCGGTATCAGAATAATCCGCGGAGATCCGAGCGCCGATGATCGTAGTCCACCATCTGGAGCACTCCCGCTCGCAGCGCGTGCTGTGGTTGCTCGAAGAGCTTGCCATGCCTTACGACGTCAAGCGTTATCAGCGCGATCCCAAGACGATGCTTGCCCCGCCGGAACTGCGCCGGGTGCATCCGCTGGGCAAGTCGCCGGTCATCGTCGATCACGATCCCTCCGGCTCGGAGCGCATCATTGCCGAAACCGGCGCCATCGTCGAATATCTCACCACCAAGGCGGACGGGTTGCTGGGCAAACCCTATGGCGACAGCGCCGCGCTGCGGTATCGCCATTTCCTGCACTATGCCGAAGGCTCGCTGATGCCGCCCCTGTTCGTCAATCTGGTGCTGAGCCGCATTCCCCTGCTGGGCAAGGCCGCGCAGAAGAAGCTGCAGCCGATGATCGACATCCACCTCGACTTCGTAGAGCATGAACTGTCATTCCGCCCCTGGTTCGCCGGGGACACGTTCACCGCCGCCGATATCATGATGAGCTTCCCGCTCGAAGCGGCCCGCGATCGTGGCGGGCTGGATGTCGGACGCCCGGCGACTATCGCCTGGCTGGACAAGATCCATGAACGACCGGCCTACCAGGCTGCCCTCGAACGCGGTGGCCCTTATCGCTTCGCCTGAGACGCCCGATGACGAGGCGAAGCTTTTGCATGCACGATACGATCGCGGCGCAACTGCTTGAGGAACAATCCGCTTCCCGGACCATTTCGATGCCAAATCGGCGAAATGTTTCTGGAGTGTGAATGATGGAGTCGGCGAACCTGCAGCCCAAGGCACGTCCCTTGGCGCCTCTCGTCCTCGGCGCCGTCATTGCCATGATCGGGCTCGTGCTGACACTGGGCGGCATCTATCTCGCCGTGCTGGGAGGGTCTGCTTATTACGTGCTCGCCGGCCTTGCGATGCTTGCGTCCGGTGGACTGCTGATCCGCCGGAACATTCTGGGCGGGTGGCTGTACTGCCTGATCTTCGTGCTGACCGTGATCTGGGCTTTCGCGGAAGTCGGCGCGAACAACTGGGCGCTGGTGCCGCGCATCGTCGCTCCGCTGGTTCTGCTGGTGGCGACCTTGCTGGTGATGCCCACCCTCACCTTTCGTCCGAACCGCTGGAAGCTGGGCCTCGGGACAAGTGCGGCGGCGGTGGTGCTAGCCGCGATCTCGGCGACGATCTTCGCTCACATGGCGGATACCGGCCCGGCGGAAGACCTGCCGGGCCTGCGCTTCGAGATGAGCGACCCCTCGCTTGCCTCGGTCGGTGACGACTGGCCGGCCTATGGCGGCACCGATGCCGCACGCCGCTTCTCGCCGCTTGGGCAGATCACGCCGGAAAACGTCAAGAACCTCAAGCGCGTATGGCTGACCCATACCGGCGACATGCCCTCGTCCGCAAAGATTGCGGGCACCTATGGCGGTGAGAACACACCGCTCAAGGTAGGCGATACGCTTTACGTCTGCACACCGAAGAACAGGGTAATCGCGCTCGACCCGGCGACAGGCAAGCAGCGCTGGAAATTCGACCCCAAAGTGTCCGACGAAGCGATCCCGTATACCGCCGCCTGCCGCGGCGTGAGCTACTTCGCGGTGCCCGGCGTCCCGGCCGACCAGCCCTGTGCCCAGCGCATCGTCTACGGCACGCTCGACGCACGCCTGTTTGCCATCGACGCCCACACCGGCGCGCGCTGCGCGGGTTTCGGCACCAACGGCGAAGTCGATACCAAGATCGGCATGGGCAATACGCCTCCGGGATACGTCTCGATCAACTCGCCGCCGACGATCGTGCGCGGCGTTGTCGTCACCGGGCATCAGGTGCTCGACGGGCAGGACCGCTGGGCACCCTCGGGCGTGATCCGGGGTTATGACGCCGTAACCGGCAAGCTGCGCTGGGCCTGGGACATGATGCACCCGGACTGGAACGGCTATCCGCCGCAGGGCCAGACCTGGGCGCGCGGCACCCCCAACATGTGGACGATCGCCAGCGGTGACGAGCAGCTTGGCCTCGTCTACCTGCCGATGGGCAATGCGGCGGCAGACTATTACTCCGGCCTTCGCCGCCCGCAGGAGCGTGATTTCGCGACCTCGCTGGTGGCCCTCGACGTGACCACAGGCAAGCCGCGCTGGAAGTTCCAGGCCGTGCGCGACGACGTGTGGGACTACGACTTCGGCGCGCAGGCGACTCTGGTGGACTACAAGGGTGCGCCTGCGCTCGTCCTGCCCTCCAAGCAGGGCGACATCTACGTGCTCGACCGGCGTACCGGCCAGCCGCTGACGCCGGTCGGCTCGATCAAGGCGCCCGGCGGCGGCGTGGAGCCCGACCAGCGTGCGGCTACCCAGCGCGTGTCGCTGTGGCATACCCTGCGCAAATCCGACCTTACCGAGCGTGACATGTGGGGGATGTCGCCGATTGATCAGATGATCTGCCGCATCCAGTTCCGCAAGGCGAGCTACAAGGGCTTCTTCACGCCGCCCGAAAGCGACCGCCGCTCGATCGAATATCCCGGCTACAACGGCGGCACCGACTGGGGCGGCATTGCGGTCGACCCGCGCCGGGGCGTGATCGTTGCCAACTACAACGACATGCCCAACTACGTGCGCCTCGTCCCCCGCGCCGAGGCAAACAAGAAGGGCTGGGCACCGCGCGATCAGGCGCGCGGCGAAATCGGCGGCGCCGAGGGTGCAGGCGATCCGCAGGCGCATACGCCCTATGCCATCGACGTCAATGCGGGCTGGCGCCTGCCGCTGACGGGTATGCTGTGCAAGCAGCCCCCCTACGGCGGTATCCGCGCCATTGACATGGCGACCGGCAAGACGATTTGGGACAAGCCGCTGGGCGAAGCGCGCACCAACGGCCCCTTCGGCATCCCTTCGATGCTGCCCTGGACGATCGGCACACCCAACAACGGCGGCTCGGTGGTGACGGCTGGCGGGGTCATCTTCATCGCCGCCGCGACCGACAACCTGATCCGCGCGATCGACCTCAGGACCGGCAAGGTGCTGTGGAAGGACGTACTGCCCGCAGGCGGTCAGGCCACGCCGATGACTTACACGGTGAACGGCAAGCAATATCTGGTGATCGCGCCGGGCGGCCATCACTTCATGGAAACGCCGATCGGAGATCAGGTGATCGCCTATGCGCTGCCGTAATGCGCATGGGCGATGCCGGTCCGGTAACGGTGCCGGCTGAAACCAAAGCCCACGTTCAAACGATGTGGATCATATGGAACAGCCAGCCGCTCCCGAACCATCTACACAGATGCACCCTGCCCGGCGGTGGCGCTGGCATATCGTGCGCAATGTGGTGCTGGGCATTCTGGCGGCTATATTTGCGGTCTGGCTGCTGCTGTTCATAACCAAGGGGCGATTTCTCAAGCACCCGTTCGAAAACGTCACCAGTTCGCTGAGCGACCGCGAGATCAGGGTCGGCGGTGATTTTCAGCTTTACTTTGCCCCCCTGCGGATAAAGTTTCTGGCCGAGCGACTCTCGGTTTCCAACCCGCAATGGGCAAAGGGAGATGACCTGTTCGCCGCCCGGCGCATCGAAGCACAGATTGCACCGCTTTCGCTGCTGTTCGGGCAGCGCCATGTCTATGTTCTCACACTGGATCAGGGCGTCGCTAACCTCGAATGGGATGCGGGACACAAACGCAATACCTGGACTTTCGCAAAGGGCGGCGAAGGTAAGCCCTTCGAAATGCCGCGCATCGACCGGGCCGACATCACCGGCACCCAAATCCATTATCGCGATCCGCAGATGCCTCTGCTGACCGATCTCACCATCGATCCGATCGCGGCCAAGGATACGCGCATCGGGAAGGCGGTAGGACTGCAGGGCGACGGAACCTTTCGCACCACACCATTTCGCCTGACGGCTGAATTGCTTTCTCCCGATGCCAGTCTTTCCGGCGCGCAGAACACATTGCAGGCGCGCGCGTGGGCGGCGGACAGCGTGATCGACGTTTCCGGCACCCTGCCCGGCCTGACCGAATTTGAAGGCGTTCCCTTGAAGGTTGCGGCCAGAGGGCAGGACTTGTCGGATCTGATGGCGGTAATTGACGTCGCCATTCCGCAGACCCGTCGTTACGCGCTGAAAGCCCGGCTCGTGAAAGACGCACAGACCTATCGCTTCACGGGGATGACGGGAACATTCGGCCAGTCCGATCTGTCGGGCCGCGTTACCGTGATCAATGCGCAGCGGCTGCGTCTGGACGCCGCGCTACAGACCCGCAGACTGGACATCGTCGATGCCGCCCCGTTCATCGGCTACAATCCGGATGTGGTGGCTTCGCAAGGCGCAGTGGCCGCTGCCGCGCAGACCGGCGCAGGGGCGCGCCGCATCCTTCCCGATGCCGAACTGCCGGTTGCGATGATGCAGCGCTTCGATGCCGGGCTGGACTGGAAGATCGGCGTGGTTCGCTCGAAGAACGTGCCCGTCTCCAACATCGCGCTCAAGCTGTCGCTGGATAAGGGGCTGCTAAAACTTTCGCCGCTCACGTTCTCCATGGCCCGCGGCGACGTGGCTTCGGACTTCCTGATCGACACGCGGCAACGCCCTTCCGCGATCCGTTATGATATCCGCCTCGCCTCCACACCGATGGGCCGCCTGCTGGCCGGCTATGGGCTGGCCGATTCCGGCACCACCGGGACTATTCGCGGGCGGATCGAACTGAATGGCAGGGGCGATACGATCCATGATTCGCTGGCGACGTCATCGGGCCGCATCGCCTTCGTCATGCCGCAGGGAACCTTGTGGACGCAGAATGCCCAGCTTGCCGAGCTGGACCTCGGGACTTTCGTTTCCAAGATGTTTCAGGGCAAATTGAAGAAGCCGATCGAGGTCAATTGCGGCCTTCTGGCCTTCACGGTGAAAGGCGGCACTGCAGCCGCAGATCCGATCCTGATCGACACCAGCAAGAACGTTGTGACCGGACGCGGGGGCTTCAGTTTCGGCACCGAAGCGATTGAAATGGCTTTCCGGGCCGATGGCAAGAAATTCAGCCTCTTCTCCGGCCAGTCTCCCGTCGGGCTCGGCGGCCATTTTGCCCAGCCCAAACTGCAGGTGATCAGCCCGCAACTGGTCGGACGCGCCGGGGCTGGGCTTGGCCTTGCCGTACTTGCCACGCCGGTCGCCGGGCTGCTGGCCTTCGTCGATCCCGGCGATGCCAAGGCCGCCGCTTGCGGGCCTGTCCTTGCCGGTGCGACCGCAAGCGCCCAGCGTACTTCGAAAGGCAAGCCGCGTAGCGACGTCGGCAACGGCTCAGCTAAGAAGAATTAACTACCGCGCGTCCGCGCGCTCGGAAACATCGCCTCGGCCAGTCTTTGGTTCTGCAAGGAGACAAGACATGTTCGGCAAGGTTCTCGGTGCAATCGCAGGCAGTCAGGTGGCACAGCCCGTGCATGGGGCTGGCGGTGCCGTTCTGGGTGTAGCTGCGACTTCCCTATTGCGCCGTTTCGGCCCGGTCGGCCTAATCGCTGCGGGCGTGGGCGGATATGCCTGAAGACGCATCTGGAGAAACGTGACACGGCCAAAACGGCTTCACCACGCATATAATCGGGCTAAACCGGGATTCGTGGCGGCACGGTGAAACGCCGGAGCCGTCCGCTAGTTATGTGCCGCATGGCCAAGACATCCGGACACCTTCGAGACAACATCGTACTTTACGGTGCACTGGCGGCAAACATCGGCATCGCGATCGCGAAGTTCTTGGCAGCCGGGATCGGCGGGTCATCGGCGATGGCCACCGAAGGCGTTCATTCTCTGGTGGACAGTGGGAACCAGCTTCTGCTCCTCTACGGCCAGCGGCGCGGCGAACGCCCACCCGATGCTGCTCATCCCTTCGGGTATGGCCGCGAACTCTATTTCTGGGCGTTTGTGGTAGCGATCCTGATATTCGCGGGCGGCGCGGGCATTTCGATCTATGAGGGGATCGCCCATATTCGCGAGCCCCACCCAATCGAGGACCCATCGCTCAGCTACATCGTCCTCGGTATCGCGTTTGCGATGGAAGGCACATCCTGGGCGCTTGCGGTCAAGGAATTCAATGCTGCACGCGGCGGGCAAGGCTGGTGGCAGGCGGTGCGCCGATCAAAGGACCCTCCCGGCTTCATCGTACTGTTCGAGGATAGCGCAGCCCTTGTCGGTTTAATCATCGCCGCGCTGGGCATATGGGCCAGCGGGTATTTCGCGGACCCGCGCTTGGACGGCGCCGCCTCGGTTTTCATCGGACTGGTTCTGGCTGCGGTCGCCATCCTGCTTGCTCGAGAGGCCAAGGGCCTCCTGATCGGCGAAGCCGCCGACCCTGAACTGATCGCGGGTCTGCGTGCGGTGATGGAATGCGATGCGAACATCACCGGCGTCAATCACGTTCGAACCGTTCATACCGGCCCCAATTCGGTCTTCGTCGCCGCCAGCGTCGACTTCGTGGATGATTTGCCGATGGGCCAGGCCGAATCGCTGATCGAGGAACTGGAGATTCAGATGAAGGCGCTCTCCCCCAAGATCACTTCGATCTACATCCGCCCTGAAAAACGCGAACAGGCCTCTCGGGGATAACTGTACGGCGAAATCATCCATCCGCGTTTCCAGACGCGCGCCAGTTCGCCTAGGCTCAGGACCCATTGATTGGATGTCCGCGATGTGATTCAGGCTTTGGGAGAAGACTGAACATAAGCGACCTGTATTGGCTGACGGACGAGCAGATAGCGCTTCTGTCGCCCTATTTCCCCAAGAGCCGAGGCAAGCCCCGGGCTGATGACCGTCGTGTGCGGGGCGGGATAATCTTCGTCAACCGCAACGGGCTGCGCTGGCGGGACGCGCCCAAGGAATACGGGCGGCACAAAGACTCTGTATAACCGCTGGAAATGTTGGGGCGAGATGGGCGTGTTCGCGCGGATGATGGAGGCTTGTGCGTCAAGAGCGCTGAGCTCAGACCCTCATGATCGACGCGGCCTATCTCAAAGCTTACGGCACGGCGTCCAGCCTTGGGGTAACAAAGGGTATTTCGGACGCCTGATCGGACGGACCCAGGGCGGCGTGAACACCAAGCTGCACGGCGTCACTGATGCCAATGGCCGCCCAGTTCCTCACCACGGCGTGCCAGATCATTGATTAAACCGGCGCGGCGGCCCTGCTTGATAATCTGCCCAAAGCGCAGTGGATGCTGGCCGACCGAGGCTATGACGCAGAATGGTTCCGGGATGTGCTCGAGCAAAAGGGCATCAAGCCTTGCATTTCGGGCCGGAAATCGCTTTCCTTTCCAGTCAAATACGACACTGCCGACCCATCATTGCCGTTCACATAACATATCCCGACGCCCGGGTGCGGACGGTCCGCTTTCATGATCAAGATGCTCGAGATTGGCGTGCGCAGCGTTCCTGCATCACTTTGCCGAGCCCAGGTGAACCCGAGTGCTGTAAGTGTAGTGCGGGGATGACAGGTCGCCGCCGCGTCTAGACACTGGGACAGAAGCTCGCGTTGACCTTGGAGATGGATCGCTGGGATAACGTTGCGGCTTTTTTCGAGAGCGAGAGTTCAGCAAGACGTTACTGTACACGTGGCGCAAAGAGCCGTCCCCCCCGTCCCGATCAGCGCGCGGTAGCCGTCGAACTTGATCTCGTGCATCCACAAATTGCCGATGGGCACGGTGTCGACCAGCGTGGCCAGCTGACCGAGCGGAGCTTTGGCGACTTGTTCGGGCTCTTGCTGACGGTGGGTCTCTGCCGCGTGTTGCGTGAGGCGGCCTTCCCCATGACCTTCGCGAAGCATCGCCATTCTTGCCTTTGAGCGAGTGAGTGCCGTCCTTGCCCGGCTCGACCTCGCCCATTGTGCGGCCGGTGAGGAGGCTGCGGCAACACGAGTTCGAAAGCTCTCTTAGGGCGTAGTCATGACACCACTCTGCGGAAGGAATAAGGGTCGGCCTGAGCCCACCATCGCGCTGTTCGGGGATCGCGAGCGCCATCGAGCAATTCACCCGGTTCGACGAAAGCGTAAAGTTCATCCATCGATCGCATCTCTACCGCGCTGATGCGCTGGCGCAGGCCATCCGGCGTGAACTGGTCCGGCGTGTCCAGCCCGCAGGCGACCACGATGTCATGCAATGCGTCAAGCGTACTGCGCTGGAAGCGGGCGACGCGCTCAGCTTTCTCGGGAATGACGAGCGCGCGCTGGCGTGCGGGTGACTGGGTGGCAACCCCGGTCGGGCACGTGTCCGTATGGCACCGCATCGACTGGACACAGCCGAGCGAAAACATGAAGGATCGCGCCGCGTTGCACCAGTCCGCGCCGAGCGCCGCATTCATCGCGATACCCGCGCCCGAATTGACCTTGCCGGATGCGGCAAGCTTGACTTTGCCCTTGAGGTTAGTCCCCACCAGCGCATTGCGTGCCATGATCAGCCCCTCGCGAAGCGGCATGCCGACGCGGTCGGAAAGTTCCGTCGGCGCTGCTCCGGTTCCGCCTTCAGCGCCGTCGATGACGATGAAGTCCAGCAGGATGCCCGTTTCCAGCATGGCCTTAACCACCGCGAAGAGTTCGTGCGGATAGCCCACGCACAGCTTGATCCCCACCGGCTTGCCCCCGGAGAGATCCCGCATCCTGTCGGCAAACTCCACCAGCTCGATCGGGGTTGAGAACGCGCTGTGCCATGGTGGCGAGAGGCAGTCCTCGCCTTCCGGCACATCGCGGGTCTGCGCGATCTCGCGCGTCACCTTGGGACCGGGGAGCAGGCCGCCATGACCGGGCTTTGCGCCTTGGCTCAGCTTGATCTCGGTCATCTTCACCACTTCATGCGCAGCCCGTTCCGCAAAGCGCGCGCCGTCGAAGCGCCCCTCGCCGTCTCTACAGCCGAAGTATCCCGATCCGATCTCCCAAACGATGTCACCACCGTGCCGGAGATGATAGGGCGACAGGCCGCCCTCTCCGGTATCATGATAGAAGCCGCCGATCTTCGCGCCCAAATTCAGCGCCTCGATCGCATTGGCGCCCAGCGCTCCGAAGCTCATCGCCGAAATGTTCAGCCGCGAGGCTTCATAGGGCCTCGAACATTGCTCCGAGCCGACATGCACACGCGTATCCTTGGGCGCATGGCGCGATGGCGCGATGCTGTGGGCGAGCCATTCGTACTCGTCGGAATAGACGTCGAGTTCGGTGCCGAACGGATGGGCCGAAACATCGCCCTTGGCCCGCGCATAGACGAGCGCACGCTCGTCGTGGCTGAAGGGCCGTCCATCCAGATCGCTTTCGACGATATAGGCCCGCAGGAACGGGCGCAGCCATTCAAACAGCCAGCGGAACCGCGCCGAGGCAGGGTAATTGCGCCGCAGCGAATGCTGCGTCTGGAACAGGTCCACGAGTGCAAGCATCAGGATCGGCGAGCTGATCAGCAGAAACCACAAGGCACCGGGATGACGGATACCGATGGCGATTGACGCCACCGTCCCCGCCAGCGAGGCGATCAGGAAAAGGTTGCGGGACAAGGCATGGTCGCGGGTCAGTCCCGCGACGAGCCCACCCGCTCCGCTGGCACCGCCGCTCATGGCAGCAGGTTACGGATCATGCCCGCAACGTCCTTGCCGCGCCCGCCCAGCACCGCCTTGGCGGAATAGAGCGCCATTCCGGCGACCTGGCCTGCCTCGATCTTCGGGGGCATCACCAGTTCGAACCTGTCGGTCACGACGTCAAGCAATGCCGGCCCCGGCGCATCGATCCAGGCCCGCACCGCGCCCTCCAGATCCTGCGCCTTCTCGACGCGGCGTCCCCACAGACCCATGGCTTCGGCGACGCGCCCGAAATCGGGATTGACGAGGTCGGTATAGGCATCAAGCAGACCTTCGACTTTCTGCTCGATCTCGACGAAATCCAGCGCGCTGTTGTTGAACACCGCCACCTTGATCGGCAGCTTTTCCTGCACGGCGGTAAGCAGATCGCCCAGCATCATCGCCAGGCCGCCATCGCCCGACAACGAGATGACCGTCCGGTCGGGGAATGCCGCCTTGGCACCCAGCGCTTGCGGCATCGCATTGGCCATCGTCCCGTGACTGAGGCTGATCACCGTGCGGTTGCTTCCCGTCGCCGCGACGTGGCGCAGGCACCAGACCATTGGAGAACCTCCATCGGCCGTATAAATCGCATCGGTGGGCGCTGCACGGGATATGACTTCGGCAAGGTACTGCGGATGGATCGCGCCGCCCTTGCCGACCGTCGAGTGCCTGCCCTGCCGTTCTGCCATCTTCTCGCGTTTCGAGAGGCAATCGTCGAGAAACGCGCGATCGGACCGCGCATGCAGCCGCCCACGCAGGGCTCTGAGCGTCTCCCTAACATCGCCGACCGTGCCGAAATCGACCGGATGACGCCGCCCAAGATGCGTCCCGTCGAGATCGACCTGAATGATCGTCGCCTTTTGCGGATAGAACTGGCGCCACGCAAAATCGCAACCCAGCAGCAGCAGCGTGTCGCAGGACATCAGCGCGTGATAGCCCGCCTCGCCGCCGAAAATCCCGGTCATCCCGACATCGTGCGGATTGTCGTGCTCCAGAAAGTCCTTGGCGCGCGAGGTATGCGCTACAGGCGCCTGTAGCATGCGCGCGAGTGCCACCACTTCGTCATGCGCGTTCTCGCACCCCGACCCGCCATAAATCGCGATTTTCCCGCCCGCATTCAGCAAGGCTGCCATGCGATCGAGTTCGTGTTCGGCAGGAACGACGACCGGACTTGCACGATGGACGGTAAAGGCAGGCTCGTCCGGCGCCCTGGCGCTGGAAATATCCGCCGGCACGATCAGCACCGCAACGCCGCGCCGGGCCAGGGCCGCTTGGGCCGCCATGGCGGTCTTGCGGCGCGCCTGCTCCGGCGTGCGGATGTCCTCGCAGAAGACGCTGCAACTTTCGTAAATGGCGCGAAAGTCTACTTCCTGCGGGAAATCGAAGCCAAGTTCGTCTCGTACGATCTGGCTGGCGATCAGGACGACCGGCGCACGATTGCGGTGGGATTCGAACAAACCGTTGATGAAGTGAAGACTGCCCGGGCCGCACGACCCGGCACATAGCGCAAGCTCGCCCGTCAGCAGCGCATCGGCGCCGGCCGCAAAGCCGCCCGCCTCCTCATGCCGGACATGAACCCATCGGATATCGCTTGTCCGTATCGCGTCGGTCACATGATTGAGCGTGTCTCCCGGCACACCGTAGCAGCGGCGCGCACCTGCGGCTTGGAGCGTCTCCACGATAACCTGCGCCACTGTCGTCATATTTGTTTCCTGCATGTTTCCGTCCGGCAGTGGCAAAAACCACGACGACATGACCTGTTCCGGTTACTCCCTGTCTCTTTTCACAACTTCGGCTGCGTGTGGAACATGCACGCGGTATTGCCCGTTCGTTTCTGCATGAAATTCGTCGTACCGGCAGATCGCCTTGCCACCCTCCATGCTCGCCGTGATCTCAAGATGGCGCGGTCCGCGCACGCCTACGTCCGCGGCAACACGAAACTCTTCTATCGCTGGCTTGGCGAAGAAGGCGGTGAACGCATCGTACCCGAAGGGCCGCCGGTCTGGATTTGCGGCGACTGCCATCTGGGCAATCTGGGGCCGATCGCGAACGGCGAGGGCAAGGTCGAGATACAGATCCGCGATCTCGATCAGGCCGTGATCGGCAACCCTGCGCACGATCTTATCCGGCTGGGCCTTTCGCTCGCCACGGCGGCACGTGGATCGGACCTGCCGGGCGTCGTCACCGCCCGCATGATGGAAGAAATGGTCGAGGGCTACGAAGATGCCTTTGCCGACCCCGATGACGATGAGAAAACCATAAGTCGTGAACCGGAGATCGTGCGCGTGGTGCGCCGCCGCGCGCTGGGCAGAAAGTGGAAGCATCTGGCCAAAGAAAGACTCGACGATGTGGAACCTGAAATTCCCCTTGGCCGCCGGTTCTGGCCCCTGACCGAAGCGGAAGCAATCGACCTTCGCAGCATCGTGACGCATAGGCCGGTAAGTCGCATGATCCTGTCACTGGACAACAGGGGAGAGAAGCGAACCCCGAAGATGGTCGATGCCGCCTACTGGATGAAGGGTTGCAGTTCGCTGGGGCTTATGCGGTATGCGGCGATCGTCGCGCTCGAAGGCGAAGACGGTACGGATCATGCGCTTGTCGACATCAAGGAGGCGGTCGATCCCGTGGCGCCGATTGCCCCCGGCGCCGCCATGCCCACAGATCCGGCCGAACGAGTTCTGGCTGCCGCGCGCGCCCTGTCGCCGCATCTTGGCGGGCGGATGGCGACTGCGCATGTTGGGCAACATTCAGTGTTCGTGCGCGAACTCATGCCTCAGGACCTCAAGATCGAGGTCGAGCAGTTCTCTCGGGGCGAGGCGCTAAAGGCTGCCCGCTACCTCGCTTTCGTCGTCGGCAAAGCACATGCCCGGCAGATGGAGCCTTATATTCGGCGCAGTTGCGCCAAGGATTTGCAAAAAGGGCGCTCCAGGAACCTCGATGCGCCGTCATGGCTATGGCGTGCGATCGTTGACCTCGCGGCACGACATGAGAAGGGCTACCTCGAGCACTGCCGCATCCATGCAATGACGAATTGAACTATCGAGGCGGTGCGCTGGTATCTCCCAGGCACCCGGCCCGAGTAAACAATCGAGAATTTAGTTCCCTGAATAAAAATTAAAAATTGTCGCAGAATCGCGGGATCAAATTGACATCTGAAAAGTATCTCCTGCGTTCAAACCGAAAAACGGGTGAGCGGTGTCGTGTGCCGGAGGAACCGTGGCGCACGACATTTTGGTGCGATATTCTGTTCCAGGGATGCTTTCATGAACTCCACAACTGTACGCAAAGGCGCTTCTGCGTCTGCTTACGCACGTCTTGCGCTGGGCGCAGCAACTCTTCCTCTTGCATTGGGCATGCTCGCCTTTGCAAATCCTGCCATGGCGGCAGAGGAGTGCGGCCTCGCCCCGCTTGGTGGAGGGACGGTGACCTGCATTGCGGCGGGCAATCCCTTCCCGAATGGCATCTCCTACAATGCACTCGCCGATGACGTCACGGTATCGCTCGAGAATGACGTTGCGATCTCAACCACGGCCGATGACACCAGCGGTATTGCTCTGACCGCAACCGGTTCGAACGCAATCACTCTCGCAGGCGGCACGGCCTCTGTCTCGACCACGGGCGCGAACGCGACGGCAATCGACGTCAGCAGCCTTGCCGGGCCGGTTTCGGTCACTGTGGGCGATGTCAGCACCTCCGGTTCCCTCGCGGGCGGCGTGCGCGCCATCGGCGGCCTCGACAGCGACGTGACCGTCACGACGGGCAATGTGACCACCACCGGCCTTGACGGCAGCAGCTTCTTCTTCCTGCCCAGCTCCACTGCCATCACCGCTACTGCAGCCGGCACCGGCAATGTCACCGTTGACGCCGGAACCATCAGCACCGCAGGGCTGGGCGCACGCGGCATCAATGCATCGGCGTCGGCAGGCGATGTCACCGTGACCACCGGGGCGGTCACCACAACCGGCGACAATGCCATTGCGATCGCCGCCAACAGCGACACCGGCAACGTCGATGTCACGGCGACCGGCGCGATCGATACGAGCGGCAGCACTGCACATGGCGTTTATGCCACGGCCTATAACGGCGCTGCGGCGGTCGACGTCACCAACGTCACGACAACGGGCTACAACGCAAACGGCGTCTATGCGGTGTCGGGCGCGGGCGGAACCACCGTCAACTTCGACGACATCTCGGTCGCCGGCACCCTGACCAGCGGTATCGACGCGGAATCGATGGGCGGTGACGTGACCATCACAGGCGGTTCCGTCACGGCGACCGGTCAGGCCTCCACCGCGGTTTACGGTTACTCCGACACGGGCATGGTGGATATCGCAACGACCGGGACGGTCGCAGCCACCGGTCGCGGCGGATCGGGCATCTATGCCGCGTCGACTTCGGGCGATGTGATGGTGTCTGCCAACAACGTCACCACGGTAGCCGCTGATGCGGCGGATACCGAAACGACCCGCAGCGCCATCTATGCCCAGGGCGCGAATGCCAGCGTGACCG
>JASGGD010000110.1:0-16326 GCA_047605225.1 Novosphingobium sp.
GGTCACCGATCCGGAGACCTTCCGCCCCGAAGTGCTCTGCCACGACCGCAATCTCACCTCGGTTCGCTGCGAGGTGGCGGTGGGGCTGGTGTTCATCTGCATGGACCCGCAGGTCGAGCCGCTGAAGCAGTGGCTCGCGCCGATCCTCCCGCATCTGGAACTCTACGACATCGACCGGATGTACGTGGTGCAGCACCGCCGCTCGGACTGGGGGGCGAACTGGAAGGGCGGGGTGGATGCCTTTGCGGAAATCTACCACCTCCATGCCGTCCACCCGCAAACGCAGTGCCTGATGGACGACCGCACGCAGATCGACCTCTGGCCCGGCGGCCTCTCGCGCCAGTTCGTGCCTTTCGCGCAGCCTGCAGCGCGCTACGGCGATCAGGAGACGGTCAACCCCGGCATCCAGTCGATGCTGCGGGATGCCGGGATCGATCCCGAGACTTACAACGGCACCGCCGCCGAGACCCGCCGCGCGGTACAACAGGCCAAGCGCCGTCGTTCCGCAGACCTCGGGCTCGGCTATGACCGGTTCAGCGATAGCCAGCTCAGCGATTCCGTCGTCTACGGCCTGTTCCCCAATGCCCAGATCGGCTGCCATCCGGAGGCGATTTTCCTCCACCGCTTCCTGCCGCACGCGAGCGATCCGAACCAGTTCACTTACGATACCTGTATCCTCTACCGCCATGTCGATGCGCCCGGTTACAGCGCTCCGGCGTGGATGGGGCTGGGAGAGGACACCGACCTGTCCGGCGCCACCCGGCCCGAGATCGTCCACACCGGCCTCGGCGAGCCGCCGGGCCTCGGCGAAGTGCTGGATCAGGACTCCGACCTCCTGCCCATCGTCCAGGCGGGCGCCCGCTCGCGCGGTTTCCGGGGGCCGCTGTGGAGCGAGCAGGAAGGCCGCCTGCGTCACTTCCACGCCGAACTCGACCGCCGGATGGAGGCAAGCGCATGAACTACGATCCGCGCAGCTGGACCGTCCACAAGGGCTCCGATCACCCCTTCGACCAGCCCGCCCCGGCGATCGACAACGGCACCGAGCGGCCTGATCCCGCGCGTTACACCTCGCCCGAATTCTTCGCCCGCGAACTGGAGGAGGTCTTCGCGCGCACCTGGCTGCTGGCTGCCCCGTCGAGCGACATTCCCGAGCCCGGCGACTGGGTGAAGTTCGATACTGGTCCCGAAAGTTTCATCGTCGTGCGACAGGCGGACGGCTCGGTCGCGGCGCATTACAACGTGTGTCCGCATCGGGGCAGTCGCCTCGTCTCGGGGGAGACGGGGAGCCAGGACAGCTTCACCTGCCCGTTCCACTCGTGGCGCTTCGGGATCGACGGGCACAACCAGAAGGTGACCGACGCCGAGACCTTCCGCCCCGAAGTGCTCTGCCATGGCACCGACCTGACCTCGGTTCGTGCGGAGGAAGTGGCGGGGCTCGTCTTCATCAACATGGACAAAGGCGCGCGGCCGTTGGCCGGGTTTCTCGCACCGATCCTGCCGATGCTGGAGACTTACGGCATGGACCGGATGCACGTCGTCCAGCATCGCCGCTCGGACTGGGCGGCCAACTGGAAGGGCGGGATCGATGCGTTCTACGAGAGCTACCACCTTCACGCGATCCATCCGCAGACGATGGGAGTGATCGACGATCGCACGCATATCGACCTGTTCCCGCACGGTCTCTCGCGCCAGTTCGTGCCGATGGCGCAGCCCAATTCGCACTTCCCCGATCAGGAGAGGATCAATCCCGGCATCGCCATGCTGCTGGCCGACGCGGGCGTCGATCCGGACAGCTTTACGGGCACGGCCATGGAGAGCCGCGCCGCCGTTGCCCATGCCAAGCGGGAGCGGGCGGCGCGGATAGGGCTGGACTATTCGCACTTCTCCGATGCGCAGCTGACCGATGCGACGATCTTCGGGATATTTCCCAATACCCAGATCGGCTGCCACCCCGAGGCGGTGTTTCTCCATCGCTTCAAACCGCACGGCAGCGATCCGGAGCAGTTCACGTACGAGACCACTATTCTCTACCGCCACGTCGATGCCCCCGGCTACGGCGCGCCGGGCTGGATGGGGCTCGGCGCGGACGTCGACGTTACCGGCGCGACGCGGCCGGAGGTGGTGCATACCGGCCTCGGCGAACCGCCCGGCATGGGCGAAGTGCTGGACCAGGACTCCGACCTGCTGCCGATCGTTCAGGCGGGCGCGCGTTCGCGGGGATTTCGTGGTCCGCTATGGGGCGAGCAGGAAGCCCGATTGCGCCACTTCCACGTCGAACTGGACCGCTGGCTGGCATAAATGTTCCGGTTATGATCCGGTGACGGATTGACACCCGGCGCGGCGGCGGCAAGGAGGCGCGGATGGAACAGCCTCTCTATCGCCGCACGATGCCGTCCCCGGTGGGCGAACTCACGCTGGTGGGCGGCGACGCCGGGCTGGTCGCGGTGCTGTGGGAGAATGATCGGCCGGACCGGGTTCCGCTTGGCCCGCTGATTGACGAGGAGCATCCGGTCCTCGCGGCCACCGAGGCCCAGCTTTGCGAATACTTCGCGGACGGGCGGCGCGCGTTCGACGTGCCGCTGGACTTCCGGGGCACGGAGTTCCAGCGCAAGGTCTGGGCCGCGCTGCTGGAAATCCCTTTCGGCGAGACGCGCAGCTATGGCGAGATAGCGCGCGGATTCGGCACTCCGGGCGCAAGCCGGGCGGTCGGTGCGGCAAATGGGCGCAATCCCATCTCCATCATCGCGCCGTGCCACCGCGTGATCGGCAAGAGCGGCAGCCTCACCGGTTTCGCCGGAGGGATCGAGGCCAAGGCGTGGCTGCTGGCGATGGAAGCCGGGCAGCCGCTCCTGCTCTGACCGGTCAGAACGGCCTGATCGTCACCCCGTTGTCGATCACCAGTTCGGCGCCGGTGATGAAGCGCGATTCGTCCGAGGCGAGGAACAGCACCAGCGCGGCCACGTCCTTGGGATGGCCCGGCGTGCCGGGAGGCAGTACGCCGTCCGGAATGTCCTTGGGCTTGTCGAGGCGGCCTTCGGCGGTCTGCACCATCGGCGTCTCTATCGCGCCGGGATGGACCGAATTGCAGCGGATCTTGTAACCCTTTTCCTGACACATCACCGCGACCGACTTGGTCATTGCCCGCACCGCGCCCTTGGCGGCGGAATAGGCGAAGAAGATCGGATAGCCGAGCAAAGCGCCGGTCGAACTCATGTTGACGATGGAGCCGCCGCTACCCTTGTTCATGAGCGGGATCGCATGCTTGCAGCCGAGGAACACGCCGTCGGTCATGATCGCGCTGACCCAGCGGAACTGTTCGAGCGTGGTGTCCTCGACGTCGGCGCTGAGCACCACGCCCGCGTTGTTCACCAGTACGTCGAGCCGTCCGAAGCGCGCCTCGATCTCCTGCATGACGGCGATCCATTGGGCTTCGTCCGCCACGTCGAGCGCCATGGCCAGCGCGCCGTTCCCGATGCGGTCGGCGACGGCGAGAGCGGTCTCCAGCTTCACGTCGGTGACGACGACGGTGGCGCCTTCGCGGGCGAGCGCCTCGCAGTCCGCCGCGCCCAGTCCCGAGCCGCCGCCGGTGACCAGCGCGACTTTGCCTTCAACCCGGCCCATGTTTCTCTCCCGTTATGAGGCTCAGGCGGCCCCGTCCTCGCTGAAATATTCCGGCATCCCTGCGGGCCAGATCACGCCCCACTGGGCCTGTCCGCCGTCCATGATGATGAGGTCGCCGTTGATGAAGCGCGCCGCCGGAGAGGCGAGGTAGGCAATCGCTTCCGCCACGTCCCAGGCATTGCCGCGCATGCGCATCGGGTTGGCCTTGTGGAAGCGCTTGAGCGCTTCCTCGGGATACATGCGGAAGCCCTCGGTCTCGATCACGCCGGGGCCGATGCAGTTGACGCGGATGTTCCACTGCGACCACTCGGTGGCGAGCGTCTTGGAGAGGTAGATCACCCCGGCCCGCGCCGCGCAGGTGTGCGCCGCCTGCGGCATCCCACGCTCGACGTTGGCGACGATATTGACGATGTTGCCCGGCTTGCCGTCCTCGCGCCAGCGCTTGGCGGCTTCCTGCATCATCCACCAGGTGCCGTTGAGGTTGGTGTCGATCACTGCCAGCCAGCCTTTGCGGGTGAAGTCTATGGCGTCCTGCGGGAACTGGCCGCCCGCGTTGTTGACCAGCGTGTCGAGCCCGCCGAAGTGGTGGTGGACGGTAGCGATCAGCGCCTCGACGCCTTCGGGATCGCGGATGTTGGTCGGCACGGCGAGGACTTCGCTACCTACCTCGTCGCGGACGAGGGCCACGGTGGTCTGCAGCTTGTCCATGTCGCGCCCGCAGATGGCGACGTTGGCGCCCAGTTTCGCCGCGAGGAACGCCGCCGCCTTGCCCATGCCGCTGCCCGCGCCGGT
The DNA here is from genome assembly GCA_047605225.1 of Novosphingobium sp. GTDB lineage: Bacteria > Pseudomonadota > Alphaproteobacteria > Sphingomonadales > Sphingomonadaceae > Novosphingobium. The sequence continues at coordinate 4,414 of JASGGD010000110.1, forward strand.
GACGAGCACCGTCTGCCCGGCGAGCATGTCGTCGCGATAGATCGTGGACTGCGCGCGCAGCGCGTCTTTGTCGAGACCTCGCGCGGGGCGGTCGGGGCCGTCGTCTTCGGGGCGGAACACTTTCGCGGTGTAGCTGCTGGGCGCGTTCAAATCTCTTGTCCTCACGAATCGGGACAGAGGCCGACTTGCGCCGCATTGATCCTCTGCCCGCCGCCACGGTAGCGGCGAGCGATCAAAAAGACAAACAAGATTGTTTTTACGAGACGGCGACGCCCTTGTGCCACGGCATCAGCGCGCGGATCTGGTTCTCCAGATGGGTGAGCATCGCCGGAACCTTGGCCTTGTCCATGGCGCCGGTCTGCACCGCGATGGCCATGCCTTCGAGGATCGTCTGCGACAGGTTCATCGCCATGTCGAACTCGACGGGGGCGTCGCGCCATTCGGGGAAGAGGGCATCGGCCTGCGCGTTGAACCGCTCGCGGAATTCTTCCTGCAGCGGGAACAGGATCGCGCCAAGGTCCTTGTCGGTCCGCGCGGCGACGGCGAGTTCGTGGAAGGCGATGAAGCCGGGCTTCTGGACCTGTGTCCAGTAGACTTCGACCAGCGTATCGACGTCGTGCTCTTCCGGCTTTTCGGCGGCGCGGCGGAAAGCGCGCAGGCGCTTTTCGTGCAGTTCGATGATCGTCGCCTTGATGAGCGCGGCGCCGTTCTCGAAGTGGTGCATCATCGCCCCGCGCGAGAGGCCCGCCTCCTCCGCCACGCGCGGGGTCGTGGTGTTGGCGTAGCCGTGCCTGACGAGGCACCGCACCGTCGCATCGATCAGCCGCGCTCGCGTCTGTGCCGCCTTGGTTGCCTGCAGCGTAGTGCCCGGCGCCTTGGGAGCGGCGGGCTTTGCAGTGCGGGTCGTGCGGGTGCGCGAAAGGGCCATGTGATTCGCCTGGAATTGCTGTCGGCAGTGATTGCGGATTCGTTCGGCTTACGCCTTCGCCGGTCCGTTAGGCAAGCACCCGAAGGACCCGGATCGCGGCCATTCCTGCGGATATCGCTCCATCGGCATCATCCACGCCCGCCAGTAAACAAAACAGACATGACTGATTGTAATTTCCACGCCGCTTGATAAGTTGGCGTCAAACACAGTTCGCAAGGTCGAGCGCTGCGGCGCGCGATCTGATAAGAGCACAGGACATGGGAGAGCGGGAATGGGCGAGAGGCCGATCCTGACTATGGGCGAGATGGTGCGATCCTCGGCAGGCAAGTTCGCGGGGCACGATGCGATCGTGCTGCCGGACCGGCGGCTGACTTACACCGAACTGAACGAGGCGGCGCGCAGCTGGGCACGCGCGCTGATCGCCATGGGCGTGAAGCCCGGCGACAACGTCGGCCTGCTGCTGCCGACGTGCGTGGACTTCATCACCGCGTTTTACGGCATCACCATGACCGGCGCCGTCGCGGTGCCGGTCAACGCCCGGTATCAGGCGAGCGAACTGGGCTTCGTTGCCAAGGACGCCGACCTTGTGACGATCATCACCATCGGCAAGGTCGCCGACGGGCTGGACTTCAGCGCGCGCCTCGAAGCCGCGCTGCCCTCGCTGAAGCAGGCGGAGGACCCTTGGGCGCTTGCCTTGCCCGAGGCGCCCCGCCTGCGCAGCATCGTGTGCCTCGACGACCGGTGCGCGCCCTATCTTGTGCCTGCCCGCGCGGCGCTAGGGGCGGGAGTGGAGATTCCCGACGATGCCGTGGATGCGCGGATCGACGCCGTATCGCCTCAGGATACGGCGATGATCCTCTACACCTCGGGCACTACCGCCAACCCCAAGGGCGCGATGATCAGCCACCGCGCGCAAGTGGCGAACAGCCGCAACCTCGGCGTGCGGTATGAATGCACCAGCGAGGACAAGGTCTGGTCGCCGCTGCCGATCTTCCACATCGCCGGTATCCTGCCGATGACGATGATCCTCGACCTTGGCGGCGTCTACATGACGATCCCGCGCTTCGACGCCGGGGTGGGGCTGGAGATGCTGGGCCGCGAGCGCGCAACGATCGCCTATCCCAGCTTCGTCACGATCATGCAGGACCTGATTACGCATCCGACCTTCAAGGGCACCGATCTTTCGAAGCTGCGGATCATGAATTCGAACTTCGCGGTCCAGCCCGAGTGGATCAAGCTGGCGGTGGCCGAGGCCATGCCGCACACCATCCAGGTCGGCACGTACGGGCTGACTGAAGGCGCGGGGACGGTCTCCACCAGTCGCCTCTCGGACAGCTACGAGGTGCGCACGGGCCGTTGCGGGGTGCCGCTGGACGAATGGCAGGTCCGTATCGTCGATCCTGAAACGGGTCTCGATTGCGGCCCTTCCGAGCAGGGCGAGATCGTGCTGGGCGGCCCCAATATCCTCAAGGGCTACTACAACGCCCCCGAGAAAACCGCCGAGGCTATCCGTGACGGCTGGTTCTTCTCCGGCGACATCGGCTCGATCGATGCGGACGGCAACGTCATGTTCCACGGGCGCACCAAGGACATGCTCAAGGTCGGCGGCGAAAATGTCGCGGCGGCCGAGATCGAGGCCATGCTGCAGACTCACCCCGCGGTGAAGCTGGCGCAAGTCGTCAGCCTGCCCGACGACCGCTACTCCGAAGTCCCCGCCGCCTTCGTCGAACTCGCCGAAGGGGAAAGCGCCAGCGAGCAGCAGCTGATCGACCATTGCAGGGGCCGCATCGCCAGCTTCAAGATTCCGCGCCACGTCCGGTTCGTGTCGGAATGGCCGATGTCGACCTCCAAGATCCAGAAGTTCCGCCTGCGCGAAGGGCTGATTGCAGAGCTGCAGACGGCCTGAACCGAAAATAAAAAAGGCAGTCGTGATTGTCTTTTTTATTGCATCGTGACGGGCGAGGGGCTTACAGTCCCCTCAAGACTTCAGGGCCGCAGCGCGAATCTGAGGCCATACGGAACAAGGAAGAAGCGAATGGATCTGGGACTGGCGGGCAAGAAGGCGATCCTCGTCGGCGCGGCGCGTGGCATCGGCTACTCGGTGGCCGAAGTCCTGGCGCGCGAGGGCTGCGACATCGCGCTCACCGCGCGCAGCGAGGACAGCGTCAAGGACGCCGTCGCCAATCTCTCGAAGTACGGCACCAAAGTCGTCGGCAAGGCCGTCAACGCCAAGCAGCCCGAGGAATACAAGGCCTGGATCGACTGGGCGATCGAGGCGCTCGATGGCGTCGACATCCTCGTGCCGTTCACCTCGGCCGGTGGCGGCATGGGCAGCGAGAAATATTGGTACAACGCCTTCGAGACCGACGTGATGGGCGTGGTCCGCGCCGTGGAAGGCGTGATCGAAAAAATGACCGAGCAGCAGCGCGGCTCGATCGTCCTGCTCGGCTCGACTTCGGTTGGCGAGGCGATGGGCGGTCCGCAAGCCTACAACGCGATGAAGGCCAGCCTCGTCACCTGGGGGAAGCAGTTGGCGCTGTGGCACGGCAAGAACGGCATCCGCGTCAACGTCGTCTCGCCCGGCCCGATCGAGTTCGAGGGCGGCAACTGGGACATGATCAAGGGCACGATGGAGAAGTTCTACAACTCCCAGCTCCGCCAGCAGCCCTCGGGCCGCCTCGGCCGACCGGAGGAAGTGGCCAAGGCGATCGCTTTCCTCGCCAGCGATGCGGCCAGCTGGTGCAACGGGTCGCACCTCGTCGTCGACGGGGGCTTCACTAACAGGACGCACTTCTGATGAAACCGCATGTCATGGGCTGGGACCGGGCGTCGATGGACGTCAAGCGCGTCGTCGACGTGTTTCGCGTCGATCCCGAGTCCGTGAGCAACGGCACCCCGGTCGAGCGCGCGCCCGATCCGGAACTTGGCACCGACATAATCCCTGCCGCGCGTTACTACTCGCCGGAATTCATGAAGCTGGAGTGGGAGCGCGTCTGGACCAAGGTGTGGCTGCTCGGTGGCCGCTCCGACGACCTGAAAGAGCCGGGCGACTACATCTGCACCGATATCGGCAAGGAATCCGTGCTGATCGTGCGCCAGGCTGACGGCTCGATCCGCGCCTTCCCGAACGTGTGCCTCCATCGCGGCAATCGCCTGCGTCCCGAAGGGCGCGGCAATGCCGAGAAGTTCCAGTGCATGTATCACCACTGGACTTACGGCCTAGACGGCAAGCTCGAGCATATCCCGGACTTGTGTACTTTCGTGCAGGGCGGCCCGGACGGCATGAAGCTGACGCCGCTGCCCTGCATCGAGTGGAACAGCTTCGTGTGGTTCTCGCTCGACCCGAACGTCGAGCCGTTCGACGACTTTATCGATCCGCTGAAGCGCCACCTCGAACCCTATCATCCCGAGCGGATGGCGTGGATGCGCGACATCACCGTCGAGTGGGACTGCAACTGGAAGACCTCGGTAGACGCCTTCAGCGAGACCTATCACGTGCAGGGCATCCACCCGCAGCTCAAGTGGTATCTCGACGACGTCAACGTCCAGATCGACTGCTACGGCAAGCACAACCGCTACCTGATCCCCTTCGCGGCGGTATCCCCGCGCGTCGCCATGCCGAGCCAGATTCCGCCCGCGATCCACGAGATCATGGTGCACGCAGGCATGGACCCGGCCGAATACGAGGGCCGCGTCTCCGACATCCGCCGCGACGTGCAGCTGTTCAAGCGCGAACATGGCGCGGCGCAAGGCAAGGACTATTCCGAACTCAACGACGAGCAGCTGACCGACGACTATCACTACACGATCTTCCCGAACGTCTCGGTGAACGTCCACGCGGACGACGTCATGCTGTTCCGCCAGCGCCCGCACGCCACCGACCCGAACAGGATGTACTACGACATCTGGATGTTCGGCCTCGTCCCCGAAGGCGAGGAATGGCCTGAGCGGGTCCGCCATCAGCGCTTCAGGCACGGTGACAAGACCATCGGCCAAGTACTTGATCAGGATGCCTTCAACTTGCCGACGGTGCAGACGGGCATGCAGTCGGACTTCTTCCCCGGCCTGCACATCGGCGATCAGGAACTGCGCATCCGCCACTTCCACAAGGTGCTGGACGACTACATCTACACGGGCGGGAAGGGGCCGGATGATCTCTAACCCCCACCCCCGTCCCACACTCTCCACCCGCTCAGGCTGAGCTTGTCGAAGCCCCCGAGACGGGGCGCGGGCTCCCATCCTTCGACAGGCTCAGGATGAGCGGGGTGGGTGAACGCAGGAATATGGAACACCAACGGGAGAAGCGGGCTTTGCAACTGAACCGCGACGAACTGCTGGGCGCCTATCGCCGGATGAAGACTATCCGCGAATTCGAGGAACGCCTGCACGAAGAGATCAAGACCGGCGAGATCGGCGGCTTCACGCACCTCTACGCCGGTCAGGAAGCGGTTGCCGTGGGCATCTGCGATCAGCTGACCGTGGACGACAAAATCGTCTCCACCCACCGCGGCCATGGCCACTGCATCGCCAAGGGCTGCGACGTGAAGGGCATGATGAAGGAGATCTACGGCCGCGCCGGAGGGCTCTGCAAGGGCCGCGCAGGCTCGATGCACATCGCCGACCTCGATGTCGGGATGCTGGGCGCCAACGGCATCGTCGGCGGCGGCGCGCCGCAGGCGGTGGGCGCCGCGATCGCCGCGCGCATCGACGGCAAGGGCCGCGTCGGCGTCACCTTCTCCGGCGACGGCGCCTGCAACCAGGGCACCACCTTCGAGGCGATGAACCTCGCCGTCGTGACCAAGGTTCCGGCGATCTTCGTCTTCGAGAACAACCACTATTCCGAGCATACCGGCGATGCCTACGCCGTGGGCACCAACAAGGACATCGCAAGCCGCGCCGAAGGCTTCGGCATGAAGGCCTGGCGCGCGAATGGCTGCGACTTCTTCGAGACTTACGCGGCTTTCACCGAACTTCTCGAGTATGTCCGTGCCGGCAATGGCCCCGCCGCGATCGAACTCGATACCGAGCGCTACTACGGCCACTTCGAGGGCGATCCGCAGCGCTATCGCGGAAAGGGCGAACTCGACCGCATCCGTGCCGAGCGGGACTGCCTCAAGGCTTTCCGCGCCCGCGTCACCGGCGCCGCGCTGCTGACCGATGAGGATCTCGACACGGTGGACGCCGAAGTGCTCGCCCTGATCGAAGAGGCCGTGGCCGAGGCACGCGCCGACGAGCAGCCCGATCCCGCCACCGTCGCCGACGACGTCTACGTCGAATATTACTGAGGACCTGCGAATGGCCATCATGAACATCCGCGAGGCGATCGTCTCGACGCTGCACGCGGAAATGGAACGCGATTCCGACATCATCCTGCTGGGCGAGGACGTGGTGGGCGGCAATGGCACCGCCGGCGGGCCCGAGGCGATCGGCGGCATCTGGGGCACCAGCCCGGGCCTGTGGGCCAAGTTTGGTCCTGAGCGCGTGATCGACACCCCCATCAGCGAAAGCGCCATCATCGGCGCGGCGGCGGGCGCGGCGCTTTCGGGCAAGCGGCCGGTGGCCGAACTGATGTTCGCGGACTTCGTGGGCGTCAGCCTCGACCAGATCTGGAACCAGATGGCCAAGTTCCGCTACATGTTCGGCGGCAAGACCAGGTGTCCCGCCGTGGTGCGGCTGGTCTATGGCGCCGGGATGCAGACGGCGGCGCAGCACAGCCAGTCGGTCTATGCGATGCTGACGGCGATGCCCGGCCTCAAGGTGGTGCTGCCCACCACGCCGGCCGACGCCAAGGGCCTGCTGACCGAAGCCCTGCGCGGCGACGATCCGGTGATGTTCTTCGAACACAAGACGCTTTACGGCGTGAAGGGTGAAGTGCCCGAGGGCGACCACCGCCAGCGCTTCGGCGAAGCGCGCGTGGTGCGCGAGGGTGGCGACGTCACCGTAGTTGCCTGCGGGCGCATGGTGAACTTCTCGGAGAAGGCGGGCGACAAGCTGGCGGCGGACGGCATCGGCATGGACCTGCTCGATCTGCGCACCACCAGCCCGCTGGACGAGGACGCGATCCTGGAATCGGTGGAGCAGACCGGCCGCCTCGTCGTGGTGGACGAAAGCCCGCCGCGCTGCAGCCTGGCGGCCGACATCGCCGCGATGGTGACCGAGCGTGCCTTCACCAGCCTCAAGGCCCCGCCCGCGATGGTGACCGCGCCGCACAGCCCGATCCCCTTCGCCCGCAATCTGGAGCGCGCCTGGGTGCCTTCGCCGCAGAAGATCGAGGATGCCGTGCGCCGCGTCCTCGCCTTCCGCTGAGGGGAGGGCTCATGGCAAAGCTCATGCCCTTCACGATGCCCAAGTGGGGCATCGAAATGGCCGAAGGCACGATCGCCGACTGGATGGTGGCTGAAAACGCCCCGTTCGAACGCGGCGCCGTCCTCACGCTGGTCGAGACGGACAAGATCACCAACGAGATCGAGGCCGAGAAGGACGGCCGCTTCGTGCGCATCCTTGCCGAAGCCGGGCAGACTTACCCGGTCGGCGCGCTGCTGGCGGTGCTCAGCGACGGCGGCGAAGCCAGCGCGGCCGAGATCGACGCGGTGATCGCGGCGTTCAAGCCCTCCGAGAGCGGCTTCGGCCCGGACGGTGACGATGCGCCTGCCGCGCCCGCCCCAGCTGCCGAACCGGAAAAGCCCGCCGCGCCGCCGGTGCCCGAGGGCCTTGCCATCAGCCCCGCCGCACTGGCGGAGGCGCAGCGCCTCGGCGTCGATCTTGCCACCGTCACCGGCACGGGCCGGAATGGCCGCATCTTCGCGCAGGACGTGCATCAGGCCGCGCGGCCCGAAGCCACGCCGCAGCTGGTCGGCGTGTTCGCGGCGACGCCCGATAGCCCGGTGCTCTCCACCCCCGTCGCCCGCCGTCTGGGTGCGTTGCACGGGCTGGACCTCGCCACGATCAAGGGCTCTGGCGCGCGCGGCAAGGTGCGGCGTGACGACGTGCTGGCGATCGTCCAGCAGGCGGCCCCGACACCGGCACCCGCACCGTCGCCTGCCAGTGCGGCCCCGGCACCTGTCGCAGCAGCGCCCGCACCGCGTCCGGCTTCGGGCGATGTCGATGTGCTGCCGATGTCCTCGATGCGCCGCACCATTGCGCGCAGGCTGACAGAGGCGAAGCAGCAGATCCCGCACTTCTACGTGCGCCGCCGCGTCCGCGCCGACCGGCTGCTGGCCCTGCGCGCTTCGCTTGGCCCGGAGAAGCCCAGCGTCAACGACTTCATCGTCAAGGCCTGCGCCCTTGCGTTGCTCGAAGTGCCCGCCGTCAACGTGCAGGTCCATGGCAACGAGATCCACCGCTTCGGTTCGGCCGACATTTCGGTTGCGGTGGCGACCGAGAAGGGCCTCGTCACCCCGATCGTGTTCGGCGCCGACGACCTTTCGGTGGCGGAGATCGGCGGCGTGATGAAGGGCCTCGCCCAGCGCGCGCGCACCGGCAAGTTGAAGCCTGAGGAATTCACCGGCGGCAGCTTCTCGCTCTCCAACCTCGGCGGGTTCGGGGTCGAACAGTTCGACGCCATCATCAACCCGCCGCAGGGCGCCATCCTCGCGGTCGGCACGGCGCGGCCCGAACCCATCGACGACGACGGCGCGATCCGCATCGTGCCGGTGCTCCACCTCTCGCTCTCGTGCGATCACCGCGCGATCGACGGGGCCGATGGCGGCCGCTTCATGGCCGCGCTCGCGAACCTCATCGAACAGCCCCATTTGCTCTGACGGAAAAGAAACGATGAACTTCAAGCTGACCGAAGACCAGCTCCAGCTGCAGGAAGCCGCCCGCACGTTCGCCCGCGCCGAACTGCCCGCCATCGCCGCCGAGCTGGAGCGCGACAACAAGCCGCCCAGCCGCGCGCTGATTAAGCGCTACGCCGAAATGGGCTTCCTGGGCATCAACGTCTCCAGCGAGCTGGGCGGCCTTGGCCTCGGCAACATCGAGGCGCTGATCGTGCTGGAGGAATTCGGCAAGATTTCCTCGGCGGTCGGTTTCCCGATCTTCGAAAGCTCGGTGGGCCCGGTGCGCGCGATCGAGCACTTCGGCTCCGATACGCTGAAGAAGCGCGTGGTGCCGGCGGTGTGCTCGGGCGATATGGTCGTTGCCGTCTCGATGTCCGAACCGGACGCCGGCAGCGCGCTGACCGACCTCAAGACCAGGGGCGTGGTCAAGGGCGACAAGCTCGTCATCAATGGCACCAAGCGCTGGTGCTCGGGCGGTGGCCATTCGGACGCCTATGTCGTCTATTGCCGCCTGTCCGACGATCCGGGCGCCAAGGGCATCGGCGCGGTGCTGGTGGAAAAGGACGCGCCGGGCCTGTCGTTCGGCCCCAACGAGCAGCTGATGGGCTTCCGCGGCGTGCCGTCGTCCGACCTCAACTTCGACGATTGCGAAGTGCCGCTGGACAACGTGATCGTGCAGGCCGGCGGCGGCTTCAAGAAGCTGATGGAGGCGTTCGACCTGGAACGCTGCGGCAATGCCACGATGTCGCTGGCGCAGGCTTCCGGCGCGCTGGAGGACGTCAGCGTCTACGTTCAGGAACGCAAGCAGTTCGGCAAGCCGATCGCCGAATTCCAGGCGGTGCAGATCAAGCTGGCCGAGATGCAGATGAAGATCGAGGCCGCCCGCCTGCTGATCTGGCGCGCCGCCTCGCTGGCCGAGGACGGGCTGCCGTCGGTCCTGCACAGCTCCACCGGCAAGTGCTTCGCCAACACCATCGCGCGTGAAGTGACGGGCGATGCGATGCAGCTGATGGGGGCCTACGGGTACTCGAAGGAATTCCCGATGGAGCGCCGCCTGCGGGATTCGTGGGGCTGGGGGATCGCGGGCGGGGCGATCGATATTCAGAAGGTCAACATCGCCGGGGCCATGCTCGGTCGGCGGTTCGACCAGCGGCGGTGAGGCATGTGAGGCAGAGCAAGCGTCATCCCAGCGAAGGCTGGGGCCGCTGGCAAGGAGCAGCCCACCCGTCAGAATGGCGCCCTGCTGATGGATGGGCGAGCCAAGGCCAGCGGTCCCAGCCTTCGCTGGGATGACGGTTCAAAGTGCCATGAGGGGGTGGCCCGGCACCCGCGCTTCTAGCGCGCGGTGCCGGCCATCCGCGCCCTCGCGCCGCGCGTATAGACCAGGTTGATGCTGGTGAAGGTTACCGCCTCGGTGCCGTCCTCCAGCACCACGGCGTAGCGGGTCATCGCGGTGCCGCGATCGGTGCGGGTCTTCGAGGGTTCGAGGCTGACGATCTCGCTGGTGACGTGGATCGTGTCCCCGGCGCGGATTGCGCGCTTCAGGCGCAGTTCGTCCCAGCCCACGCCGCAGACCCAGTCGATGTCCCAGTTGATCTCGTGATCCATCTGCCGCCACAGCGCGAGGACGTGGATGCCGCTGGCCACGACTTCGCCGAAGACCGACTGCGCGGCGCTGTCGGGATCGGTGTGGAACCACTGCGGGTCGTACTTGCGCGCGAACTCCAGGATTTCCTCCTGTGTCACCATGCGCGGTGAGGAGAGGCGGAACTCGCCCAGTTCGAGGTCTTCGAACGTGCGATATGGTTTTGCGGGTACGAACGGTTCGGTCACAGCTTTCCTTCGCGTTTCTCGTCCAGCATCCGCGCAAGGCCTTGCTGGCTGACGGTGGCCACGAGCGTGCCGTCGCGCCGGAAGATGGTGCCTCGCCCGAGCGCCAGTGCGTCCGAGGCGGCGGGGCTGTCGAGGGTGTAGAGCATCCATTCGTCCACCCGGAAGCTGTCGTGGAACCAGATGGCGTGGTCCAAACTGCTGCTCTGCAGGAAGTCGTTGGCCCAGCCTATGCCGAGCGGCCCGAGCGCCGTGTGAAAGATGTGCAGGTCAGACGCATAGGCGAGCAGTCTCTGATGTACATCCTGAGGTTCGTCGATCATTCCATTGAAACGGAACCAGAAGTTTCGTGAAGCCGGACGCACTTCGCGCTCGTCGAAGGGAAACATGCCGATCGGTCGCCAGTCCACTTGCTGGCGGCGCTGCCAGAACGGGCGATGCCGCTCCGGCAACCTGTCGCCGTAGGCGGCGACCAGTTCGGAGAGGCTGGTCAGGCTCTCGGGCGGCGGGACCTCGGGCATGGTGAAGGCATGGCGGCCTGCCAACTCGGGGGCCTTGAACGAGGCCATCATGTTGATGATCGGCGCGCCGTCCTGCGTCATGCGCACGGCCCGGTTGGAGAAGCTGCGCCCGTCGCTCTCGCGCGAGACGGCGAACTCGACCGGGCGGTCAACGAGGCCGGGCTGGAGGAAGTAGGCGTGGAGGCTGTGCGCGACCTTGTCCCCCGGCACCGTCAGACGCGCCGCGGCGAGGCATTGTGATAGCGCCATGCCGCCGTAGAGGCGCAGGAGGCCACTCGGCACCGGGGCGACGCGGAAACGGTCGGGGCCGATCTCTTCGAAGCTGTAGGCAAGACGGCGTTCAAGTTCAGGGTCATCGACGTAGGGATTGCGGTCGGTCAAGGGCGGGGTCCATCGCATCGGCGGTCAGTCTCGTCGATGCGCCTAGCAGGCGACGTGCAGCTTTTCGAAGCCGAAACCGCACTCGGGATCGACGATCTGCAGCAATTCCACGACATTGCCGTCACAATCCCGGCCATACGTCGCGCGGGTCGCCGCCGAGCCGCCCGGCGGGCAGTTGAACTCCATGCCGAGGGCGGACAGGCGCGCGTGCTCGGCGAAGACGTCGTCGCAATAGAGGCACAAGTGCGTGATTCCCCGGTCGCACATGCGGGGGTGGACGGTCTCCGGATCGTTGCTGGCGTATTCGAAGACTTCGATATGGAGGTTGCCCAGCCGGATCATCTCGTAGCGTGCGCTGCTGTCGTGCAGACCGACCATCGTGTCGATGCGGGCGTTGCCCTTGTCCCAGCCGCCGGGTTGGCCCGCCCGCTCGAAACCGAACCAGCGCTGATAGTGATCGACGAACCGTTCGAGG
>JASGGD010000111.1:0-16325 GCA_047605225.1 Novosphingobium sp.
GCGCGCCTTCGGGGCTGGAGGCGGTGAGGATCGGCGTCGAATATTCGGTGAAGCCGGTGTCTTCCATGCGACGGCGCATGTCGCGGATGATCTGCGTGCGTTTCACGATATTGGCGTGCAGCGTCTCGCGGCGCAGATCGAGGAAGCGGTACTTGAGGCGGATGTCCTCCGGGTACTCCTGCTCGCCGGCGACCGGCATCGGCAGTTCCTCGGCCTTGCCCAGCACAGTGGCGACGCGGGCGTACACCTCGATCTGCCCGGTCGAGAGGTTGGGGTTCACGGTGCCTTCCGAGCGCGCCTTCACGGTGCCCTCGATCGTCACGACGCTTTCGGCGCGCAGCGAATCGAGCACGGCAAGCGCCGGGCTGTCGCTGTCGGTCACGACCTGGGTGATGCCGTAATGGTCGCGCAGGTCGACGAACAGGACGCCGCCGTGGTCGCGCTTGCGATGGACCCAGCCCGAGAGGCGCACGGTCTGGCCGACCTCGGCCGCGCTCAGGGCGCCGCAGGTGTGGGAGCGGTAGGGATGGGTCATGTCTCGAGCTCTTTTGTAAGCGTATGCGATACGAAATTGCCGCCCCACTAAAGGAGTGCCGCCGCGATTGCCAGATAGGGATTCGCGTAAAATCCCCGCAGTCCGGGACTAAGACCACGGTAACGCCAAATAAACCATTTGACTGCTATGGGCTCGCGCACGGGTCGCCATACACAAAATCGGAAGAACGCAGATGTTTGCCGACAGCAAGCTGGACGAAATCCGCTTCCACCCGACCGAAGGCAAGGAAGCGGCGCAGTATCACGAATGGGCCGACGCACCGGTTTCCGCGCCCGCCCCTTCTCCGGCCGAAGCCGAATTTCCGGCCATGCTCGACTTGCGCGAACTCGCCGATCCCGAGGCCGACCCGGGGCAAGAGCCCGAAGGCCTGTACCTGCCCCTGCCCTATGGCCACACGACCGGATCGCAGCTGCGCCACCGCTTCGTGACCGCCGAAAGCATCGCCGAACTGGCCGGTACGGAGAAGCCCAGCCTCGTGTCCAGGCTGTTGCGGCTTCTCCCCGGTCGGAAATAAACTGCGACAAATCGGTTACACGGGGCGTTGATCCCCCGCGCGGTTAGGCGTAACGCCCTCGTTCAATGAAAATTCACCCGCTGATAACGAAAACCGAAGATCTTGCCGCCCTGTGCGAGCGTCTTGCGAAATCCGATTTCGTGAGCGTCGACACGGAATTCATGCGCGAGAACACCTATTGGCCCGAACTCTGCCTCGTGCAGATCGCCAATACCGAGGAAGCCGCCGCGATCGATCCGCTGGCGGACGGCCTCGACATGACTCCGCTGCTGGATCTGCTGACGCAGAACGAGGACGTTCTCAAGGTCTTCCACGCGGGCGGGCAGGACGTGGAGATCATCTTCAACTTCACCGGCCGCACGCCGCATCCGATCTTCGACACGCAGATCGCCATGATGGCGATCAGCCAGTCGGAGCAGATCGGCTATTCCAACCTGGTCGAATCGTGGCAGGGCCTGACGATCGACAAGGGCGCCCGCTTCACCGACTGGTCGCGCCGTCCGCTGACCGACCGCCAGATCGAATATGCGATCGGCGACGTCACGCACCTCTCCAAGATCTTCCCCAAGATCCTCAAGCGCCTGATCAAGACCGGCCGCGGCGCCTGGCTGGATCAGGAAATGGAAAAGCTGGCTGATCCGGAGAACTACCGGAATGACCCCAAGGAAGCCTGGCACCGGATCAAGGCGCCGGGCCGCAACCCGCAAGTGCTCGGCCGCCTGCGCGCCATCGCCGAATGGCGCGAACTGGAAGCGCAGGGCAAGAACATCCCGCGCGGCCGCATCGCCCGCGACGAGACGCTGGCCGACATCGCCAGCCACCCGCCCAAGCAGCAGGCCGATCTCGCCAAGGTGCGCGGGCTGTCGCAAGGCTGGAAGGACAACGAGATCGGCCGCCGCCTGATGACCGCCATCGCCAAGGCGGAAGCCCTCACCGACGACGAGATGCCGCCCCGCGCCCCGCGCGGCGCCCCGCTCGGCAAGGAAGGCGCGCTGGTTGCGGACCTGCTCAAGCTGCTACTCAAGATTCGCGCCCGCGAGATCGACGCCGCCGCCCGCCTGCTGGCCCGCAGCGACGAACTGGAACTGCTGGCGGCGGGGGTGCGCAAGAACCTCAGCCTGCTGCAGGGCTGGCGCTACGACGTGTTCGGCCGCGATGCGCTCGATCTCGTCGAGGGCAAGCTCGCCTTCGCGGTGGAGAACGGCAAGCTCAAGATGACGCGCGTGGAAGACGTCGTCGACGATACGGTGGCCGAATAAGCCCTCTGCGCTGAGGCTGACCATACTCTCCCCTCCCGCTCGCGGGAGGGGTCGGGGGTGGGCTCTCTCCCGCCCTTCTTCCGCATTGCACAACGCCGCCCTTGGCGAAGTCGCGCCAGCGTGCAATAGCCACCACATGACCGTCTACCAACCGACGCTCAAGCAGCTCCAGTATCTCGTCTCGCTCCACGAGCACGGCCATTTCGGCCGTGCCGCCGATGCCTGCTTCGTGTCGCAATCGACGCTGTCGGCGGGCCTGCGCGATCTGGAAACGCTGCTCGGCGTAGTCCTCGTGGAGCGCACCAAGCGCGCCGTCCGTTTCACCCCGCTGGGCAACGCCGTGGTCGAGAAAGCCCACCGTATCCTGCGCGAGACGGAAGAATTGTCCGAACTCGTCCAGTCCAGCGGCAAGCCCCTCTCGGGCGAAGTGCGGATGAGCGTGATCCCGACGATCGCGCCGTTCCTGCTGCCCCGGATGCTGCCGCGCCTGCGCCGCGAACGCCCGAACCTCAAGCTGTTCCTGCGCGAGGAGCCGAGCCAGGCGGCGATGGAATCGCTCCACCATGGCCGCGCCGACTGCGTGCTGCTGGCGCTGCCCTATGCGACGGGCGAAGTGGAGAAGGAGACGATCGAACTCGACGCCTTCTTCGTCGCCTTCCCCAGCGACGACCCGCGCAATCCGCCCGCCGAAGTCAGCCCCGACGTCATCGACGAAAACCGCCTGCTGCTGCTGGAAGACGGGCATTGCCTGAAAGACCACGCCCTCGCCGCGTGCAACCGGCCAGAACTGCGAGCCAGCGCGACGATGATCGGCACCTCGCTGCATACGCTGGTGCAGATGGTCGACAATGGGCTGGGCCTGACGATGCTGCCGGAAATGGCGCTCGATGCGGGGATTCTCAACGGCACCAACGTCGTGGCCCGCCCTCTGCTCTCGCCCAACGCGAATCGCGAGATCGCTCTGGTGTGGCGCAAGAACTCCCCGCGTGCGGACGAATTCCGAATGCTGGCGGACGAGTTGCGAGCGGGCTGACGCGGGCTTTTCGTCATTGCGAGCGAAGCGAAGCAATCCAGGGCAGTTCAGCGCCGCCCTGGATTGCTTCGCTTCGCTCGCAATGACGAACGAGGGTTGCTGGTTATCGCCGCCGCAGCGTCTGCAGCGCCACGCCGAGCGTCGAAATGCCGATGCCCAGCGCCGAGACCCCACTCCAGCCCCACTGGTGCCATGCCGCCGTGGCCGCACCCGAACTCGCCGCTCCGGCGAGGAACATCATCGCCATGTAGACGGTGTTGATGCGCGATCGCGCCTCGGGACGCAGGGCGTAGATGATGCTCTGGTTGGAAATCTGACTGAGCTGCACCGCCACGTCGAGCACCAGCACGCCCACGATCAGCCCGGCGAGCGAGTGCCAGAAGCCGAAGACCAGCCACGCCGCCAGCGTCATCACCGTACCCAGCACGATGGCCGGATGCGAGCCTCGCCGGTCGGCAAGCCGCCCCGCGACCGGCGCCGCGAGAACGCCGGCGGCCCCGACGATCCCAAACAGACCCGCCGCTTCCGGCCCGAGGCCGAAGTGCTCCTGCAGGCGCAGGGCAAGCGTGGTCCAGAACACGCTGAACACGCCGAACAGGCAGGACTGGGTATAAGTCGCCAGACGCAGCGCCGGAAATTCGCGCCACAGACCCCAGAGCGAACGGAGCAAGCCGCCGTAGCCGAGGCCGGTATCCTGCGGACGACTGCGCGGCAGCTGGAACGCCATGAGCAGCGCGGTCAGCAAGGCCAGCGGCACGGCGAGCCAGAACATCTCCCGCCAACCGAATACCCCCGCGACGAAGCCCGCCAGCGTGCGGCTGAGCAGGATACCGCAAAGCAAACCCGCCATTACCGTGCCGACGATCGCACCGCGCTTCTCGTCCGGCGCCAGATTCGCGGCGAAAGGTATGATCTGCTGCGCCACCGAGGCCAGCAGCCCGACCAGCAACGATGCCGCCAATACCAGCCCCGCGCTCGGCGCGATGGCGACGAAGGCCAGCGCGACCGTCAGCGCTAGGCACTGCAGCACGATCAGGCGCCGCCGCTCCACAAGGTCGCCCAGCGGCACCAGCACGACGAGACCGACGGCGTAGCCCAGCTGCGTCGCGGTCGGCACATAAGTCGCCGCCGCGCCCGCGAGGTCGCGCTCCATCAGCCCGATCATCGGCTGATTGTAGTAGATGTTGGCGACCGTCAGCCCGGCGGCCACGGCCAGCGAGAAGACGACCGGGCGACTGGGGCCGCTGACGGCCTTGGGCGCCGACATGGTGCTGGACGCGACGGTAATGGTGAAATCCTTCGTGCTGCGAGCCCCCGCCCGGCGCCCAGATGGCCATCGCGGCAACTCAAACCAAGCGCGCGGAACGCAAGTCCTCTTGCCCGAACCGCAAGCGCAAAACCGTCAATCCATGTGCTTGAGACCGACCCGGAGGTAGTCCCAGCCCGTCACCACCGTCAGCACCGCCGCCGCCCACAGTGTCGTCAAGCCCACCGTATGCGGCACGTTGATGACCAGCGCGCCAAGGTCGAGGTTCCACCACGGCATCGCCACGCCGAGGATCAGCGCGCCCAGGCATATCAGCTGGAAAGTCGTCTTCCACTTGGCGAGGCGGCTGACCGGCACCGACACCTGCAGCCCGCCGAGAAATTCGCGCAGGCCCGACACCGCGATCTCGCGCACGAGGATGATGAGGCCCGCGATAACGTGCATGTCTCCGACGTAAGGCCCGCGCAGGATGCCCTGCGCGGTCAGCACCAGGATCACCGTCGCCACCATGATCTTGTCGGCGATGGGATCGAGGAACACGCCCAGCTTCGACACGGTGCCGCTCGACCGCGCGAGATAGCCGTCGAAATAGTCGGTGATGCCCATCAGGCAGTAGAGCCCGAAGGCGAGGCCGTAGCCGAATTCCCACCGGGGCCACCAGAGCAAGAACCCCAGCAGCGGCAGGGCGACGATGCGGGAAAGCGTCAGGATGTTCGGCAGAGTCAGCATGATGGGAATGCCATAGCCCGCAATCGCTACGGGAATAAAGTGGTCAACAGGGCTTGTGCCCCCGCCTCATGCCATTAAGTGTCCCGGCGACCAATGAGCAAGGCCGGCGGCATACCTCAGACCATGACCACGACGACCCAACTCATCCGGGCGCGACGTTTCCTCCCCCTATTCGTCACCCAGCTTCTGGGCGCGTTCAACGACAACCTGTTCAAGAACGCGATGGTGCTCTTCGTCGTCTACGAGGTGTACCATTCCGAGGGACAGGAGGCGCGGTTCAGCGCGCTGGCCTCGGCGATCTTCATCATTCCCTTCTTCCTGCTCTCGGCGCTGGCCGGGCAGCTGGCCGACATGCGCGACAAGGCGAAGCTGATCCGCATCATCAAGGCCTGCGAGATCGCCATCATGCTGGTCGGCGGCGCGGGCCTCGCGCTGGCGTGGCAGGGGCAGGCGCTCGACGCCGTGGCGATCCCGCTGATGCTGCTCGCGCTGTTCGCGATGGGCGTGCACTCGACCTTCTTCGGGCCGATCAAGTACGCGATCCTGCCGCAGCACCTGAAGGACGGCGAAGTCCTCTCCGGCACCGGACTGGTGGAGGCGGGGACTTACATCGCCGTCCTCGCGGGCACGATCGTCGCGGGCTGGATCAGCGTCGATGCCGCCGCTATCGGCGTCATCGTGGTGGCCGTGATCGGCTGGTTCGCCGGGCGACAGGTGCCTTCCGCCCCGCCGCTCGGCAAGATCGAGCCACTCGACTTCCACGTCGTGCGCGCGTCTGTCCGGCTTGTCCGCACGACCATGCAGGACCGCCGCGTATTCCTGGCGATCTGCGCGATCAGCTTCTTCTGGGCGATCGGCACCGTCCTGTTCGTGCAGTTCCCGCCGCTCGCCAAGAACATGCTGATGGCCAGCAAGGAAGTCGCGAGCCTGTTCCTCGTGATCTTCTCGGTCGGCGTCGCGATCGGCTCGATGGCGATCAACGCGCTGCTCAAGGGCACCGTTTCGGCGCGCTGGTCGCCGATCTCGGTGATAGGGATGGGCGCGTTTCTCGTCGCCTTCCAGCAGGTCTGCCGAATCTGGCCGCCGCACACCGGCACCGAGCAACTGATGGACGTCGGCGTGTTCGTGGTGCAACCGCTGGCGATACCGCTGATGCTGACGCTGCTGGGCATCGCCATCTGCGGCGGCATGTTCGTGGTGCCGCTCTACGCCTTCCTGACGACTTTCGTGCCCAAGTCGCAGACCGCCCGCACGATCGCGGCGAACAACATCGTCAATTCGGGCGCGATGGTGGTCGGCTCGCTGGCGACCGGCGTGATGACGCTGATGGGCGTTGCGGTGGCGCAGCAGTTGCTGGTCGTCTCGCTGTGCTGCCTCGCCTCAGCCTGGCTGGGCTACCTGCTGTTCCGCGCCGAGAAGTGCCCCAGCGCGGGCTAACCCCCCACCCGCTCCTAGCGCTGGTATCGATCAGGCGATGAACAGCGTGATCGCCACGAAGCTGGCGCAATAGGCCGTCAGGAACCCGCGCCAGTCACCGCCAGAGAGCCGCCACTTGCGCGCCGCCTCCACATTCTCGTCTTCCTCATCGAGCGATTCGGTGAAGACGTGAGGCGGCAGCGAGCGACGGAACCAGTGCCCGGCCGACTCCTGCGTGAGGACGAGTGCGCGACGTGTCATGCTTCGCATAATGCGGCAGTTAACGATTTGTTTACCACTACGCAAAGCGCTTGAAGTACCCTTCCCGAAACGGGACGATTCGCTCTCGCAAGCGTCGGAAAGCCAAAGAAAAAGGGCCGCCCCAAGGCAGCCCTTTCGCTGGTTTTCCGTCAGGAAGAGGTCAGGTCAGACCCGGTCGCCGAGTGCGCCCTTGACCTTGCCGATGCCCTGCTGAAGCTCGCCCTTTTTTTCCTGGGCCTTGCCTTCGGCCTGCTGGGCCGGATCGTTGCGAGCCTTGCCTGCGGCCTGCTTGATGTTACCGGCAATCTCGTTGCCCAGGCCCTTCACGGTGTCCTTGAGTTCACCCACGGCGGCATCTCCTAAGTTCAGCGGCAAAACATCTCACCGCCGTCACGTGAAGAGAACACGCTGCTCCGCCGCGAAGTTTCGCGCGCCTGCGCCGAAACGTGCGTTACGGGAGACAGCCTGCGGGGGCTTCGACAAGCTCAGCCTGAGCGGTGTTGAGAGCCAGTCTTTAAATCCCGCTCAGGCTGAGCTTGTCGAAGCCCCCACCGCACTCACTCGCCCGCCAGCCCCAGCACGTAGTCCCACTCCTCGGGCGTCACCACCGCCACCGACAGGCGCGAGAATTTCACCAGTTCCATCTCCGCGAGCTTGGGATCGCCCTTCACTTGCGCCAGCGTCACCGGCCGCTTCAGCTTGCGCACCGGCTTCACCTTGACCGCCGCCCACTTGCCTTCGGGATCGCTGGGATCGGTGATCCCGGCCTTGCTCACCGTGGCGATGCCGACGATCTCCTTGCCGATGTTGGAGTGGTAGAAGAACACCTCGTCGCCTACTTCCATGGCGCGCAGGTTGTTGGCGGCGCGGTGATTGCGCACGCCGTCCCAGGTGCCCTCGCCTTCCTTCACGAGGTCGTTCCAGCCGTATGCATCCGGTTCAGACTTCATCAGCCAGTATGCCATGCGCGCACCTTCCATCGCCAAATCCCGCCGCGATTAGACTGTTGCCACCGGGACGATTAAAGGGGCGGCATACCGACTCGTTACGGATTGCACTACCATGGACCTCGCACAAATCCCCGTCCTCAGCCTCGTGGCCGACAGCGCCGACCTGCCCGCGCGCATTGGCGAGAGCTTCCGCACCTTCGGCTTCGCGATGATCCGCGACCACGGCATCGACCAGGGCCTGATCGACCAGGCCTGGGCCAAGACAGCGGAATTCTTCGCCCTCCCCGTCGAGACCAAGCGGAAATACTTCATCGCCGGGCAAGGCGGCGCCCGCGGCTACACCCCGTTCCGCACCGAAGTCGCCAAGGGCGCGACCGAGAAGGACCTCAAGGAATTCTGGCACGTCGGCCGCGACGTTCCTGCCGATTCCCCGCTCGCCGCCTCGATGCCGCCGAACATCTGGCCGACCGAGGTGGAGGGCTTCGAAGAGACCTTCCGCGAACTCTACGCCCAGTTCGACGAGGCGGGCGCCAAGGTTCTCTCGGCCATCGCCGTCGACCTCGGCCTTGACGCCAACTGGTTCGACCCGGCGATCGAGGACGGCAACTCGGTGATGCGCCTGCTGCACTATCCGCCCGTCTCCGCCGAATCGGGCGGTGCCATCCGCGCGGGAGCGCATGAGGACATCAACCTCATCACCCTGCTGCTCGGCGCGCAGGAAGCGGGCCTCGAACTGCTCTCGAAGGACGGCCGCTGGCTCTCGGTCGCCCCGCCCGAGGGCGCGATCGTCGTCAACATCGGCGACATGCTGCAGCGCCTGACCAACCACGTCCTGCCCTCGACCACGCACCGCGTTCGCAACCCCGAGGGCGCGCGCGCCGGACACAGCCGCTATTCGATGCCGTTCTTCCTGCACCTGCGCAGCGACTTCCCCTTCGTCACCCTGCCCCAGTGCGTGAGCGAGGCAAATCCGGACCGCTACCCGGTCTCGATCACTGCCGATGACTACCTGCAGGAGCGCCTGCGCGAGATCGGCCTGAAGATGTGAACCGCGCCGATTAAAATGCTGCAATCCCGCAAGGCCCCGGTCCGCATGCGCAGACCGGGGCCTTCGTGTTAACCGTTATTTCAGAGGAACTGCGTAGCTCCAGTGGCTTAGACCTTACGCCCTTGGAGGGGGCACATTCGTGCAGGCAGCCAGTTTCCTTTCCTCCGGGCGTGACACCGAACGCAGCGAGATCGACATCGTCGCGCTCGGCATCGTCACAGCGGCGATCATTCTCTTCGTCGCCACCGGCAGCGAGATCGGCCCGGCCGTCGTCAGTTCGCTGGCCGGACAGGGGCCGGGGCCGGACAATTTCCTACTCAACGCTTTCCTGCTGAACATCGCGATCATCATCTTCGGCTGGAGCCGCTACCGCGAGCTGTGCGAGGAGATCATGCTGCGCAAGGCCGCCGAGCGCGAGGCGCGGCGTCTGGCCGAGACCGATTCGCTCACCGGCTTCCACAACCGCCGCAGCTTCAACCTCAGCGTCGATGCCCTGATCGACCGCAGCGTCACCGCCGGGCAGGCCGTGGCGGTGCTGATGATCGACCTCGACAACTTCAAGCAGGTCAACGACTACAACGGCCACGCCACCGGCGATCGCCTGCTGGTGGAATGTGCCCGCCGCATCACCGCCGCGCTTCCCGACAGCGCCGTGATCGGCCGCATCGGCGGCGATGAATTCGCCGTCGCCGTTTCCTTCGAGCCCCATCGCAGCGAGACCGTCGACGGCATCGCTGCCGCGCTTGTGCAGGTAATCGCCGAAGGCTCGCGCGCCAGCACGACGACGATCGACGTCACTGCCTCGATCGGCCTAGCCCGCGCGGAATCGCGCACTACCACCTCGCAGGCGCTGCTGGAGATGGCCGACGTCGCCATGTACCACGCCAAGCGTCAGGGCCGGAACCAGTTCTCGTGGTTCGAGCCGCAGATGGCGCACGAGATCCGCTTCCGCGCCGATCTGGAGGCGGGCATCCGCGCCGGTATCCCGCGCGGCGAATTCGTACCGTTCTACGAGCAGCAGGTCGATCTGGAGACCGGCGAACTGACCGGCTTCGAGATGCTGGCGCGCTGGGACTCGCCGCAGTTCGGCATCGTCGCGCCCGACATCTTCATCCCCGTCGCCGAAGAGATCGGCGCCATCGCCGAACTCTCGCGCAGCGTCATCGCGCAGGCGCTGGAAGACGCGAAACTGTGGGACCCGAAGCTGACGCTGGCGGTCAACATCTCGCCCATCCAGCTGCGCGACCCGTGGTTCGCACAGAAACTGCTGCGCATGCTGGTGGAGGCGAACTTCCCGCCGCAACGGCTCGAAGTGGAAATCACCGAAAGCTGCCTGCATCAAAATCTCGGGCAGGTCCGCACCTTGGTGACGAGCCTCAAGAATCAGGGCATCCGCATCAGCCTCGACGATTTCGGCACCGGCTACAGCTCGATCGGGCAGCTAAGGCAGCTGCCGTTTGACCGCATCAAGATCGACCGCAGTTTCGTCTCCAGCCTGATCGACGACCAGGACAGCGCCGCCATCGTGCGCGCCGTGGCGACGCTGGGCGAAGGGCTGCACATGCCGGTAACGGCCGAGGGCATCGAGACGCAGGACGTGCTCGACCACTTGCGCCAGTACGGCGGCATCACCGGACAGGGCTACCTCTACGGCCGCCCCCGCCCCGCCGCCGAGCTCGGCGAATGGCTGGGGGAGGAACCGAAAGCCGAGGTCGCCCCGGATGAAGCGCCGGAAGTGAAGCGCGCCTGACGTCATCCCGGACTTGATCCGGGACCGCTGGCCGTGAACGACCTTGCTCTCGGCAAGGCGTCTCGCCGAACGCATTCGCCTAAAGACAGCCACCGGTCACGGATCAAGTCGGGGATGACGAAAGCGGCAGGGGAAATTGACCTTCCCCCCCGCACGACCTAAATCGCGCCCATGCGGATCGACTTCACGAAGATGCACGGCCTGGGCAACGACTTCATCGTGCTCGACGGTAGCATGCGCCCCCTGCCCCCGGTGGACGCCGCCTTCGCCTCGGCGCTGGCGGACCGGCATACGGGGATCGGCTGCGACCAGCTGATCGTCCTCGAACCCTCGATGGACGCCGACTTCCGCATGCGCATCTTCAACGCCGACGGCAGCGAGGTCGAGGCTTGCGGCAACGCCACCCGCGCGGTCGGCCTGCTGCACGGCGAGCCTGCCCGGATCGAGACGCTCGGCGGCCTCGTCACTTCCACGCCCACCGATGGCGGCATCAGCGTCCAGATGGGCAAGCCGCGCTTCGACTGGAACACGATCCCCCTCGCCTACGCCATGGACACCTTCTCCATGCCGGTCGCGTGGGAGGAACTGGTGAACCCGATCGCGGTCAATGTCGGCAACCCGCACGTCATCTTCTTCGTCGCCGATCCCTACGCGATCGACATGGCGCGCATCGGCCCGATGATCGAAACGGACCCGCTGTTCCCCGAGCGCATCAACGTCAACGTCGCCGCGATCACCTCTGACTCGTCGATCACCCTGCGCGTGTGGGAACGCGGCGCGGGCCTCACCCGCGCTTGCGGCACCGGCGCCTGCGCCACCGCGATCGGCGCGATGAAGCGCGGGCTCGTCGACCGCCGCGTCACCGTGACGCTGCCCGGCGGGCCGCTCGTCATCGAGTGGCGCGAGGACAACGAGATCGTCATGACCGGCCCCGCGACCGAGGCGTTTCGCGGCTCGTTCGACGCCGCAGACTTCGGGGCACACATCAGGATCCCCATTTGACCGTCGAGGTCCACTCGCTCGGCTGCCGCCTGAACCTCGCGGAGAGCGAGTCCCTGCGCGGCATGCTGGGAGAGGCGGACAACCTTGTCGTCATAAACTCCTGCGCGGTCACGGCGGAGGCCGTGCGCCAGACCCGGCAGGCGATCCGCCGCGCCCGCAAGGCCCGTCCCGACGCGCGCCTGCTCGTCACCGGCTGCGCCGCCGAAGTGGAACGCGAGGCGCTGGCCGCGATGCCCGAGGTGGACGGCCTCATCGCCAACACCGCCAAGCTCGACCCGCGCGCCTGGAACGTACCGCTCGCCACGCGAGCGCCGGAAACCCGCGTCCACACCCGCGCCTTCGTGCAGGTCCAGAACGGCTGCGACCACGCCTGCACCTTCTGCGTCATCCCGCAAGGCCGCGGCCCGAGCCGCTCGCGCACCGTGGCGCAAGTGCTGGACGACGTCGCCCGCCACTTCGACTCGGGCGTGCAGGAAGTGATCCTTACCGGCGTCGATCTCACCTCATGGGGCGGCGACCTTCCCGGCGAGCCCCGCCTCGGCGCGCTGGCAGAGGCGATCCTCGCCCGCATCCCGAACCTGCCGCGCCTGCGCCTTTCCTCGATCGACGGGGCCGAGGTGGACGAGGTGCTGTTCGACCTCCTCGCCTCCGAGGCGCGGGTCATGCCGCATGTCCACCTCTCGCTGCAGCATGGCCACGACCTGATCCTCAAGCGCATGAAGCGCCGCCATTCGCGCGCCGACGCGGTGAACCTCGTCGCAGCCCTGCGCGCCCGCCGCCCCGAGATCGCCATCGGCGCCGACCTCATCGCCGGTTTCCCCACCGAGGACGACAAAGCCCACGCCGCCAACCTGTCGATCATCGAGGCGCTGGGCGTCGTCCACGGCCACGTCTTCCCGTACTCACAGCGCCCCGGCACTCCCGCCGCGCGCATGCCGCAGGTGGAGCACGCCACGATCCGCGCACGCGCTGCGGAGCTACGCGCAAAGGTCGCGGAAACCCGCGCATCGTGGCTTGCCGCGCATCTGGGCTTGCCGCTATGGGTGCTCGCCGAAAAGGGCGGGAGCGGCCACGCGGCCGACTTCGCGCCCGTCCGGGTGCCCCCCGGCACGCCGCCCGGCGCGCTGGTGGAGGTGATCCCGGCAAGAATAGTCGAAGGAATGCTGGAAGCATGAGTACCCCTGACCAGGCTGCAAGCGACTGGTCCGACCGTCTCTTCGGAGGCTTTCGCCAGACTTCGCAGCGCCTCGCGGGCAATCTTGCCGGCATCGGCGGCGGCAACCGCCTGACCCCGGCACAGCTCGATGCGCTGGAAGATGCGCTCATCATGTCCGATCTCGGCCCCCGCGCCGCCGCGCGCATCCGCGACCGGCTGGCCGAGGAACGCTTCGAGCGTGACGCCGACGAACGCGCCATCATGGAAGTCGTCGCGCGCGAGATCGCCGAAATCCTGCGCCCCGTCGCCAAGCCACTCGACATCGTCGCCTTCCCGCGCCCGCAGGTGATCCTCGTGATCGGCGTCAACGGCTCGGGCAAGACCACCACGATCGCCAAGCTGGCGCACCTGTTCCAGGAGCAGGACTATTCGGTCATGCTGGCGGCGGGCGACACCTTCCGCGCCGCCGCTATCGGCCAGCTCAAGGTCTGGGCGGATCGTCTGTCGATCCCCATCGTCACCGGCCCCGAAGGCGGCGACCCCGCCTCGATCGTGTTCGACGGCCTCAAGGCCGCCACCGAGCAGGGCATCGACGCGCTGATCGTCGATACCGCCGGGCGCCTCCAGAACAAGCGCGAACTGATGGACGAACTGGCCAAGATCCGCCGCGTCCTCGGCCGCCTGAACCCGGCCGCCCCGCATGACGTGGTGCTGGTGCTGGACGCCACCAACGGCCAGAACGCGCTTTCGCAGATCGAGATCTTCAAGGAAGTGGCGGGCGTCTCCGGCCTCATCATGACCAAGCTGGACGGAACCGCACGCGGCGGCGTCCTCGTCGCGGCGGCGGAGCAGTACGGCCTGCCCATCCACGCCATCGGCGTCGGCGAGAAGATCGACGACCTGCGCCCCTTCAACCCCGACCTGCTCGCGCGGGTCATCGCGGGGATCGCGTGATGAGCGCCGCCGAAAAGAAACCCAAGAGTTCGTGGCTGAACCTCGTCGTCGATTTCGGGCCGTTGCTGGTGTTCTTCCTCGCCTACCGGCACTTTTCGCCCGAGGGGGACGGCAACCCGATCGCCACCGTCACCGCCGTCATCAAGGGCACGATCGCCTTCATGATCGCGACCGTGGCGGCGCTGATCGTCTCGAAATGGCGCCTCGGTCATGTCTCGCCGATGCTGTGGCTGACGACGGTGCTGATCCTCGGCTTCGGGGCGCTGACCGTGGTGTTTCGCAACGCCATCTTCATCCAGCTCAAGCCAACCGCCGTCTACCTGATGTTCTCGGCCGTACTGTTCGTGGGCCTGTGGCGCGGCAAGGCGATGCTCAAATACCTGCTTCAAGCCGCGTTCGAGGGACTGGACGATACCGGCTGGCTGAAGCTGTCGCGCAACTGGGCGTGGTTCTTCCTGGTGCTGGCGGTGCTGAACACGGTGCTAGTCTATACCGTCAGCTTCGACATGTGGCTGCAGGCCAAGCTTTGGGGCTTCACCGTGCTATCGTTCCTTTTCACGTTCTCGCAGCTGCCGATGGTGCTCAGGCACGGCATGGGCGAGAGCGCGAAAGAAGAGATGATCGAGAACCCACCGCACGATTGAACAACGCGGAAAATCGGGACAATCATCAGGATTGCGGCATCTGTAAGGTTACTCTGCCAGAAATAAAGAGGCACGCGCCTGAACCCTGAGCAGGCTGAATTTGATAGGCGGATAGCTGTTGAAAAGATGTTTAGGATGACCTCCTCCCGACTCCCCACCTTTGCAGGTGCAACCTTGGCCGCCGGCAAACTAGGGGAAATCCTCCCCCGTACCCCGCTGCTCCCGCTCGAAGTCGACGGCTGCACGATCTGGTGCAAGGCCGAGAGCCTGCAGCCGGTCGGCGCCTTCAAGATTCGCGGCGCCTGGCACCGCCTCTCCGCGCTGAGCGAGGAAGAGCGCGCGCGCGGCGTCGTCGGCGTCTCCAGCGGCAATCACGCGCAGGGTGTCGCCTGGGCCGCACGGCGGCTCGGCATCAAGGCCGCCATCGTCATGCCGGTGGACGCACCCGAGGTGAAGCTGGCCAACACCCGCGCGCTCGGCGCCGAAGTGGTGCTCTACGACCGTCCAGGCGGCGAGGACCGGGACGAAGTTTCTCAAGCCCTTTGCGCGCAGCGCGGCGCTACGCTCGTCCACGCCTATGCCGATCCGTGGATCATCGAGGGTCAGGGCTCGACCGGCATCGAGATCGCCGAGCAGTTGGCCGATCAGGGCCTTGCCGGGCCGGACCTGATCGTCGCGCCCTGTGGCGGTGGCGGGCTGACGGCGGGCCTCGTCCTTGCCTGTCCCGATGCCCGGATCGTGCCGGTAGAGCCCGAAGGCTGGGACGACGTATGCCACTCGCTCGCCAGCGGGACGATCCAGCGCGTCGGCCCGGATGCGCCGCCGACGCCTTGCGACGCGCTGCAAACGCCCGGTACATGGCCGATCAATTTCGCGATCCTGAAGGAACGATGCCCGTTCGGCGTGGTGGCGACGCCCGCCGAAGTGCGTGCGGCGCAGCGGCTTGCCTTTGCGAAGCTGCGTCTTGTCCTTGAGCCAGGCGGCGCGGCTGCCCTCGCGGCGGTATTGGCCGGCAAGGTGGAACTGGGGGAGCGCACCGCCGTCATTCTGTCCGGCGGCAACACCGACGCTGCGGCTTTCGCGAAAGTGCTGTCGTCCCAAGATTGAACGCCGCCGCCTGCAAACTCCCGATGGAACCAGCAAGGAATGCGCGATATATTCCTTGTAGAAAGACAAGAAACTTCGGGAGTATCGCACGGTGGACAAGGGAATCCCTGTCAGTCCGAAGAAGTTTTCCGGGGCCTTGAAGCCGTTCAAGATCGTCTTCATCGGCGTGGAACTGTTCTTCATCTGCATCACGCTGGCGGCGCTGGCGGACGTGGTTCTCGGCGAGAACTGGGGGCTGGGCTGGAGCGTGTTCTTCATCGGCTTCATTGCCAGCGCCTGGGGCGCGGTCGCCTATCCGGTGTTCTGCGGGTGCTGCGGCTGGAACCGCAGCTAGGCGCCTGCTAAGGGGCTGCGCATGGATTTCGACGACCAGCTGCGCCGCTACTTCGCCACCGAAGACCTCTCCGCCGTGACGCCCTCCGGACTCGAGGCCGGGATCGAGCGGATGAAGGTCGATTTCGGCATGGAGACGGACAAGGGCCGCCGCTTCGCGCTCTGGACCTTCATGTACATCCTCGGCTCCGCGCCCGACCTCGACGTGGCCTTCAAGACCGAGGACGAGCGCAACGCCGCGCGCGATTTCATGGACATGATGGCGCAGTTCGGCGCGGATTAGCCCCGCTTCCACACTTCGTCATTGCGAGCGTAGCGAAGCAATCCAGGGCAGCATAAACCGCCC